>NZ_JBEYTP010000058.1:0-32096 GCF_040643125.1 Micromonospora sp. NPDC047465
TGGGCGGTGGGTGTCGCTCTGGCGGCGGTGTGGCGGCACGTGGGTGTGGTGCCGCAGGCGGTGGTCGGTCACTCGCAGGGTGAGATCGGTGCGGCCTGCGTGGCGGGAATTCTGTCGCTGGAGGACGCTGCCAGGACGGTGGCGTTGCGGTCGCGGGCCCTCGCCGTGCTGCGGGGCACGGGGACGATGGCGTCGGTGGACCTGTCCGCCGAGGCGGTCGCCGAGCGGCTGGCCGCCTTCCCCGGCGTCGGCGTCGCGGCGGTGAACGGTCCGTCCACGGTGGTCGTGTCTGGGCCGCCGCAGCCGGTGGCGGATCTGGTGGAGGCGTGTCAGGCCGAGGGGATCAGGGCGCGGTTGATTCCGGTGGACTACGCGTCGCATTCCCCATCTGTGCAGGAGGTCGCCGAGCAGCTTCGTACCGATCTGGCCGACGTGCGGCCGCAGCAGGGTCACACCCGTCTGGTGTCGACGTTGACCGGCGACTGGGTGGATCCGGCGTCGATGACGGCGGACTACTGGTACGAGAACCTGCGGCGGACGGTCCAGTTCGACGCGGCGGTGCGGGTGGCGGTCGCGGCGGGTCACACGACGTTCGTGGAGATTTCCCCGCATCCGGTGTTGACGATGCCGGTGACGGCGATCCTGGACGACACGGGCGTCACCGGGTACACGCTGGGTAGCCTGCGTCGGGGCGACGACGATCCGACGCGGCTGTTGACGAACCTGGCCACCGCGCACGCGATCGGCCTGCCCGTCGACCTGACGAAGGTCCTGGCGAGGACGCCGACCGTCGACCTGCCCACGTACGCCTTCGAGCACCGCCGGTACTGGCCCGCGCCGCCCGTCTTCCCCAGAGACTCCGCGGGCGCGCCGGACATCGACCGCTGGCGCTACCGGATCACCTGGCCCGCCCTGTCGGACCTGCCGCTCACCAGGCTCACCGGCGCCTGGCTGGTTCCGGTTCCCGCCGGCATGGCGGAGGACCCGCTGGTTGCCGACGTGCTCCGCGCGCTCGCCAGCGTCGGCGCGGACGTCGTACCCGTCGAGGTCGACGCGGCCGGCGACGAGCCGGAGCTGGCCGACCGGCTGCGGGCCGTGTTCCCCGCCGGCGACGGGCCCGGAGCCGTGCTCTCGCTGCTCGGGCTGGACGAGCGCGCGCACCCGGAGCACCCCGCGACCTCGCTCGGCGTGACCGGGACAGTGCTGCTGGTGCAGGCGCTCGGCGCGCTCGGCGTCGAAGCGCCGCTGTGGTGCGCGACCCGGCGGGCCGTCACGGTCGGCGCCGGCGACCCACCGCCGCACCCGGCGGCTGCCGCCGTCTGGGGCCTCGGCCGGGCGGTCGCCCTGGAGCACCCCGACCGCTGGGCCGGCCTCGTGGACCTGCCGGACACCCTCGACGCCTTCACCGGTGCGCGACTCTGCGCGGTGCTCGGCGACACCGGCGGCGAGGACCAGATCGCCGTCCGCGACTCGGGTGTCTTTGTCCGCCGGCTCACCCGGATCACCGACGCCGAGCCGGCCACGTCCACGGACGGGACGGAGGACGACGGCTGGCGGATGCGCGGCACCGTGCTCATCACCGGCGGCACCGGCGGGCTCGGCGGGCACATGGCCCGCTGGGCGGCCCGCGCGGGCGCGCAGCACGTCCTGCTGGCCAGCCGGCGCGGTCCGGACGCGCCGGGCGCCGCCGAACTGGAGGCGGAGCTGACCGGGCTCGGCGTACGGGTCACGGTGGCCCGCTGCGACGTCACCGACCGCGACCAGGTCGCCGGCCTGCTGGCCGCCGCGCCCGCCGACGCCCCGCTGACCGCCGTGCTGCACACCGCCGCCGTCCTCGACGACAGCATCGTGGACACGGTGACCCCGCAGCGCCTGCACACCGTCGCCGCACCAAAGTGCGCCGCCGCCGTCCACCTCGACGAGCTGACCCGCGACCTCGACCTGGACGCGTTCGTGCTGTTCTCCTCGGTCGCCGGCACCACCGGTAACGCCGGGCAGGGCGCGTACGGGGCGGCGAACGCCTTCCTCGACGCCCTCGCCGAGCGGCGCCGGGCCGAGGGCCTGCCGGCACTCTCCGTCGCCTGGGGCGCCTGGAGCGGCGCGGGTCTGCCCGCCGACAACGAGCGGGCGCAGCAGCGGCTGCGCCGGGGCGGCATGGTCGGCATGGATCCGGAGCTGGCCGTCGAGGCGCTCGCGCGGGCGCTGCGTCGCGGCGACGCCACCACTCTGATCGCCGACATCGACTGGCCCCGGTTCGCCCCCGCGTTCGCCCTGGTCCGGCGCAGCCCGCTGATCGGCGACCTGCCCGAGGTGCGCGAGGCGGCCCGGCAGCTCGCGCAGCAGACCGCCGAGGAGGAGACGGACGAATCGTCGGCGCTGGCCCGGCGGCTCGGCGGGCTGTCCCCGACGGAGCGCACCGAGGCGCTGCTGGAACTGGTCCGTCAGTGCGCGGCGACCGCCCTCGGCTACGGCTCGCCGGACGACGTGCCGGCCACCCGGCCCTTCCGGGACCTGGGCCTGGACTCGCTGACCGCGGTGGACATGCGAAACCTGCTCGCCACCGCCACCGACCTGCGGCTGCCCACGACGCTCGCCTTCGACTACCCCAACCCGACGGCTCTCGCCGGGCACCTCGACGAGCTGCTCACCGGCGTCGCGCCGGCCGCGCCCGCCCCGGCCCCGGCCGCCACCCGAGCCGACGACGAACCGATCGCCATCGTGTCGATGAGCTGCCGCTTCCCCGGCGGGGCGGACAACCCGGAGCTGCTGTGGCAGCTGCTCGCCGCGGGCGGGGACGCGATCGGCGAGTTCCCCACCGACCGGGGCTGGGACCTCGAGCGGCTCTTCGACCCCGACCCGGAGCACGAGGGCACCAGCTACGCCCGGGAGGGCGCGTTCGTCACCGGGGTCGCGGACTTCGACGCCGGGTTCTTCGGCATCAGCCCCCGGGAGGCCCTGGCCATGGACCCGCAGCAGCGGCTGCTGCTGGAGGCGTCCTGGGAGGCGATCGAGCGGGCCGGGATCGACCCGCAGGCGCTGCGCGGCAGCCCCACGGGCGTCTTCGTCGGCACCAACTACCAGGACTACCGCAACCTGATGTTCGCCGCCGAGGGTGCCGAGGGGCACCTGATGACCGGCAACGCCGCCAGCGTCCTCTCCGGCCGGGTGTCGTACACCCTCGGCCTGGAGGGGCCCGCCGTCTCGGTGGACACCGCCTGCTCCTCGTCGCTGGTCGCGCTGCACTGGGCCTGCCAGGCGCTGCGCCAGGCCGAGTGCTCCCTCGCCCTGGTCGGCGGGGTCACCGTGATGGCCACCCCCGGGGTGTTCGTGGGCTTCAGCCGGCAGCGGGGCCTGGCCCCGGACAGCCGGGTGAAGGCGTTCGCCTCCGCCGCCGACGGCACGAGCTGGGGCGAGGGCCTCGGCGTGCTGCTGGTCGAGCGGCTGAGCGACGCCCGCCGAAACGGCCACCGGGTCCTCGCGGTGATCCGGGGCAGCGCCGTCAACCAGGACGGCGCCAGCAACGGCCTGACGGCCCCGAACGGTCCGTCGCAGCAGCGGGTGATCCGGCAGGCCCTGGCCAACGCCGGCCTCGCCGCCGCCGACGTGGACGCCGTGGAGGCGCACGGCACCGGCACCCGGCTGGGCGACCCGATCGAGGCGCAGGCGCTGCTCGCCACGTACGGGCAGGACCGGCCGGCGGACCAGCCACTCTGGCTCGGGTCGATCAAGTCCAACATCGGCCACACGCAGGCCGCCGCCGGCGTCGCGGGCATCATCAAGATGGTGCTGGCCCTCCAGCACGAGTACCTGCCGCGGACCCTGCACGTGGACGAGCCGACCAACCAGGTGGACTGGAACGTCGGCGCCGTCGAACTGCTCACCGAGGGCCGGCCCTGGCCGGTGACCGACCACCCGCGCCGCGCCGCCGTCTCCTCGTTCGGGATCAGCGGCACCAACGCGCACGTCATCCTGGAGCAGTCCCTGGAGTCCCCCGCGCCGGCCTCGCCGGCGGGCGAGGACGGCCGGCTGCCGGTCGTGCCGGTGCTGCTGTCGGCGCGTAGCGCGTCCGCCCTGGCCGTCCAGGCCGCCCCGTGGGCCGACCGGCTCACCGGGCCGCAGGCCCCGTCGACGGTCGACGTCGGCTGGTCGTCGGTGGTGTCCCGGGCCGCCCTGGAGCACCGGGCCGTCGTCCTGGCCACCGACCCGGACACCCTGCGCGACGGGCTGCGCGCCCTCGGCTCCGGCGACGACTCGCCGCTGCTGGTCACCGGCGCCGTGGCGTCCCGGCCGAAGGTGGCGTACCTGTTCTCCGGGCAGGGCGCGCAGCGGGCCGGTATGGGCCGCGAGCTGGCCGAGGCGTACCCGGCCTTCGCCGCCGCGCTCGACGAGGTCTGCGCCGCCCTCGACCCGCACCTGCCCCGCCCGCTGAAGCCGGTGCTCTTCGCCGACCCCGGCACCCCCGACGCGGAGCTGCTGGACCGCACCGAGTTCACCCAGCCGGCGCTGTTCGCCGTCGAGGTGGCCCTGTACCGGCTCCTCCAGGCGTGGGGCGTACGCCCCGCCGCCGTCGCCGGGCACTCCATCGGCGAGTTCGCCGCCGCCCACGCCGCCGGCGTGCTGTCCCTGGCCGACGCCGCCGAGCTGGTCGCCGCCCGGGGCCGGCTGATGCAGGCGCTGCCGGACGGCGGGACGATGCTCGCCATCGCCGCCACCGAGGACGAGGTGGCCGCCTCGCTCGGCGACCGCGTCGACCGGGTCTCCGTCGCCGCCGTCAACGGCCCGACCGCCGTGGTGGTCTCCGGGGCCGGCGACGCCGTCGAGGAGCTGGCCGCCGAGTGGTCCGCCCGAGGCGTACGGGTCAAGCGGCTGACGGTCAGCCACGCGTTCCACAGCCCGCTGATGGACCCGGTGCTCGACGACTTCGCCGCCGTCGCCGCCCGGCTGCGCTACCAGGCCCCGACCGTTCCGATGGTCTCCACGGTCACCGGCGCGCCGGTCGACGTGGCGCAGATCGGCACCCCGGCGTACTGGGTCCGGCACGCCCGCGACGCGGTGCGCTTCGCCGACGCCGTCGCGGCGCTGCGGGAGCAGGGCGTCACCGCGTACGTCGAAGTCGGCCCGGACGGGGTGCTCACCGCCCTCGCCCAGGCCGTCCTCGCCGACGGCGGCCGGGCCCCGCTGGTGGTGCCCACCCTGCGCAGGGACCGCCCGGAGCCGGCCACCCTGATGCGGGCCGTCGCCGCGCTGCACACCCACGGCGTCTCCCCGGACTGGACCGCCGTGTACGCCGGCACCGGGGCCCGGCGCGTCGACCTGCCCACGTACCTCTTCGAGCGGCAGCGCTACTGGCCGGAGCCGCCCCGGTGGATCACGGCGGACGCCCCCGACGAGGCCACCGCGGTCGAGCGCCGGTTCTGGGCCGCGGTGGAGGCCGAGGACTTCGACACCCTCGTCCGCGAGTTGGACGTGCACCGCGACCAGCCGTTCGGGGCGGTGCTGCCGGCGCTGTCCGCGTGGCGGCGGCGCGGCCGGGAACGTTCCCTGGTGGACGGCAGCCGGTACCGGGTGGTGTGGGAGCCGGTGGCCGAGCCGCCCGCGCCGGAGACCACCGGCCGTTGGCTGGTGCTGCTGCCCGCCGACCGGGCCGACGACCTCGCCCTGGAGTCGTGCACCTGGAGCCTCGGCGCGGACGTCACGTCGGTGCCGGTGGACACCACCCTCGACCCCGACGACCTGGCCGCGCGGCTGGCCGAGGTGGTCGCCGAGGCGGTCGGCGACGGGCCGCTGTCGATCCTGTCCTTCCTCGGCCTGGACGAAGCCCCGCACGCCGAGTACCCGGCGCTGCCGCGGGGGCTCGCCGCCACCGTGCGGCTGCTCCAGGAGCTCACCGACACCGACGCCCCGGCCCGGCTGTGGTGCGTCACCCAGGCCGCGGTCGGCGTCGACGACGACGCCCCGGAGAACCCCCGGCAGGCCATGCTGTGGGGGCTGGGCCGGGTCGCCGCCCTGGAGCAGACCGGCCGCTGGGCCGGGCTGGTCGACCTGCCCACCAGCATCGACAGCTGGACCGCGGCCCGCCTCGGGGCCGTGCTCACCGGTGGCGGCGCGGAGGACCAGTTCGCCGTCCGCGAGTCCGGCGTGTTCGTCCGCCGGCTCGCTCCGGCGGTCACCGCCGCCGACCCCGCGCCGTGGCGGCCCCGCGGCACCGTGCTGATCACCGGCGGTACCGGGGCGCTGGGCGGGCACGTCGCCCGCTGGGTGGCCGGCGCGGGCGCCGAGCGGATCGTGCTGACCAGCCGGCGTGGCGCGGACAGCCCCGGCGCCGCCGAGCTGCTGGCGGAGCTGGACGCCCTCGGCGTCGAGTGCCGGGTGGCCCGGTGCGACGCCGCCGACCGCGCCGCGATGACCGGCCTGCTGGCCGAGCTGCGCCGGGAGGGCCCGCCGCTGCGCGCGGTGGTGCACGCCGCCGGGGTCAGCGAGGTGGTGCCGCTGGCCGACAGCACGCTGGAGGACCTGGCGTACGTCATCGCCCCGAAGCTGGCCGGCGCCGAGCTGCTCGACGAGCTGCTCGACGGCGTCGAACTGGACGCGTTCGTGCTGTTCTCGTCCATCGCGGCCGTGTGGGGCAGCGGCGGCCAGGGCGCCTACGCGGCCGGCAACGCCTACCTGGACGCGCTCGCCGAGCGGCGGCGCGCCCGGGGCCTGCCGGCCACCTCCGTGGCCTGGGGGCCGTGGACCGAGTCGGGCATGTTCACCGACGGCGCGCCGGAGCAGCTGCGCCGCCGGGGCCTGCGGGTGATGCCGCCCGGCGTGGCGATGGCCGGGCTGCGGCACGCCCTGGCCGTCGGGGACACCTGCGTGACCGTCGCCGACGTCGACTGGGCCACGTTCCACCCGCTGTTCACCGCGCTGCGGCCCAGCCCGCTGCTGGCCGGCCTGCCGGCCGTACGGGCGCTGGCCGCCGCCCCCGCCGCCGCGCCCGACCCGGCCGCGCCGGTCCACCGGGACCTGCTGGCGGAGCTGCGCGGGCTCCCGGCCGAGGAGCGGCGCGCCGCGCTGCTGGACATGGTGCGGGTGGACGCGGCCAAGGTGCTCGGCCACCAGTCCGGGGACGCGATCGACACCGACCGGGGCTTCCTCGACCTCGGCTTCGACTCGCTCACCGCCGTGGAGCTGCGCAACCTGCTCACCGCGGCGACCGGGCACGAGCTGCCCACCACGGTCGTCTTCGACTACCCGACCCCGGCCGGCCTGGCCGACCACCTGTACGAGGAACTGTTCCCCGACGCCGGGGCGGACGCCGCCGACGGCGGCGACGAGGAGTCGGTGCGCCGGGTCCTCGCCGCGATCCCGCTGGACCAGCTGCGCCAGGCCGGCCTGCTCGATCAGCTTCTGCGGCTGGCCCCCACGGTCACCGGCTCGGCCCCGGCCGTCCCGGTGGCCGCCGTCGCGGCCGCGCCGGCCGCGCCCGAGGACGAGATCCGCGAACTCGACGTCGCCGGCCTGGTCCGGATGGCCCTGGAAGGCACCGACTCGTGACCCGGCTGGCCGCAAGGAGCCCCCGATGAGCGTCTCACTGGACGAGGTCGTCAGCGCGCTGCGCGCGTCCCTGCTGGACAACCAGAAGCTCAAGCAGCAGAACCAGCAGCTCACCGCGGCGCTGAGCGAACCCGTCGCGATCATCGGGATGAGCTGCCGCTTTCCCGGCGGCGTCTCCTCCCCGGAGCAGCTGTGGGACCTGGTCGCGGCGGGCACCGACGCCATGTCGGCGTTCCCCGACGACCGGGGCTGGGACCTCGACGCGCTCTACGACACCGACCCGGACAGCCGGGGCACCTCGTACGTGCGGGAGGGCGGTTTCCTGCACGAGGCGGGCCATTTCGACCCGGCGTTCTTCGGCATCAGCCCCCGCGAGGCTCTCGCCATGGACCCCCAGCAGCGGCTGCTGCTGGAGTCGGCGTGGGAGGCGTTCGAGCGGGCCGGCATCGACCCGACGGCGCTGCGCGGGGCACCCACCGGCGTGTACGCGTCGATCAGCAGCCAGGGCGACTACGCGGCCCTGCTGACCGGCGTCGGCGGCGGCGTCGAGGGATACCTGGGCACGGGCAGCGCCGCAGCCGTGGCCAGCGGCCGGATCTCGTACGCCCTCGGCCTGGAGGGGCCGGCGGTCACCGTGGACACCGCCTGCTCGTCGTCGCTGGTCGCGCTGCACCTGGCCTGCCAGGCGCTGCGGCTGGGGGAGTGCACCCTCGCGCTGGCCGGCGGGGTGTCGGTGATGGCCACCCCCACCGTCTTCGTCGAGTTCTCCCGCCAGCGGGGGCTGTCCACGGACGGCCGGTGCAAGGCGTTCGCGGCCGCCGCCGACGGCACCGGCTGGTCCGAGGGCGTGGGCATGCTGCTGCTCGAACGGCTCTCCGACGCCCGCCGCAACGGCCACCGGGTGCTGGCCGTGGTCCGCGGCAGCGCCGTCAACCAGGACGGGGCGAGCAGCGGCCTCACCGCGCCGAACGGCCCCTCCCAGCGCCGGGTCATCCGGGCGGCCCTGGCCAACGCCGGGCTGACCGCCGACCAGGTCGACGTGGTCGAGGCGCACGGCACCGGCACCACGCTCGGCGACCCGATCGAGGCGCAGGCGCTGCTGGCCACGTACGGGAAGCAGCGTCCCGCCGACCGTCCGCTGTGGCTCGGCTCGGTCAAGTCGAACATCGGCCACACCCAGGCCGCCGCCGGCGTCGCCGGGATCATCAAGATGGTCCTCGCCATGCGGCACGGCGTGCTGCCGCGCACCCTGCACGTCGACGAGCCCACCCCGCACGTCGACTGGTCGGCCGGGGCGGTCACCCTGCTCACCGAGTCCACGCCGTGGCCCGAGACCGGCCAGCCTCGCCGCGCCGGGATCTCCGCCTTCGGCGTCAGCGGCACCAACGCCCACACCATCATCGAGCAGGCCGCCCCCGAGGACGCCGCGACCGACCGGCCCGCCGGTCCGCCCCCGCCGCCGGCCCCGTGGATCGTCTCCGCCCGCTCCGCGCCGGCCCTCGCCGGGCAGGCCCGCCGGCTGCTGGACCACCTGGCCGCCCACCCCGACCTGTCCCCGGCCGACGTGGCGTACTCCCTGGCCACCACCCGGGCGGCGCTGCCGCACCGGGCCGCCGTGACCGGCGCCGACCGCGCCGACCTGCTGGCCGGCCTGCGCGCGGTCGCCGAGGACCGCCCCGCGCCCGGGGTGGTGCGCGGCGTGGCCCGTCCCGCGGGCAAGCTCGCCTTCCTCTTCACCGGCCAGGGCGCCCAGCGTCCCGGCATGGGCGCCGAACTGCACCGCCGGTTCCCCGCCTTCGCCGCCGCCTTCGACGAGGTCGCCGCCGAATTCGACCGGCACCTGAGCCGCCCGCTGCGCGAGGTGGTGTTCGCCGCCCCCGGTTCGCCCGAGGCGGCGCTGCTGGACCACACCGAGTTCACCCAGCCGGCGCTGTTCGCGTACGAGGTGGCCGCGTACCGGCTCGTCACCGCGTGGGGGCTGCGCCCGCACCACCTGCTCGGCCACTCGGTCGGCGAGCTGGCCGCCGCGCACGTCGCCGGGGTGCTGTCGCTGGCCGACGCGGCGGCCCTGGTCGCCGCCCGGGGCCGGCTCATGCAGGCACTGCCCGAGGGCGGGGCGATGCTCGCCGTACGGGCGACCGAGGCCGAGGTCGCCCCGCTGCTCGACGAGCGGGTGTCCCTGGCCGCCGTGAACGGCCCCGCGTCCGTGGTGCTCTCCGGTGACGTCGACGCCGTGCTCGCCGCCGGCGAACGGCTCGCCGCCCAGGGCCGGCAGACCCGCCGGTTG
Source organism: Micromonospora sp. NPDC047465 (assembly GCF_040643125.1). Classification (NCBI taxonomy): domain Bacteria; kingdom Bacillati; phylum Actinomycetota; class Actinomycetes; order Micromonosporales; family Micromonosporaceae; genus Micromonospora; species Micromonospora sp. NPDC047465. The sequence continues at coordinate 9,827 of NZ_JBEYTP010000058.1, forward strand.
CAGGTCAGCCACGCCTTCCACTCCGCACGCATGGAGGCCGTGCTGGCCGACTTCCGGGTGGTCGCCGAGAAGGTCACCTGGCACCCGCCGACCCTGCCGGTGGTCTCCGACCGCACCGGCGCCCTGCTCACCGCCGCACAGGCCACCGATCCCGGGTACTGGGTCGACCACGTGCGGGACACCGTGCGCTTCCGCGACGGGATCGTCACGCTCGCCGCCGCCGGGACCGGGACGTTCCTGGAGCTGGGCCCGGATGCCGCGCTCACCGCGCTGGGCCGGGAGTGCCTGCCCGACCTGGACGCCGCCGCCTTCGTGCCGGTGAGCCGCCGGGACCAGGCCGAGGCGGCCGGCCTGCTCGCCGCGCTCGCCGCCGTGGACCTGCGCGGGGCCGGGGTCGACTGGGCGGCCCTGTTCGCCGGCACCGACGCCGCCCGGGTCGAGCTGCCCACCTACGCCTTCCACCACGAGCGGTACTGGCCCGACCCCATGGAACTCGGCTTCGGCGCCCGGCGGGCGCAGGCCGCCGCGGACGGGAAGTTCTGGGCCGCCGTCGAGGAGGACCAGCCGGCCGCGCTCGCCGCCGTCCTCGGCCTCGACGCCGACCGGCGGGACGCGCTGACCGAGCTACTGCCCGCCCTCGCCGCGTACCGGGGGCGGCAGCGCCGGCGGTCCGAGCTGGACGGCCTGCGGTACCGCACCGGCTGGGTGCGTCTCGACCCGCCGCCCGGCGGTACCCCGCCGCCCGGCCCCTGCCTGGTGGTCGCCCGCGCCGGGGACCCGGCCGGGCCGGTGCTGGCCGCGCTCCGAGCCGAGGGCCTGTCGCCGGTACTCGTCACTGTGGGTGACGACCCGGGGGACCTCGCCCTGCCCGCCGGGGACGCCCCGTCGGTGGTGGTCTCGCTGCTCGCGGCAGGGGATCCGGACGGCCTCGTCGGGACCGGCCCGCTGGCCGGCACGGCCGCGCTGGTCCGGGCCCTCGCCGACGTGGGCGGCGTCCGGGTGTGGTGCGTGACCCGGGGGGCGGTCGCCGTGGACGGCGACGATCCCGCGCCGGCCGTCGCCGGGGCGTACGTGTGGGGCCTGGGTCGGGTGCTCGCGCTGGAACAGCCGCGGCTGTGGGGCGGGCTGGTGGACCTGCCGGCCGCCCCCGACGACGGGGCTTTCGCCGCGCTGGCCCGCCTCGTCGCCGCCGGCGGCGCGGAGGACCAGGTGGCGGTCCGCGCCGCCGGGGTGTACGCACGGCGGCTGGAACGCGCTCCGACCGGCCCGGCCGCCGGAGACGAGGACTGGCGGCCCCGGGGCGCGGTGCTGGTCCACGGCGCGGCGGGGGTGCGGCAGGCGCACGTGCTGCGCTGGCTGGCCGACCGCGGCGCGACCCACCTCGTCCTCGCCGGCGCGGCGGCGTCCACCGCGCCGGCCGGTGTCCACGTCACGTTGGTCGTCGACCCGACCGCGCTGTCGCCGGAGCTGGACCGGCTCGCCGCCGCCGGGACGCCGGTGCGCACCGTCATCCACGTCGCCGACTCCGGCGGGGCCGGCGAGCCGGTCACCGCCCTCGACCCGACCGGGCTGGCTGCGGCCGTCGCCGTCGGCACCGCCGCGGTGGCACTGCTCGACGCCGCCGTCGCCGACCGGCCGGTCGACGAGTTCGTCGTCTTCTGCTCCACCGCCGCCACCTGGGGCAGCGGCGGTGCCGCCGTCGCCGCCGCCACCGGCGCCGGCCTGGAGGCGCTGGCCGCCCGCCGCCGGTCCGCCGGCCGGCCGGCCACGGTCCTGGCCTGGGTGCCGTGGGCCGACGAGGTCGCCGAGCCGGGGCAGCTGCGCCGCCGGGGCGTCCGGCCGCTCTCCGTCGAGCTGGCCCTGGCCGCTCTGCAACAGGCCGTCGGGCGCGGCGACGATTTGCTCGCCGTGGCGGACGTCGACTGGCCCGTGTTCGTGCCGGCGTTCACCGCGGTGCGCCGCAGCCCGCTGCTGCGCGGCGTGCCGGAGGCCGCCGCCGTCGTCGGCGCGGACGGGCCGGCCAGCGCCGCCGTCGTCGACCCGGCGGGGGCGCTGCGCGACCGGCTGACCGCCGCCTCCGCCGCCGACCGGCACCGGATCCTGCTGGACCTGGTCCGGGCGCAGGTGGCCACGGTGCTCGGGCACGCCTCGCCCGGGGCGATCGAGGCCGACCGAGACTTCCTGGAGCTGGGCTTCGACTCGCTGACGGCGTTGGAGCTGCGGGACGCGCTGCGCCAGGAGACGGGGGCGGAGCTGTCCGCCACCCTGCTGTTCGACCACCCCAGCCCGACGGCGTTGGCCCGTCACCTGCTCGGCCAGATCCTCGGCGCCGACGCGGCCGGCGAAGCGCCGGCCGGCGAGGGCGCGGGCACCCCGGAGGGCGCGGGCGGGATCCTCGGCGGGCTGTTCCGCCAGCCGAAGGCGCGCGCCGACGCCGCCGGGTACGCCGAGCTGCTGGTCAAGCTGGCCCAGTTCCGGCCCAGCTTCACCGAGCCGGCGCAGCTCACCCGCCCGGCCGGGATCCTCCGGCTGGCCGAGGGTGGCGCGGGCGCCCCGCTGGTCTGCTGCTGCACGATGTCGCTGCTGTCCGGGGCGCACGAGTACGCCCGGATCGCCGCCGGCTTCCGCGGCCTGCGGGACGTCTGGGCGCTGCCCAACCCCGGCTTCGGAGTGGGCGAGGAGCTGCCCGCCGACCTGGACGCGCTGCTGCGGGTGCACGCCGACACCGTGCTGCGGACCGTCGGCGGCGGCCCGTACGTGCTGGCCGGCCACTCCGGCGGCGCGATGGTGGCCAACGTGCTGGCCCGCGAGCTGGAACGCCAGGGCCGGCCGCCGGCCGCGGTGGTGCTGATGGACACCTACCCGGCGAACAGCGAGGTGCTCGGCGGTTGGACGTCGCAGCTGCTCGACGGGATGGTCGAGCGGGACAGCGCGTACACCCCGATGGACGACTACCGGGCCACGGCCTGGGCCGGGTATCTGCCGCTGTTCCTCGACTGGCAGCCCGCCCCGATGGCGTCGGCGACCCTGCTGGTCCGGGCCGGCGAACCGCTCGGGGAGTGGAGCGGGGAGCCCGACGGCTGGCGGTCGGTGTGGCCGTACCCGCACGAGGCGGTGGACGCGGCCGGCGACCACTTCACGATGGTCGGCGAGCGGGGCCCGGAGCTGGCGGCCGGCGTGCAGGAGTGGCTGTCCGGGCGAGGCCTCTAGGAGCGGCCCCCGGGCAGCCCCTAACACCCCCTAACTCGACTATCGACATCTGTCGTAGCGGTGACCAGAACGGGAGCATGGCGACGTGGACGAGGCAGTGGTGGTCGAGGAGCTGGTCAAGCAGTACCAGCCCAGCATGCCGGCGGCGGTGGACGGGCTGAGCTTCACCGTCGCCGCGGGCGAGGTCTTCGGTCTGCTCGGGCCGAACGGCGCGGGCAAGACCACGACGATCGGTGTGCTGACGACGCGGGTGCGGGCCACCTCCGGGCGGGCGACCGTCTGCGGGGCGGACGTCGCGCGCGCGCCGGCCGTGGCCCGGCAGTTGCTGGCGGTCGTGCCGCAGCGGGTGAACCTGGACCGGGCGCTGACCGTCCGGCAGAACCTGCTGTTCCACGCCGCGTACCACCGGGTGCCCCGGGCGCAGCGGGCCAGGCGCGCCGACGAACTGCTGGAGCAGATGGGGCTCAAGGAGTTCGCCAACGCCCGCACGGACTTCCTCTCCGGGGGCCTCGCGCAGCGCACCATGATCGCCCGGGCGCTCATGCACTCGCCCCGTGTGCTGTTCCTCGACGAGCCGTCCAGCGGCCTCGACCCGCAGTCCCGGCTCTTCGTGCACGACCGGGTCGCCGAGCTGAAGCGGGCCGGCGTCACCGTCGTGGTGACCACCCACGACATGGACGAGGCGGAGAAGCTCTGCGACCGGGTCGGCATCGTCGACCACGGCAAGCTGCTCACGCTGGACACCCCCGCCGCGCTGACCCGTACCCTGCCCGGCAGCAGCACGCTGACCCTCGTGGTGGCCGCCGGCGCCCCCGCCGAGGAGGTGCGGGCCGCGCTCGGCGCCATCCCCGACGTGGAGCGGGTGGAGCACTTCAAGGCGAGCCCGGGAGCCGCCGCCGCGGCGCCGACGTTCCCCGGCATGCCGCCGATGCCGATGCCCGCGCCGGCGCCCGAGGCGCCCGCCGACCCCGACGGCACGCTCTCCTTCCGGGTCTACACCGGCACCCAGCCGGCCAACGCCATCCCGATGGCGCTGAAGATCCTCGCCGACCTGGGTTGCGAGGTCCGCGACCTCAACATCGGCCAGCCCAGCCTGGAAGACGTCTTCATCCACCTGACCGGAAGGGAACTTCGGTGAGCGTCACCGCCCCCGCCACCCCGTCCGCGCCGTCGCCGGCCGCGGCGCCGCCGCCGGTGCGCGCGATGGACCAGTTCGCCACGTTCCGCGCGGTGCTCTCGCGGGACCTGTTCGTCACCGGCCGGGAGCTGGTGGGCTTCCTGCTCCAGGTCTTCATCCAGCCGCTGTTCATGCTGCTGATCTTCGGCAAGGTGCTCGGCGACCTGGGGTACGCCAGCGACGACTTCACCAACGTGCTGCTGCCCGGTGTGATCGCGCTGAACGCCTTCCTGATCGGGCTGGAGAACACCGCGCTGCCGATGGTGATGGACTTCTCCTTCACCCGGGAGATCGAGGACCGTCTCCTGTCGCCCATGGCGATCCCGCTGGTGGCCCTGGAGAAGATCGTCTTCGGCGGCATCCGTGGGTTGATCGCCGGCGTGGTGCTGATCCCGGTCGGCATGCTCATGCTCGACGTCACCTGGCCCTGGGCGGTGGTGCTCAAGGTGATCGGCGTGCTGGCGGTCGGCGCGCTGGTGGGCGCGGCGGTGGGCCTGACCTTCGGCACCCTGGTCCCGACGCAGCACATCCAGATCATGTTCACCGTGGTGATGACCCCGCTGATGTTCACCGGCGCGACCCAGTTCCCGCTGCTCGGCCTGGACTCGCTGCGCTGGTACCAGGTGATTTGTTCGCTCAACCCGCTCACCTACGTCAGCGAGGCCACCCGGTCGTTGGTCGGCCCGTCCGGGGTGGAGTCGGTGCCGCTCTGGCTCGACATGCTCGTTCTCGCCGGGGTGTTCGTGGTGTTCACGGCGATCGGCATCCGCGGTTTCATGCGCCGGGCGATGGACTGACCGGCACGAGACGGGGTGACGCCGCCGCCGCGCTCAGCGCCTGCTCGCCAGGCGAGCAGGCGCTGCGCAGATCGGCCAGGACCGCCGGGTCGAGCCTCGTGGCGCTCCCGGCACGGGACAGGTCGAGGCGGCGGCACGCCTCGTCCAACCAGCTCTGCTCGGCCTCCACGCCGATGAACTCCGCCAGCATGGTCAGCTGTGGCACCGGATCGGCCAGCAGTGTTTCGTAGCGCAGTGACATCCGCGACCCGGGCGGAACGTGCGACAGACTTTCCACCCCTTGCTGGATCAGTGACGACCACAGCCGACCGAATTCCGGTAACGGAAGGTCGGTGCCCATGATGAAATCCGGGTCCAGTTGCCCCATGAACATCTTGGCGAAATCCGGGGGCAGTAGTCGGAGTTGCCGCGGTGGCAGCGGAATGTATTCGCCGTTGAATTCCTTGGGGGGTGCGCCGGCGAGCCGCGCGGCCTCGATGGCGAGCATGATCATGCGGAATCCGGCGTGCCGACTCATCGACAACGCGCAGTCCGGCCCGTCGCGGTACATGTGGATGAATCGTGCTTCCGGAAATGTCGCCCGAAGCTGGCCCACCAGCGGCAGTGAGAGACCGGAGCGTTCCACGGTCACCGACCGGCCGAATCGGTCGCGCATCCACGCGAACAGTTGCCGGTAGTGTTCGACCACCGGCCGGCGTGGCCAGCGCCGCACCTCCCCGGCCAGTTCGTCGTGCAGCGCGTCGGGGTCGTTGGTCAACATCGGCAGGGTCATGTGGCAGATCGCCGGTACGCCGGTCTGCGGGCGGAAGCGGCCGGAGTCGTAGGGGTAGAGATGCTCCGGGACACGCAGCCCGCTGCCCACCATTCCGTCCAGGTTCGGGTCGGGTTTTGCCAGCAGCTGCCAGAACTGGAGTCCGTTGATCGGCCGCGGCGGGAACGCGCGAAGCCGAACCGTGGCGAAGAATTCACTGAGGCTCGATATCGCGGGATGGGTGTGCAGGATCGTTGACAGGAGTGTGGATCCGCAACGTCCGGTCCCGACGATGAAGGTTAGCGTCATTGCCGCCCCGCTTCCCGCGCAGCCGGTTGGACGACCGACCGACTCCATTCATTGAAGCTCGCCGTCGGACTTGAACCTACCGACGGCAAGGAGCTAAGTCCAGAGGCGAGGTGAGCCTTCCCGCATTCATCCGGCCTGGCCAAACCTGGTATCTGTTCGACAAGCGTAAATGAAATCCTTTCGGATGCGGGGGGCCGTGGACACGCCGGGGGTGCGTCGGCGTGTCCACGGCAGGTGGCGGCACGTCGTGGCCCGTACCGCCCGCACCGTCAGGACGCCTCGACCCGCGCGTCCTCGGGCAGCGGATCGGCGTGTGCCACGAGCCGGGCCGGCAGGTCCGTGCGCCGCTTCACGTCGAGCTTGCGGTACACCCTCGTCAGATGCTGCTCGACCGTGCTCACCGTGATGAACAGCTTGCTGGAGATCTGGCGGTTGGTGTGGCCCTGGGCGGCCAGCGCGGCCACCCGGCGCTCGGCCTCGCTCAGCCCGTCGTCCGGCTCCTGCGTTTCGGCGCCGGCCGGGTACGCCGGCAGCACCTCGCCCGGCTCCCGCCGGATGAGCCGCTGGGCCAGCACCGACGCCCCGCAGTCCTGGGCCAGTTGGTACGCCCGGCGGACCAGCAGCCGGGCCCGCGCCGAGTCACCCGCCCGCTGCAACGTCTGGCCGGTGTCGCCGAGCGCCCGCACCAACTCCAGCCGGTCGCCGCACGCCTGCAACAGGTTGACCGCCTCGGAGAGCAGCTTCCGCCGGTGGTCCGGGGCGGCGGTGGTGGCGAGCAGCCGCAGCGTCCGACCCCGCGCCCGGTCGTCGACCCCGTGCGGCACCCGCAGTTGCTCCTGGAGGAGCTGCGTGGCCTGCGCTTTGTTGCCGACGCTGAGCTGCACCCGGGCCAGCTCCAGCCGCCACGGCACCAGCCCGGCCGCGTCGATGCCCCAGGTGCGCATCAGCTCGCCGCACCGCCGCAGGTCGGTGATCGCGGCGTGGGGCCGCCGTGCGGCCAGGTGGTGCCGGGCACGGGCGGCCAGGTAGTGCAGGCCCAGCGGGGTGCGGAACATGCCGGGCGGAACCGGGTGGGCGAGCCACCGGTCGGCCTCGGACAACCGGGCCGCCTCGGTCGCGCAGGCGACCAGCGTGGCCAGCGGGCCCGCGACCGCCACGCCCCACGCCGGGGCGGGGAGGTCCTCCAGCGCCGTGCGGGCGTGGTGCTCGGCGCCGGGCAGGTCACCGACGCGCAGCGCCGCCTCGGCCCGGACCGCCCGGATGACGGCCCGCCACACCGGGGCGTGCCGGGCGGCCGGCCGGCCGAGCAGGACGTCTCCCCAGGCCGCGGCCCGGTCGGACCGGCCCGCCCACAGCAGCGCCAGCAGGGGAGCGGTCAGCATGCCCAGCGAGCCGTCGTCCGTGTGGTGGCGCTGGAGGAGCTGCTCGGCGGTCGCCACGGTGTCGTTCTCGGCGGTCGGCGTCAGCGCGGTGTGCAGCACCGTCACCGCCTGCAGCAGCGGGCTGATCGTGGTCGGCGCGCTCGCCGCCCGGGCCCACGCGCTCGGGGTCTCCCGCACCGTGGCCAGGTGGTCGGGGTGGGACAGGGCGACCAGCAGCCGCATCATCCGCAGCCGCGCGGCCACGCCGCCCGGGCCGTGCTCATCCTCGGTGGAGAAGCCGCTGACGGCCTCGGCGGCCTCCTCCACGCGACCCTGCCAGAGCAGGTAGGGCACGGCGGACAGGCCGACGTCGCTGGACCGCCCGGCGGCCCGCGCCGTCTCCACCAGCTCGCCGAGCTGCCCGTTCACGGCCAGCGGGTTGACCTGCCAGCGGGCGCTCACCAGCATCTCGGTGGTGGCGGCCCGCTGCCGCTCGTCGACGCACACGCGGGAGACCAGGCGCAGGCAGGCGGCGGCCACGTCGGGGCGGCCCGAGGCCAGGGCGTGTCCGGCGGCGTCCTGCAGCACCGGCACCACCCACGGCGCGTCCGCCCAGCCGGCGGCCACCAGATGCTCGGCGACCACGCTCGGCTCGGCGCCGTGGTCGTGCAGCACCTCGGCGGCCCGCTGGTGCAGGGCGCGCCGCTCGTCGGACGACATGTCGCCGAGGATCGAGTGCAGGATGCGCGGGTGGCGCAACTGGTCGGCCTCCATCAGGCCGGAGGTGCGCAGCACCCGCACCGCCGGGACCGCGGACTCGGGTGCCACGTCGAGGAGGTGACCGAGCAGCTCGGTCGGGGCGGGCCGGTCGAGCACCGCCAGTGCCTGCGCCACCCGGCGTACCCCGGGCTCGTGCCGGTAGAGGCAGCCGAGCACGGCCTGGTCGAACGCGTCGCCGACGGCCGGGCCGGCGCCGTCGCCCGTCCCGCCGCTGGCCCGCTCCTCGAGCAGCGCCCGGGTGAGCAGCGGGTTGCCGCCGGTCATGCCCATGCAGCGTTCCGCCGTCTCCCGGGCGTCGGCGGCCTCGGGGTCGCCCCCGACGAGCCGGGCGACGGCGTCCACGGTCAGCGGCGGCAGGGTGATCCGGGCGAAGTGCGGCTGGCTGAGCAACTCGGCCCGGAACAGCGGGTGCGGCGGGCGCAGCGTCGACGCCTCGGCGAGCACGACCATGATCCGGGCGTGGCGCAGCCGGCGGGTCACGTAGAGAAGGCAGTGCAACGAGGCCGGGTCCGCGTGGTGCACGTCGTCGACGACGAGGACCAGGGGCCCGGTGCCGGTCAGGTCGAGCAGGGTGGCGAAGAGGCCGTGCAGCAGGGGAGCCCAGGCCCGGTCGCCAGCGGCGGCCTCACCGCCGGGCTCGGGCAGGGACGTGGCGAAGGTGGCGTCGCCCATCAGCTTCTCGACCCGGGCCGCCGCGTCGGGCGCGAGCCGTGCACTGTGGAGCAGCTGCCCGATCACTCCCAGGTGGAGCCCGCGCTCCGCCCGTGAGCCCGCAGCGCTCATCACCTGCCCGCCGTTGGCGGCCGCCCACTCGCCGAACGCCTCCAGCAGACTGGTCTTGCCGCTCCCCACCGCGCCCGTGACCAGCGCGACGTGACCTCGCTGCTGCTCCTCGCACGCGCGGAATGCCCGCCGGAGGCGGGTCGTCTGCTCCTCCTGCTGCACCAACACCAGCGTGTCAGCCCTTCTCGTACGCGGTGCGGCGCCGGAACCCCGGCGCTGCCCGACACCGCCCCCTTGCCGGACAGCCGCCCCTCCACCGCGCCCATCGGGGGTAGGGGTGGAGCGCACCGGGCCGCCGTGCCGGGTGGACCTGGAAATTCACTGCCGAACCATGCCGATCACCGGACGGTCCGTGTGCCCAGGCGAGTCTGGCACCGGGGTGGTTGTGCGACAACGGGCGCGGGACCCCATCGTTTCGCGCGCAAACGTGCGGATCTTGTCCGTCGATAGGGGTTGCGCGATGCGCCGCAAGGGGTGTCGAGTTTGGCCGGACGGCCCGAGATGACGACACCGTGAACGACGGGTTTCCGCGGTACGCCTCGACGTTGCCATACCGCGTTCCCGCGCGCATGCCCGACGGACGGAGTGTGACCCGACGAACAGCCGCCCTCGGTTGCCGGGCGGCGGTCGCCCGCCGGCCGGAGCGAGTCGGCGGGACGCGGTCAGGCCGGAACGGCGCGGGTGGACGGCGCCGGTGGACGGCGGGTGACGGTCAGCGGAACCGTGGTCCGGGGGGACGGCCCCCCGGTTCACCCTGGCCGGGCGACGGCGGGTGCAGCGGGGTCGCGCCGGGCCGGTGCAGCCGCAGCCGGGCGGCCAGTTCGTTGCGCGAGTTGACGTTCAGCTTCCGGTAGATCCGGGTCAGCCGCTGTTCGATGGCGCTGACCGTCAGGAAGAGTTTCTCGGCGATCTCGCGGTTGGTGTGGCCCTGGGCGGCCAGGGTGGCCACCTGGGACTCCGCGTCGTTGAGCCCGTCGACCACCACCGCCGTGCCCGCGGGGCCCTCGGCCGAACCGGAGCCGGCGGTGGCCGTGCTGGCCCGCAGCAGCGGGATGCCGCACTCCTCGGCGAGGACCCGGGCCACCCGGGCCGCGGCGCGGGCCTCCCGCCGGTCGCCGGCCTGCTGGTAGGCGTGGCCGAGGTCGGTCAGGTTGTGCGCCAGCTCCACCCGGTCGCCGCACTGCCGCAGCAGCCGGGCGGCGCTGCGCAGGTGGGTGATCCGGTCCGGCCCGTCCTCCGCGGCGGCCAGCACCCGCAGTGCGGCGGCCCGGCAGCGCAGCTGGACGGGTCGCAGCCGGGCCAGCTCCTCCCGGACCAGCTTCCCGGCCTGCTGGCGGCGGCCCATCCGGAGCAGCGCCCGGGCGGACTCCGTCCGCCACGGGACCAGACCCGAGTGGTCCAGCCGCCACGAGCTCATCAACTGCCCGCAGAGCTGGAAGTCGGCCAGCGCGCCCTCGGGGCTTCCCGCGGCGAGTGCGTGCGTCCCGCGGGCGTGCAGGTAGTGCAGCCCGATCGGGGTCTTGAACATCGCCGGCGGGACCGGCACCTGGAGGCAGGCGGCCGCCGCGTCGAGCTCGTGCATGAAGGTGAGGGCCCGTAGGCGGACGGCGAGCGGCATCCCGATCGCCACCCCCCAACCCTTCGGCGAGAGCTGGCCCAGCGCCTCGTCCGCGAGCCGCTCCGCGCGGGGCAGGTCGCCGAGCCGGCCGCTGACGGACGCCCGGAGGACCGCGAGGGTCGCCGATGGCGAGGGGTGGCGTCGGGCGGCCGGACTTCGCCCCAGCCGGTCGCACCAGTCGCCGGCCAGGTCCAGCCGGTCGGCGTAGATCATGGCGATGATGGCGCAGACGCTGGTCCACATGCTCGACTCGTCGTCCAGCCCGCTGGTGGACAGAGCCCGCTCGGCGTCGTCGACCACCGTGGCGTCACCGCGTTCGAGCGCGGCGGACAGCAGGGAGGCTCCCTCGAGCCCGCGCCTGACCTTGGCCATGGTGAACGGGTCCCGGGCGGCGGTGGTGGGCTTGGGCCGGTCGACCGTGACCCCGGGATAGAGGGTGGACATCCAGCCGGTGGTGACGAGCAGCTCGGCCGCGGACCGCGGATCCGCGCTGTCGGCCCGGTCGTTCAGATGCTGGACGAGTTCGACGGCCTTGTCGACCTCACCGTGCCAGAGCAGGTACTGGATCGGCCCCGCCGCCTGCTCGCTGCCCAGGTGCCCGGCGCGGACGGCGGTGGCGACGCCGATCAGGTGGGGGACCGCCGCCTGCGGGTCGAGCTGCCACTCGGCGCGGGCCAGCGCGGAGCGGATCCGCGCCCGCAGGCAGTCGCCGACGGCGTTCCGGTTCGCCCGGCGCAGATACCGCAGGGCGGTCTCCACCTCGCCGTCGACCAACGCCTGCTCGCCGGCGTCCAGCAGGCTGTGCGCCATCCAGGGCTCGGTCAGCTCGTCGAGCTTGGCCAGGTGCGGCGCGATCCGTGCCTGCGGCGCGCCCTCGTCGTGCAGCAGGCGGGCCGCCTCCAGGTGCAGCCGGGCGCGTTCCTCGGCGGTCATCCCGTCGAGCACCGCCTGACCCACCGCCGGATGCCGCAGCCCCGCCTCGGTGACCAGCCCGGCGCTGGTCGAGCCGTCGACGGCGCCCAGCGCGGACCGCGACCGGGCGCCGACGAGCTGGGGCACCAGGTTGCCGTGCAGGGAGTCGCCGGTCACGGCGAGCACCCGGGCGGCCTCGAGGACCGGGTGGTCGCAGCGGTACAGGCAGCTCAGGACGGCTTCCCGGAACGATTCGCCGGCGACGGGGTGGTCCGCGGACCGGGGCGCGGCGGCCTGGTCGTCGGCGAGCGCGTGCACCAGCAGTGGGCTGCCGCCACTGATCCGGTGACTCTCCTCGGCGATGGTCCGGGCGACCGGGACGTCGAGGCGGTGGGCGAGCACCTGGAACGTCCCCTCGACGGTGAGCAGCGGGAGCCGGATGCGGTGCAGCCGCGCGGGTTGCAGCAGCTCGGCGTAGACCTCGGGGCGCCACGGCCTGGTGCGCGGCGCCTCGGTCAGCAGGACCAGCACGGGCAGGCCGGCGATCCGCCGGGCCATGTAGTCGAGGCACCGCAGCGACGCCACGTCGGCGTGGTGGACGTCGTCGACCGCGACGACGAGCGGGCCCCGGGCGGTCAGCTCGAGCAGGGCCCCGCCGATCGCGGCGGTGCTGCGGGCCGTGTCCTCGTCGTCGGCGCCGTCGACGTCGGCCCAGGCGAGGGAGCCCGCGTCCAGCAGCCGCCCGACGCGGGCCCGGTCGTCGGGATCCAACGACGCGGCCCGGACGAGTTGGCGGACGACCTCCAGCGGGACGGTGCGTTCGGCGCGGGACGCGCTCGCGCCGAGGACGCGCGCCCCGGCCTCGCCGGCCCGCCGGGCGAAGGCCTGCAACAGCGCGGTCTTGCCGGAGCCGACCGGGCCGGTCAGCACGGTCACCGTCCGGCCGGTGGGGGTGCCGCCGGTGGCGATCAGGTCCGCGAGCCGGCGTTCCAGCAGGTCGAGCTGGCACGACCGCTCGGTCAGCTCCATCGACGCGGCCTCCGGAGGAGCGGGCGGCCCACGGTCACCGGACACGCCAGCTGCCCTGCGCGGCCCTGGAGCTCGACGAAATCGGAGACCGGCAATTCTCGACCCATTCCAGTTTTGGTTATATAGATCGCCGTCGAGGAGTGGCGGGCAACCATCGACCGACTTGACCGACTGGTGGCTCCGAGTTGCAGCCCGCCAGCGCCGGTGATAATTCCCCAGCTCCTCTCGGCCGGTCTCCCCCTATCGACCGCCGTGATGGTGGGAGTATGGCAGTTCGGCAATTGGGCGGCAAGCCGAGGTTTGTAAAGGATAGGCAAACATCGTTCGGGTGTCCTTGCCGTCGACATCACGCGTCGGGTGCGGGATTCACAACAGAAAGTCGCCGCCTGATCCCGTAACGTGACCAGGCGTTGCGCCGGTCGTCCAGGTCGCATTTCCTGGCGATGTCGGCCATAGGTTGTCGCGCCTTCCCGTGCTAGGCGTGCGCGAGTCGCCCGCGGGGCCGCGAGCGAGGTCCGTCCCCGCCCGGCCCGGCCGGCCGTGTCGTCGTGCCACTCGGGACCTGCCCGGTCGGCCGCCGGAGGGGTGGGCGGAGCCTGGCGCCGGTCGGATGAGGGCAGTTCAGCCCGGTCAGCCCGGTGGTGACGGCCGGTTGGGGCGAGCGCTGGCCCCGCCCGGCCGGTCCTCACGAGCGACGTGCGACGCCCCGCGCTCGGGGTTCTGGTCGCGTCGCCGGTCGGTGGCCGGCCCGCCCGTCCCGGTCCGGTTTCCGGGAGGTGCCGGCTGCCTGGTGGGCCGGCGGGAAATTGTGAGAGATCCTCTGTTTGCTCCGAGGTAATGCGTCCCCCACGCCGATGGCGGTGGTTGCGTCGGCCGGGTGGGAAGGGCCTGCGTCGCGGCATCGTGCCGGGCATGCCCGATTCGGACCTTTGGGAACATTAAGCGATTATGTTGTTAAAAATGAATTATGCGACCAGTGGTCGTCGGGAGCGGGTGTCGCCGTCGGCGCCAGGCCTGTTTAAAATTGAAGGAAATTGGCTCTTTGAAATTGAAGGAGATTGGTTCGCGGGAACCGATTTTCCGTCGTTTCGTCCGGTGGTCGGCCGACAATTCCGCCGTCGATGGGACTCCACTGTTGACCGCTCCTGGCGGACGGTATTCTCTCCACAGTGTCGCGTGGGCGCCAGAAGGGTCCTGCCGGCCGTCGCCAAAGGCGGGGCCATATCGCGTCCGACCTGGCCCGCCGTCGTCGGCAGGGGACCTGGCCGGGTGGCTAGGGGTTGTGCCGGACCATTGCGCAGCCTAATTTCGGGACACCCGCGTCGATGGCGGGATGGCCGGATATGGGGCTGCTCGAACCCCATGACGTGAAGGGTCCTGTGGCCGTCGTGATGTCCCAGTTGCTGCCGCGACTCGTGCACGTCCCTGGCAGGGGATAACGGGGATGACGCTGCTGCCGGCGCTGCGGGGATCGGGCGCGGACCGGGCCGATGCGGTCAGGGTGGCCGGCGGCACGCTCTCCAGTGAGGCCCTGCTCGGCTGCGTCACCGCGGTCGCCGACCGGATCAGGGACGCCGGCGTGGTCGCGGTCGACGCCACGCCGACCCTGGAGACGGTCGTGGGCATGCTCGGCGCCGTCCACGCGGGCGTTCCGCTCGTGCCACTGCCGCCCGACGCTGAGCAGCACGAGCGGAACCGCATCCTGCGGCAGTCCGGGACGACGGTGGTCCTCGGAGCGCGCCAGCCCGGCGGCGACCGGCTGCCCACGGTTCCCGTCGACCTGCGTCAGCGCTCCTCGACGCACCATCCCGAGCCCGAGCCGGGCGCCGACGCGGTCATCCTCTACACCGGAGGAGCCGCTGGGCCGTCGCGCGGGGTGCGCATCTCGCGTCGCGCCATCGCCGCCGACCTCGACCTGCTGGCCGACGCCTGGCGCTGGAGCGGGGAGGACGTCGTGGTCCAGGGCGCGCCGCTGTTCCGGGCGTACGGCCTGGTCGTCGGTCTGCTCGGCGCGCTGCGGACCGGCAGCCGCTTCGTCCACCTCGACCGGAACGCCTGCGCGGGGCCGACCGGCACCATGTACCTGGCACTGCCCGCGCAGTGGGCGAGGATCGCGCGGAACGGCCCACTGGCCCGGTCGCTGGCCGCGGCGCGGATCCTGATCTCCGCGGACGCCCCGCTGGCCACCGCCGTGGCCGAGCGGCTCCGGCTGCTCACCTCGCACGCACCGGTCCAGGCGTACGGCACGACCGAGACCCTCGTCGCGATGACCGGTCGGGCCGGCGACCCACCGGTCGACGGAGCCGTCGGCACCCCCCTGCCGGGCGTCGAGACCCGGGTGCTGGACCACGAGGACCGGCCCGTGCCGGCCGACGGCGAAGCGGTGGGCGAGCTGAGCGTCTGCGGGCCGACGCTGTTCAGCGGCTACGTCGACGGCGGCGGACGGAGCGCGGCCGGTCCCTGGCACGCCACCGGTGACCTGGCAACCGTGGCCGCCGACGGGTCACACCGGATCATCGGACGCCGAGGGCTCGACGTGGTGCACAGCCGCGGCCGGCGGGTGCACGCCGGCCAGGTCGAGGAGGCGTTGATGAACCACCCCGGCGTCCGGGACGCCGCCGTCGTCGGCACGCCGCACCCCACGCTCGGCGAACAGGTCACGGCCTACGTCGTCGCCACCGAGAACCTGACCGCGCAGGTGCTGATCGACCACGTCGGGCGGCACCTCTCGGCCGCCCAACGCCCCCGCCGGGTGCACTTCGTCGACGAGTTGCCCCGCACCGCGCTCGGTCGGATCAGGAAGTCCCTGCTGGTCGCCGCCGGCTGAACCGGCCGGTCGGCACCATGCCCGACCGGGTCGCGGCAGACTGGTCCGCGCCGGCTCCTCGTGCAGACGCTCCCCGTGCGGCTGGTCCGCGCCGCGCCGGTGGTTCCGCGACGAGGCGGGCGGCGGTCAGCCCTCCACCCAGCCGTGCCGTCGGGCCAGGGCCAGCATCCGGGCACGCACCGCCACGATCTGCGCCCCGGTCAGGTCCGGCACGGAGGTCACCAGCGCCTCCGTGGTCTCCGCGGAGAACGCCCGCTCGGAGAGCACGTCGCACAGACCGTCCTCGTCGTCCGCACCGCCCGCGACCTGCCCGCTCTCCCGACCCTGCCCGCCGGCAACCGGCACGCCGGCCCGGGCCGTCCCGGCCCGCTCCACTGCCGCTGCCGCGCCGACCACCCGCACCAGCACGGCCTTGGGGCCGCGGTCGGTCTCCACCGCGTCATACTCCACCGGGACGCCGGGCGTCAACGCCCACTTGTCACCGTCCAGCATGTTCGCGTGCACGAACACGTCGTCGCTGCCGTCGTCCGGGGCGATGAACCCGTAGCCCCGCACCTCGTCGAACCGCACCACCTTGCCAGTGAGCATCGCTTTCCCGCATCCATCCGACCGATCCGCTGTCCCACCCGTGGGTCGGGGCACCCCCCAGACTGGCAGCCGCTCGCGCGGCCCGGCACCCGTACCCGACCCCTATGGTGCACCCTACGGCCGGCGTCGGGGCGGTGCCGGCCGCCGCAGCGCCTAGCATCGGCGACCGTGATCGAGCAGATCCTGCCCTCCGCCGTGGCGGTGGCCGAGTCGTTCGCCGACCCCGCCGGCCTGACCCTGTTCCCCGAGGAGGAGGCGCTGATCGCCGCGTCGGTGGAGAAGCGCCGCCGGGAGTTCACCACCGTGCGGCACTGCGCCCGCCGGGCGCTCGGCGAGCTGGGCTTCCCCCCGGTGCCGATCTTGTCCGGCGTACGGGGCGCCCCGGTCTGGCCGGACGGCGTGGTCGGCAGCATGACGCACTGCGAGGGCTACCGGGCGGCCGTCCTCGGGCGTACGGCGGCCTTCGCCACCCTCGGGGTGGACGCCGAGCCGCACGCGCCGCTGCCCGACGGGGTGCTCGACGCGATCGCCCTGCCGGCCGAGCGGGCCCGCACCGCGGCGCTCACCGCCGCCGACCCGTCGGTCTGCTGGGACCGCCTGCTGTTCAGCGCGAAGGAGTCGGTCTACAAGGCGTGGTTTCCGCTCACCGGCCGG
This sequence comes from Micromonospora sp. NPDC047465, assembly GCF_040643125.1. Taxonomy (NCBI): domain Bacteria; kingdom Bacillati; phylum Actinomycetota; class Actinomycetes; order Micromonosporales; family Micromonosporaceae; genus Micromonospora; species Micromonospora sp. NPDC047465. The sequence goes on from NZ_JBEYTP010000058.1 coordinate 26,623, forward strand.
TGGCTGGACTTCGCCGAGGCGGACATCGTGCTCGATCCGGCCGGGACGTTCACCGCCCACCTGCTGGTGCCCGGCCCGGTGCTCGGCGGGGTGCCGGTGGCCGCCTTCGCCGGCCGGTTCCTGGTCGGCCGGGGCCTGGTGGTCACCGCGATCAGCATCCCGGCGGCCGTCTGACCCGCTCGCTCCCACCAGGGTCGCCGACCGACCGGTCAGTCCGCCAGCAGCCGGTTCTTCTGCACCTTCCCGAGGGCGTTGCGGGGCAGCGCGTCGACCAGGCGCACCTCGCGCGGCCGCTTGTGCGCGGACAGGTGCCGGGCCACGAAGTCCACCAGCTCCGGCCCGTCCACCCCGTCGCCCACCACGTACGCGGTGACCTGCTGGCCGAGGTCCGGGTGCGGGATCCCCACCACGGCGGCCTCCCGGACTCCCGGGTGCGCCAGCAGGGCGTCCTCCACCTCGCCGGCGCCGATCCGGTAGCCGCCGCTCTTGATCAGGTCGGTGGACGCCCGGCCGACGATCCGGTGCCAGCCGTCGGGGTCGACGGTGGCGACGTCGCCCGTGCGGAACCAGCCGTCCGGGGTGCTGCTCGCCGCGTCGGCGTCCGGACGGTTCAGGTACCCGTCGAAGAGGGTGGGGCCGCTGACCTGGAGTTCGCCCATCGCCGCCCCGTCGGCCGGCAGCGTCGCGCCCTGCTCGTCGACCAGCCGCGTCCGCACTCCGGGCAGCGGCAGCCCGACGGTGCCCGACCGACGCGGGCCGTCCGCCCGGGCGCTCACCGTGATCAGGGTCTCGGTCATCCCGTACCGCTCGACGACCCGGTGGCCGGTGAGCGCGGCGAGGTCCGCGAAGACCGCCGCCGGCAGCGCCGCGCTGCCCGAGACGAGCAGCCGCGCCGGGCGCAGGGCCCGTGCCGCGTCGGGGGCGGCGGCGACCCGGGACCACACCGTGGGTACGCCGAAGTACATCGAGCCCCCGGCGGCCGCGTACCGCTCCGGACGCGGCCGGCCGACGTGGTGCAGCCGGCTGCCCAGCCGCAGCGGCCCGAGCACACCGAGCACCAGCCCGTGCACGTGGAACAGCGGCAGGCCGTGCACCAGCAGGTCGTCCGGCGTCCAGGCCCAGGCGTCGGCCAGGCCGTCAAGGCACGCGGCGACCGCGCGGCGGGAGATCACCGCGCCCTTCGGCGCGCCGGTGGTGCCGCTGGTGTAGAGGATCAGCGCGGTGCGGGCCGGGTCCGGCTCCGGGTGCGTGGTGTCCGAGCGCCGGGTCAGGTCGATCGGGACGACGGTCCGGCCCGCGCCGTCGGCCGGGCGCTCCGCGTCGGCCGGGACGAGCAGCGCCGTCGACCCCGAGTCGCGCAGGATGTGGTCCCGTTCCATCGGACCGGCGTCCGGCGGCACCGGCACGACCGCCGCTCCGGCGGTCAGCGCGCCGACCACCCCGACCACCGTCTCCAGGGTCGCGGTCGCCTCGATCGCCACCCGGTCGACGCCGCGCAGCTCGTCCGCGACCGCCGCGGCCAGGCGGCGCAGCTCCACCCCGGACACCGCCCGGCCGTCGACGCGGATCGCGTCCGGACGCTCGTCGGTGCCTTCCGAGAGCCAGCTCAGCAGCGGCATGGTGCGACCCTTCTCCAGCGGCTCGGGCCCGGCGTCGGATCGGCCGGGCCGTGACCCGGGTCGGAGCGGCCGGGCGTGACCCGGTGCCGGACCGGGGGTCCGGGACGCCGGTAGGGTCGGCGGTGCGCCGGTGGTTCCGGGCGGGTGCGTACGCCCGGCCGGCAGGCCCGGGACGACGATCCCGACCGTAGTCGGGGCGTCCCCCGGCCTGCCACCCCTACCGGCCGGCGAGGTCGGACGGGCGGGAGGTGGCGTCGGTGGCCGGGGAGACGACGGAACGGGTGCCGGTGCCCGCGAGCGTCCGGGCCGTGGTGCTCGACCTCGACGGGGTGCTGGTCGACAGCCTCGCCGTGGCCAGGGAGGCGTTCGCCCTCGCGTACGGCGAGGTGGTCGGCGACGGCGTCGCCCCGGTCGAGGAGTACTGCCGCCACCCGGGCCGGTACCTGCCGGACGTGCTGGAGCTGATGGGCCTGCCGGCGGCGCTGGCCGAGCCGTTCGTCCGGGAGAGCAACCGCCTCGCGCACCGGGTCACCCCCGTCGACGGGGTGACGGAGCTGCTCGGCACGCTGCGGCGGCGGGGGATCGGCCTGGCCGTGGCGACCGGCCGCAGCGGCGTACGGGCCCGGGACCTGCTCGGCCGACTCGACCTGTTGCCGCTCGTCGACCACGTGGTGGGCTCGGACGAGGTGCCCCGGCCCAAGCCCGCACCGGACATCGTGCGGCAGGCGCTGCGGCTGCTCGGGGCCCGGCCGGCGGAGGCGCTCATGGTCGGTGACGCACCGAGCGACCTGCTCAGCGCGCGGGCGGCCGGGGTGGTCGCGGTGGCCGCGCTGTGGGGCGAGTCCGACGAGGAGGCCCTGCGTGCCGCCGGCCCCGACGTCGTGCTGGCCCGGCTGGACGAGCTGCTGCCCCTCTGCCCGGCGCCCGGCCCACCCCACCGCGTCGACGGACACGCGCGGTAACCGGCCAACACCCCTGTCGCCGCGCCCGGCTCGCCGGTCGACACCCCTGTCCCCGGGTCGTATCCCGTTCGAAACCCCCGATTCGTCAACTGATCGATTGATTCGTACCTCCGTTGGACGGATGATGTCGGGCGTCGGCCGGCCTCGCGGGCGGGCCGGCGCTGGCACGTCACCGCAGCCGACGCCGCGATCAGCCGGGGGTCCCGCCCGCTCCGACGGCCGCCCGCACGTGAAGGAGGACCACGCCCATGCCGGTCATCGAAGTCGATCATCTGCAGAAACGGTACGGGGAGAAGGTCGCCGTCGCGGACGTCTCCTTCACCGTCGAGCAGGGCGAGATCTTCGGCGTGCTGGGCCCCAACGGGGCGGGCAAGACCACCACCGTCGAGTGCGTGCAGGGGCTGCGCCGGCCCGACGGCGGCACCATCCGGGTGCTCGGGCTCGACCCGATCCGCGACCGCGCCGAGGTGTGCCAGCGCGTCGGCGCCCAGCTCCAGGAGAGCCAGCTGCCCGACAAGGTGCGGGTGTGGGAGGCGCTGGACCTCTACCGGTCCTTCTACCGCAACCGGGCCGACATCGACGAGCTGCTGACCGGCCTCGGCCTGGCCGAGCAGCGCAACACCTACTTCCAGAAGCTCTCCGGCGGGCAGAAGCAGCGGCTGTCGGTGGCGTTGTCCCTGGTCGGGCGGCCCGAGGTCGCCATCCTCGACGAGCTGACCACGGGGCTCGACCCGCAGGGCCGCCGGGACACCTGGGACCTGGTCGAGCGGATCCGCGACCGGGGCGTCACGGTCGTGCTGGTCACCCACTTCATGGAGGAGGCGGAACGCCTCTGCGACCGGCTCGCGATCATCGACCAGGGGCGGGTGGTGGCGATCGACAGCCCCTCCGGTCTGCTCAACCGCGTGGGTACCGAGCACCGGGTGCACTTCCGGCCCGACGAGCCGGTCCAGGACGCGCTGCTGCTCGGGTTGCCCGACGTGACCGGGGTGTCCCGCGACGGCGCGGAGGTGACGGTGACCGGCACGGCGGACGTGCTCCAGTCGGTCCTGTCCGCGCTCAACGGGGCCGGCATCCGCTACACCGCGCTCCGGGTCGAGCAGCCCAGCCTCGACGACGCGTTCGTGTCCCTCACCGGCCGTGCCGGCCGGACCGCCACGCAGTCCCCGACCGACGGGAGGTCATCGTGAGCGCCCTGACCAAGCTGATCGCCGTCGAGACGAAGCTGTTCCTCCGGGAGCCGGTGTCGCTGTTCTTCGTCTTCGCCCTGCCGATCGGCCTGATGCTCGTCTTCGGGCTGCCGCAACGCGGCGGCACGGCCGCCGGCACCGGGCAGCACGCCGAGCAGACCTTCCTGCCGTCCCTGGCGCTGTCACTGACGATCGGTATGCTCGCGCTCTTCACCCTGCCGATGGCACTCGGCATCTACCGCGAGCGCCGGGTCCTGCGCCGCCTGGCGACCACCCCGGTGCAGCCCGCCCTCCTGCTGGTGGCCCAGGTCGTGGTCAACCTTGTGGCGGGCGTCCTCGGTGCGGTGATCACCTCGATCGCCGTACGGTTCCTGCTGGACCAGCCGGCGCCGGCCAATATCCCCGGCTTCGTGCTGGCGTTCCTGCTCGGGGTGGCCTGCCTCTTCGCCGTCGGGCTGCTGATCGCGGCGCTGGCGCCGTCCGCCCGGGCGGCGCAGTCGATCGGCCCCGCGCTGTTCTTCCCGCTGCTCTTCCTGGCCGGCGCCTGGCTGCCCCGGGACCGGATGCCGGCCGCCCTGGCCCTCATCGCCGACTACTCGCCGCTGGGCGCCACGGTGGACACCATCGGCGCGGCGTGGTCGGGTGCCAGCCCGCAGTGGGGGCAGCTGCTCGCCCTGGCCGTGACGGCCGTGCTCGGCTCCGTGCTGGCGACCCGCTTCTTCCGCTGGGAGTGAGTCGACCGGTTGGCCGGCGCCCGGGCGCGCGGAAGCATCGTCGCTGCCCAGGGCGGGTCCTAGGGGTCCGCTAAGGGTGTCCGGGCGGATGTGACCTGGATTACGTTCGCTGCGGAACGGGCGGCCGGCCACCGGAACAACGACGTTCGACCCGGAGCGTCCGTTCACCCCGGCAACGGGTGTCGTCAGACCTGTGTGGACGCGTCCGCCGGCCAGCGGCGGGCCCGTCCGAGGTGTGCGGAATGCGACGGAGGTCGTGCCATGAAGGACTTTTCGCAAGCTGATCCGGTCGCCCGGGACGTCGCCGGCGTCATCGATGCCGTCCTGGAGGGCGGCCCGGCCGATCTGCCGGCCGACCTGCGCAGTCACCGGGTGGCGCGGGCGGAGGAGAAGATCAAGGTCCGGCACTACGGAGGGTACGAGCACTTCGAGCGGGGCAACGCCCCGGAGACGGCCGAGGTGCCCGTGGTGTTCCGCTGGACCGGTCGGACCCGGATCGCCGAGTAGCGGAAAGGGGGCGCGAGTCTCATGAGGTCAGCGAACGACGGGCCGGGGCCCCACCTCTCGGTCAGCGACACGGCCGAGGTCGTCGCCTTCTACACGGACGTCCTCGACGCCGTCCAGCTCCAGCGGGAGTGCCTGCTCGACGGCCGCGTCCTGCACGCGGAACTGGCCGTCGACGGGCACCGGCTGACCGTCAGCGAGTGGGACGGGGCGGGGTCGCCAACCGAGGGCGGGGACGACGTGCTGACCATCGAGCGGACCGACCCCGAGGCGGTGCTGCGGCGGGCGCTCGCCGCCGGTGCCCGCGTCGAACCGCCGGCGGGTCCGGCGCACCAGCCGACCCTGCGCGATCCCGCCGGCCTGTGCTGGACCGTCGTCGGTCCGCGGCAGCCGGCGTAGGCGAACACACCGCCGCCCGTCGGGCGACGTGACCAGAGGCCCGCGCTCGTCCGAGCGCGGGCCTCT
>NZ_JBEYTP010000059.1:0-32033 GCF_040643125.1 Micromonospora sp. NPDC047465
GGCTGCGTCGGCTCGCCGCCGCCGGCCGGTCCCGTGCCCCCGTCGTCGGGCCCGGGGGGCTGGGCCCCTCTCCCGGGGCCCGCCGGCGCGCCGGTCCCTCAGCCACCCTGCGCCGGAGCGGACGCTGCGTCCACCTCCGACCACCCGCTCACCCGCTCGGTGGGACCCGTCCCCGACGCGGGTCCGGCACCCGAAGCGGGGACCGGGCCGGGAGCGGCAACGGCCTCCGGAGCCGGGAGCGGGCCGGACGCGGGAACGGCCTCCGACGCGGGCACGGGGTCGGGGCCGGCCGGGGTGCGGCGGCCGGCGCGCCAGGCGGGCAGGTAGAGCGGGGCGGCGACGGCCAGCACCACGGCGCCGACGAACATGGCGGTGCTGATGCTGGTGGCCTCGGCCAGCATCATGAGCACCACCCCGCCGAGCGCTCCCGCCGGCTGGGCCATCATCGAGTTCAGCGAGAGCACGCTGGTCCGGTAGGGGCCGTCGACCTGGCGGTGCAGCAGCCCCATGTGCAGGGGGTTCGACGCGCCGTGCACGGTGTAGCAGGCGAGATAGGCCACCAGCACGCCGACCGGGCCGGCGAACAGCCCCATGCCGACCACGGTGAGGCCCTGCAGGATCCGCAGCAGCGCGGCCCCGGGCGCCGCCCCGGGCCAGCGCAGCAGCAGCGGGGTGAGCGCGGCGCCGCCCGCCGAGGCGAGCCAGGCGGCCGAGCTGGCCGGCCCCAACAGCGCGGCGGCCCGGTCGGCGTCGCCGACCACCTCCGTGAGGCGCAGGGGCAGCAGGGACTCAAAGGTGACCATGCCGAAGCCCCAGAACAGCTCGACGGCGACCAGGGCGAGCAGCACCCGGGAGCGGCGCAGCAGTCCGACCGCCCGCCCGACCATCCGCGGCGCCTCGACGACCGACGCCCGCAGCGCCCCGGCGCCCTTCGCGGGGCGGGCCTCCACCAGCAGCACCAGCAGGGCGACCAGGGCCGCCGCCTGGAGCACGAACGCGACCAGCACCGGCACGGTGAGCGCGCTGACCGGCCCGATCGGGCCGAGCGCGACCAGACCGCCCCCGATCAGCGCCCCGGCGCTGATCGAGACGCCGATGACGGTGCCGGCGTGGCCGAGGCCCGGCTCGTAGTCGGCCTTCGGGTCGGCGGCCAGGGTGGCGTCGACGTACCAGGACTCCAGCGGGCCGCTGTCCAGCGCCCGGAACACGCCCTGCAACGCCCAGATCAGGAAGAACAGCGCGAACGAGTCGGCGACGGCGAACAGCGCGAGCGAGACGAGGTTGACCAGCCAGGCCACGACCAGGACCGGGCGGCGCCCGATGGCGTCGGCGAAGCCACCGGTGGGCAGCTCCAGCGCGAGGACGACCAGGCCCTGGGCGGTGGCGACGAGACCGATCTGGGACAGCGACAGGCCGCGCTCCTGCATCAGCAGGATCATCACGGGAACCATCAGGCCCATGGGCAGCCAGCGCAGCCCGTGCAGCACCAGGAAACGCCGCCGGACCTGGCGTACGGACAGTGCGCTCACCGCTCCCCCTCCGCGCGAGGGAACGCCATCAGGAAGACGTGCACGGAGCGGGCGTCCGGCTCGGCGGGGGCGGCCGCCTCGTCGTGGTAACGCTTCAGCACCTGCCACAGTTCGCCGTTGAGCGCCTCCAGGCGGGCCGGGCTGAGCGTCAGCACCATGTCGCTCGTGCCAGCAGCGTCCCGCCACTGCGGGGAGTGACCGGGCGCGTCGGCCATCCAGCGCTCGGCTAGCTCGACGATCTGCCGCACCTGCTCGCCCTGGATCCACTGCACCGCCGCCCGGGTGTCCGGATCGTCGTCGTAGTCGGTCGGGTCGAAGCTGCTGATGTCGTGCGCCGCACGCCACCACCGCTGGCGGCCGGTGCCCCGGTCGGGGTCCTCGGCCACCAGCCCCGCCTCGGCGAGCTGGCGCAGGTGGTAGCTGGTCGCCCCGGTGTTGGTGTCCAACTTCTCGGCCAACGCGGTGGCGGTCGCCGGGCCGTCCAGGCGCAGCGTGCCGAGCAGCCGCATCCGCAGCGGATGGGCCAGCACGCGGACCTGCCGGTGGTCGAGCCGGACGTTGCGCAGCGCGTCCGGTGATGCGTTCTCCATGACTTGCACAATACTTGTGCACACTTCCTATGCACAAGAGTTGTGCATAGGAAGTGTGCTTGAGCGACGACGCGGACGTGGAGGCGTCAGGGAGCGAGCAGCTCGCGGATGCCGCGCAGCCGGGTCGGCAGCAGGGCGGCGGCGCGGGACGAGTCGAGGCGCACCTCGGCGGGGCGGACGAGGCCCGAGGAGGCGCTGGTGGTGGTCTTCAGCCCGGCCGGGTCGAGGCCGAACCGCGCCGCCACCAGCAGGCCCATCTCCGCCCGGCTGACCGCGTCCGGGCCGGCCACGTTGAGCGGGCCCGCGTACCGGCTGTCGACCAGGTCGAGCACGGTGGCGGCCAGGTCGGCCACGTCGACCGGGCAGCGGACCTCGTCGGTGAACAGGGCGGCCCGCCCCGCGAGGGCGTCGAGGCAGAGCCGGATCTGCTTGCTCCGCTCGTCGCCGACGATCAGGGAGGTACGCACCAGGGCCGCGCCCGGGTCGATCGCCCGCACGGCGGTCTCGGCCGCCGCCTTCGCCGCCCCGTACGGGAAGACCGGGCTGGGCGGCTCGTCGTCGGCGTACGGCTCGGGGCGGCCGGCGTGCAGCGCGTCGCTGGACAGGTGCACCAGCCGCGCCCCCGCCTCGGCGGCCGCGTACGCGACGTGCGCCGCCCCGTCGGCGGTCACCGTCCACTCGGCGTACCGGTAGGGGGTGCTGACCACGGCGTCGGGGCGGACCCGGGCGACCAGTTCGCGCACGGCGGACCGGTCCGTCACGTCCAGGCGGCGCGCCTCGACGCCGGGCACCTCGACCCCGCTCGAGTGGTACGTCCCGACCACCCGCTCCCCCGCCGCGACCGCCTGCCGGCAGACCTCACCGCCGAGGTACCCGCTGGCCCCCACCACGAGCAGCGTCACGCCGCCCCCCTTCAGCCGGCGATCGCGGGTTCGCGCCCGTCACGGGACGACGCGAACCCGCGATCGTCAGGTGTCCACGATCAGGTCGGGTCGGCGACCGGGGCGGCCGGGCCGGCCGTGCCGGTGTGCGCCGCCGCCGGCGGCTTCGGCTTGGCGTCGATGCCGGCCTCCGTGCGCTGCTGCGCGGTGATCGGCGTCGGCGCGCCGGTCAGCGGGTCGAAGCCGCCCCGGGTCTTCGGGAAGGCGATCACCTCGCGGATCGAGTCCGCGCCGGCGAGCAGCATGCAAACCCGGTCCCAGCCGAAGGCGATGCCGCCGTGCGGCGGGGCGCCGTACTTGAACGCCTCCAGCAGGAAGCCGAACTTGTCCTGCGCCTCCTCGGGGGTGATGCCGAGCAGGTCGAAGACGCGCTGCTGCACGTCGCCCCGGTGGATACGGATCGAGCCGCCGCCGATCTCGTTGCCGTTGCAGACGATGTCGTACGCGTAGGCCAGCGCCCGGTCCGGCGCCTCCTCGAACCGGTCGACCCACTCCGCGTTCGGCGAGGTGAACGGGTGGTGCACGGCCGTCCAGCCACCCTCGTCCGTACGCTCGAACATCGGCGCGTCGACCACCCAGCAGAACGCCCAGGCGCTCTCGTCGACCAGGCCGGCCCGCTTGGCGATCTCGATCCGGGCCGCGCCGAGCAGCTCCTGCGCCTCCCGGGTGTTGGCGCTGGCGGCGAAGAACACCGCGTCGCCCGGCTTGGCGCCGACCGCGTCGGCCAGCCCGCCCAGGTGCTCGGCGGAGAGGTTCTTCGCCACCGGCCCGCGCGCCTCGCCGGTCTCCGCGTCGAGCACCACGTACGCGAGGCCGCGCGCGCCGCGCGCCTTGGCCCAGTCCTGCCAGCCGTCCAGCTCCTTGCGGCTCTGGGCCGCCCCACCCGGCATGACGACCGCGCCCACGTAGCCGCCGGCGTCGATGGCCCCGGCGAAGACCCGGAACTCGGTGCCGCGCAGGTAGTCGGTCAGCTCGGTCAGCTCGACGCCGTAGCGCAGGTCCGGCTTGTCGGAGCCGTACCGGGCCATCGCGTCGTGCCAGGTGATGCGCGGGATCGGCCGGGAGATCTCGTGGCCGGCCAGGTCCTTCCAGAGCGCCGAGACGATCGCCTCGCCGAGGTCGATCACGTCGTCCTCGGTGACGAACGACATCTCGATGTCGAGCTGGGTGAACTCCGGCTGCCGGTCGGCGCGGAAGTCCTCGTCCCGGTAGCAGCGGGCGATCTGGTAGTACCGCTCCATGCCGCCGACCATCAGCAGCTGCTTGAACAGCTGCGGCGACTGCGGCAGCGCGTACCAGCTGCCCGGCTGCAGGCGCACCGGCACCAGGAAGTCGCGGGCACCCTCCGGGGTGGACCGGGTCAGCGTCGGGGTCTCGATCTCCAGGAAGTCCCGCTCGTGCAGCACCGCGCGGGCGAGCTGGTTGGCGCGCGAGCGCAGCCGCATCGCCTTCGCCGGGCCGCTGCGGCGCAGGTCGAGGTAGCGGTAGCGCAGCCGGATGTCGTCGCCGGCCTCCACCTGGTCGTCCACCGGCAGCGGCAGCGGCGCCGCCTCCGAGAGCACCTCCAGCTCGGCGGCGGTCACCTCGATCTCGCCGGTCGGCAGCTCCGGGTTCTCGTTGCCCTCGGGCCGGCGGGTCACCTCGCCGGTGACCCGGACGCAGAACTCGTTACGCAGCGCGTGCGCGTCCTCCTCGCGGAACACCACCTGGACCACGCCGGAGCCGTCGCGCAGGTCCACGAAGATCACGCCGCCGTGGTCGCGCCGGCGGGCGACCCAGCCGGCGAGCGTCACCGTGGTGCCGGCGTCCGTCGCGCGCAGGCTGCCGGCGTCATGGGTACGGATCACGACTCGCGTCTCCTCATCTGCGGTACACCGTTACCCCTGGCATTCTGTCAGCCTTCCCCGGAGCACCGTTGCGGGGTGAGGAAGGCGGGGACGGCCACCGCCGGCACGGCCGCGTTCCCGCCCTACAGCGGGATGTCCCAGGCCCGCACGGTCACCACCACCGTGCCGTCGTCGTTCACGTCGGTGACGTGCAGCAGTGCCATCTTCCAGGTGTCGCCGCGCTCCTGCGCGTCCGGCAGTGAGGTCCTGACGCAGATCGCCACGCCCTTGCGCGCGGGCACGTTGATGTCCGGGCCGATGGCGCCCTTCTCGATCCGGTCGTTGCAGTCGGCGGCGCCGAGCGACGCGCTGTCGACCTGGGTGCCGTCCGTACTCCTGGTCAGGTTGAAGTACGACGAGTTGCCCCCGCAACGGGCGGTGAACCGGACCTCCTCGCCGTCGCTGACCCGCACCTCGGGCTTGTCGAGGTCGATGTCCACCGAACTGTCGCAGGCGGCCCGCAGGTTGAGGCGCTGGTCGACGTACTTGTCGATGTAGCGGGTCTGCTGGTTGAGCGAGGGTTGGGGAGTCCCGGGCGTCTGCTCGGGAGTCTGCTCGGCCCCGGTGGGTTCCGGGGCCGGCGTGGTCGTCTCGTTCGTCGGCTCGCCGGTGCCCGCCGGCGGGCCTTCGGGCCGCCCCGCGCCGGCCGCCCGGGCGATGTCCCGGGCGTCGTTGGCCTGGTCGAGCGCCCGTAGCGACAGCGCCGTGGCCAGCAGCCCCAGGACGAGGGCCAGCGCGGCCGCGGCGGCCGCGACCAGGGGCCAGCGGCTGCCGCCGCTCGACCTCGGCGCTCCCGGGCCGCCCGGGCCGGAGGACGTCGGCACCGGGGCGCCCTGCTGGTCGGAGGTCATGTCGTGGCTCCTCACGTCGGGACGGCCGTCGGCCGGACACGGGGCGCATTTATCGCAGAATGTTGTCAAGATCGCTGTCGGCAACCCGTCACCCAACGGGATCACCTCGTCACGGGGGAGCCGGGATAATGAACCACCCCTATCGATCTTGTGCAGGTGAGACCCCCATGACCGAGCCGGTGACCGGCACGGATCCCGTCCGCCGCCGGCGGGGGTGGACCCCCGGCGAGAAGATCGGCGCCGCGATCGGTCTGGCCAGCCTGCTCGTCGCCGTGCTCGCCTGGCAGTGGCCCCGGCAGGGCCAGGGACCGGCGGCCACGCCACCGCCCACCCCCAGCCGGGCCACGACCGGTGCCGCCGCCGCGCCACCCGTCGCCACCACCTCCGCGGCCCCCACCGGTGCCGCCGGCCGGACGTACCTCGACACGCTGACGCCCGAGACCGGCGGACCGTACCTGCAACCGTTGCCGCGCGCGCTGACCGGACGCTCCGACCTGCCGCATCCGGTCGTGCTCTCCTGCCCGACCAACGACGGCGAGGACCGGAGCCGGTCGGTCAGCTACCCGCTCAAGCGTCGCTACCTGGACTTCTCCGCCAGTTTCCGGGCCTGGTACCCGCCGGGTGAGGACCCGGAGTCGGCCGTGCGGATCAGCGCCGTGGTGACCGTCCGGGAGCCCGACGACACCCTGACCCGACAGCCCCGGCCGGGCCGGACGACGACGATGTCCCGACCGGCGCAACCGCTGTCCGCCTCCGTGGAGGGGGGCGACCTGCTGACGCTGACCGTGGAGTGCGACTTCGGCGGGGGCGTCGCCGTCCTCGCCGACGCCGGCCTCAGCCGCTGACGGGAGCGGCTGACCGGCTGGTCCCGCGACCGGTCAGTCGCGCGGATCGGCGGGGAGCAGGTGGTTCACCACGATCTCCCCGACGGTGAGCGCCCGGGCGCGTTCCTCCACCCCGCGGTCGGCGCCGGTGAGCCGCCCGCCGTGCTGGCGCAGGTGCTCCTCCCAGGACGGCACCTGGTAGACCTCGACGAAGCCGTGCTCCCGCTCCCCCGTGCGGTACAACCCCCAGCGCATCGCCCCGGTACGCCGCCGCGACCGCCCCACCAGCCGCATCGCCTCGACGAACTCCGCCTGCCGCTCGGGCGGCACCGTGTAGGAGACGGTCACCAGCACCGGCCCGGTACGCGGATCGGCGGGCAGCGTCAGGTGCGGCTCCGGCCACCACACCGCCGGGTCGCGGTCGACGCCCCGGGTGTCGCGCAGCGGCCAGAGCGGCACGGTCGCCGCGCCGGCCGCCATCATCCCGGCGGCCACGGCGAGCGCGACCACGAGGTCGGTCACCTCGCCGAGCGCGCCCCAGGCGACCGCCCCGAGCGCCTGCCCGCCGGCGAAGACCATCTGGTAGACCGAGAGCCCGCGGGCGCGTACCCAGCCGGGCAGGAAGAGCTGCATCGCCGCGTTGACGCTGGACAGCACGGTCATCCAGGCCATCCCGGCGGGCACCAGGGCCACGGTGACCGGCACCGGCCCCGGTGCCAGGGCGAGCACCGCCAGGACGGCGGCGTAGACCAACCCGGCCAGCAGCAGCAACCGGCTGGTGGTAAGCGACTGCCGGATCCGGGGCAGCACGAGGGCGCCGGCCACCGCGCCGACGCCGAGGGCGGCCAGCAGCACGCCGTACCCGCCCGCGCCGAGGTGCAGGCGGCGGCTGGCGACCAGGGGCAGCAGCGCCCACAGGGCACTGCCGGGCACCACGAACAGCGCCGCCCGCAGCAGGATCCGGCGGACCACCGGCGAGTGCCGCACGTACCGGCCGCCGGCGCGCAGCGCCGCCGTGAACCGCTCCGGCATGTCGTCGCCCTCGGGCCGTGCCGGCCGCCAGCGCAGCAGGGCCAGCGCGAAGACGGCGAACGACACCGCGTTCACGGCGAAGACGGTGGCGACACCGGCCCGGGCCACCAACACGCCGGCCACCGCCGGCCCGACCGAGCGCGCCAGGTTCACGCTGATCGACCCGAGCGCCGAGGCCGAGACGAGCTGCGACCGGGGCACCAGTTCGGGGATGACCGCCTGCCAGGCCGGCAGGGTCAGCGCCTGGCCGACGCCGAGCGCGAAGGTCAGGGTGAGCAGCAGCGCCGGCGGCATCCGGTCGGCGGCGGTGAGGCCGGTCAGCAGGACGCCGACGGCCGCCAGGAAGCACTGCACCCCGATCAGCAGACGGCGACGGTCGAGGGTGTCGGCCAGCGCGCCGGCGGGCAGGGCGAGCAGCAGCACGGGCAGCATGCTGGCGGTCTGCACGAGCGACACCAGCGCCGAGGCGTTGGCCTCGTCGACGAGCAGCCACTGGGCGCCGACCGTCTGCATCCAGGTGCCCACGTTGCTGGCCAGCACCGCCAGCCAGAGGCTGCGGAACGCGGCGAGCCGCAGCGGGGCCCAGGCGGAGGGGGCCACGTCGGCGGGCGAGGTCGCGGGGGCGTTCACCGACCGGAACGTACCCCGGCCGGCCCGGTCCAGTCCGGCGAACCGGGTCGGGGCACACGCGAGCGGGCCGCCGGATCACCCGGCGGCCCGCTGGCGTGCGATCGGTCAGAAGATGCTGACGCCGTAGCGGCTCAGCGCCTCGGTGACCGGCTGGAAGTAGGTCGTGCCGCCCCAGCTGCAGTTGCCGCTGCCGCCGGAGGTCAGGCCCAGGGCGGTGGAGCCGCTGAACAGCGAGCCGCCGCTGTCGCCCGGCTCGGCGCAGACGTTGGTGCGGATCAGGCCGGAGACCGAGCCCTCGGCGTAGTTCACCGTGGCGTTGAGCGCGGTCACCGAGCCGCCGCGCAGGCCGGTGGTGCTGCCGGAGCGCTGCACCGACTGGCCGACGTACGCGTTGCCGGCGGCGGTGATGTCGCGGTAGCTGCCGTTGTAGAGGTAGACGTTGCCGGCCGCGTTGGCGGAGTTGCTGTGCCGCACGATGCCGTAGTCGTTGCCCGGGAAGCTGGTGCCGGTGCGGGTGCCCAGCAGGCTGGTCTGGGCGGAGTTGCTGTACCAGCTGGAGGCGATGTTGGTGCAGTGCCCGGCGGTCAGGAAGTAGTAGGTGCTGCCGCTGCGGACGTTGAAGCCCAGCGAGCAGCGGCCGCCGCCACCGGCGTAGATGGCCTGGCCACCGGAGATCCGGGTGCTCAGCACGCCGGCCTCGGCCTCGATCCGGATCGCGCCGTTCATCCGCGCGGCGGCGGCCTTGACGCGCTCCAGCTTGGCGCCGGTCACGGTGCTGTCGACGGAGACGACGACCTGGTTGGTGGCCGGGTCGGTCCACCAGGCGGTGCCGGGGATCTTCGCGGAACGGTCCAGCTCCGCGGTGGCCCGGGCCAGCTCGCCGGCGCCACGCTTGACGATCTTCGGGGTCGCGCCGGCGGCGGCGACCTGCCGGGCGGCGAGCGCGTCGGTCACGGTGACGACCATCTTGCCGCTGGCGTCGGCGTACGTGCCGGCGGACCGGTCGCCGAGGCGCTCGGCCAGGCCGGCGGCGGCGTCCGGAGAGGCGAACGCGGGTGCGGCCTGGGCGGGCGCGCCGATCAGCGAACCGGCGACCAGGGCTCCGGCCGCGGCGAGGGTGGCGGCACGACGGAGCGAAGACCTCGTGGGTCGCATGCAACAACCTCCAGGGAGGGGACGACTGGCCCCCTTCGGGGTGAGGGGGCCGGGACCATGCCGGCCGATCTGGGGCAATCGGCCGGACTGACTGAAGTATTCACATATTTAAGATCGTAGGCAAGACCCAGCTTTGTCCTTTTCGCCCCGGCTACGGCTGTCACCAGTCCGAAACATTGTGGACACTGACGTCTGTCTATACGCTCTGTTCACCGCACCATCACCCTCGGCACCCGCGACCCGGAGGCCATCATGAAGTCCATCCGACGGCTGCTCGTTCCCCTAGCCGCGCTCACCACCCTCGTCCTGCTGGCCGGCACCCCGGCCGCCGCCGACCCCGGCCCGCCCCCGAACTCGATGGCCAGCCTCGGCGACTCGATCACCCGCGGCTTCAACGCCTGCGGCTGGTACAGCGACTGCACCTCCCGGTCCTTCAGCACCGGCGACTACTCCACGGTGAACAGTCACTACCTGCGCATCCGCGCGACCAACGCGGCCATCAACGGCCGCAACCACAACGACGCCCGCAGCGGCGCGAAGTCCGCCGACATGTACGGCCAGGCCGGCACCGCCGTCAGCCAGGGCGTCGACTACGTCACGATGCTGATCGGCGCCAACGACGCCTGCACGAGCACGGAGGCGGGGATGACCTCGGTGGCCACCTACCGGGCCAACATCGACGCCGCGCTCAACCGCCTCAAGACGGGGCTGCCCAACGCCCGGGTGCAGGTGATCAGCGTGCCCGACATCCACCGGCTCTGGTCCGTCGGCAAGGACAGCGGCAGCGCCCGCAGCGCCTGGTCCCTGTTCGGCATCTGCCAGTCGATGCTCGCCAACCCGACCTCCACCGCCCAGGCGGACGTCGACCGACGCAACCGGGTACGCCAGCGGGTGGTCGACTACAACACCCAGCTCGCCCAGGCCTGCGCGGCGTACGGCCCGAACTGCGACTTCGACGACAACGCCGTGTTCGGCTACCCGTTCACCCTCGGCCAGCTCTCCAGCTGGGACTACTTCCACCCCAACACCAGCGGGCAGCAGGTCCTCGCGAGCGTCTCGTACGCCGCCGGTTTCGGCTGGTAGCGCGCGGAGCCGACGCGCGGGCGGCGACACCGTCCGCGCGTCGCCGCGCGCTCACCCCACGCGGCGGCGCGCCCCGGGCCCCGGGCGCGGCACCACGTCGCGGGGCCGGGCCACCTCGTGGCCGCGCTCGCAGCGCAGCTCGACGCGCACCTCGGCGCCGCAGTCGCGGTGCGCGACGGTCAACGGCGAGCCGGCCGGGTCGGCCAGGTAGCGGTCGCCCCAGCCGAGGACGGCGACCAGCACCGGCCACAAGTCGAGCCCCATGTCGGTCAGCCGGTACTCGTGGCGCACCCGGCTGCCCGGCTCGCGGTAGGGCTCGCGCCGCAGCACGCCCCGCTCCACCAGCATCGCCAGGCGGTTGGTGAGCACCTGCCGGGGGATGCCGGTGCGGACGCGCATGTCGTCGAAGCGGCGGATGCCGTTGAAGACCTCGCGCAGGACGACCAGCGTCCACCGCTCGCCGAGGACCTCCATCGCGCGGGCGATCGTGCAGTTCTCGATCGACCAGTCCAGTGCCGCGGGTCTCATGCGCACAGGCTAGGTCTGATTGACAGACTCAGCAACGCGCTGCCAGGCTGAGTCCATGACACAGACGCAGGACCCGGCGCGCAGCCGTACCTTCTCCTGGTCCGACCCGGGCATCAACGTCGCGCACCTCGGCCGGCGCAGCGGCCTGGAGCTGCTCCGCGCGATGATCGCCGGGGAGCTCGCGGCGCCGCCGATCATGCACCTGCTCGACATGTCCCGGATGGAGGCCGACGAGGGCCGGGTGGCCGTCGAGCTGGTCCCCCAGGAGTTCCACTACAACCCGCTCGGCACCGTGCACGGCGGGGTCATCTCCACCCTGCTCGACACGGCGGCGGCCTGCGCGGTACACACCACGCTGCCGGCCGGGATCGGCTACACCTCGCTGGACCTGAACGTGAAGTTCCTGCGCCCTGTCACCGTCGCGAGCGGCACCCTGCGCTGCGAGGGCACCGTGCTACAGCGTGGCCGTCGCACGGCGCTGGCCGAGGCGAGGCTGCTCGACGCCCAGTCCCGCCTCGTCGCCCACGCCACCTCCACCTGCCTCCTCTTCCCCCTGGACCAACCGGCCTGACCACCCCGCCCCTCGACCCGCCGATCTTGCGCCTTCGGCCCGCGATACGCCGTAATCGCGGCTTTCACCCGGACACGAAGTGCAAGAGGCGAAGCGGGGGCGGATGGGAGACGCTCCGGGCGTGGTCGTCGTCGAGAGAGCCAGCGACGGCCACGTCCGGAGCCCCGGCGGCCGGGACGGGCGGCGGGTCAGCGGGCGGCGAGGCGGGCGGCGCGGGCCGCGCGCTTCTCCTCGAAGCGGGACGCGGCGCGCTCCAGGTCGTCGAGGTGGGCGGCGATCTGGTCGCGGGCGGCCTCGCCGTCGGCGTCCAGGCCGGTCACGTTGAATACGTCCCACTGGCGCAGCACCGGGACGACCACCTCGTCGCGGTGCTGGCGCAGGTCGTAGATGCCGGCGAGGGCGATCGCCACGGACTTGCGGGCGAAGCCCTCGATCCCGTTGCCCGGCATCTGGAAGTCGGCCACCACGTCGGCGACCGCCCGCATCGCCTGGCCGGGCGCCAGCTCGAAGGCCGCCGCCAGCAGGTTGCGGTAGAACACCATGTGCAGGTTCTCGTCGGCCGCGACCCGGGCGAGCAGCGCCTCGCAGGCCGGGTCGCCGGTGACCCGGCCGGTGTTGCGGTGCGAGATCCGGGTCGCCAGTTCCTGGAACGAGACGTACGCCAGCGAGTGCAGCACCTCGTCGTCGTGGACGTTCTGGTAGCCGGCGGACATGTGCGTCATCCGGGCCCGCTCCAGGGCCACCGGGTCGACCGCCCGGGTGACGGTCAGGTAGTCGCGGATGGCGGTGCCGTGCCGCCCCTCCTCGGCGGTCCACCGGTGCACCCAGTTGCCCCAGGCGCCGTCCCGACCGAAGAGGGTGGCGATCTCGTGGTGGTACGAGGGCAGGTTGTCCTCGGTCAGCAGGTTGACGATGAGCGCGGTGCGGGCGATGTCGGGGATGGTCGAGTCGGTCTCCGACCACGCCTCGCCGCCGAGCGGCCCGTCGAAGGTGCGCCCCTCGCTCCACGGGACGTACTCGTGCGGAAACCATTCCTTCGCCATGGACAGGTGCCGGTCGAGGTTCTTGGCGACGACGGGCTCCAGTTCGAGGAGCAGAGCGGTCTGGCTGAGCACGGTCACGACGATCTCCCTACGGTGGCGTAACTTACGCTACCGTAGGTCCGATCGTCCGTACGCGCCAGTAGCGTCTCAGCTGACCAGCGGCTTGAGGTCCGCCCGGGGCGGCGTCCACTCCCCCGCCGCCGCCGCGACCTGCTCGCCCGAGCGGATGTCCTTCACCTCGTCGGCGGCACCGTCCGCCCCCGGGAACCAGACGTACGGAATGCCCCGCCGCTCGGCGTAGCGGATCTGCTTGCCGAACTTCGCCGCGCTCGGCGACACCTCCGTCGGCACGCCCCGCCGACGCAGCGCCTCGGCCACCCGGTTGCTGACCGGCCGCTGCTCCTCGCTGGTCACCGCGACCAGGACGCAGGTCGGCACATCCCGCGACACCGACAGCGCGCCGGCGCCGAAGAGCAGCCCGAGCAGCCGGGTCACCCCGATCGAGATGCCCACCCCCGGGAACCGGGCGGCGCCGGAGCTGGCCAGGTTGTCGTAGCGGCCGCCGGAACAGATCGAGCCGAACCGCTCGTAGCCGACCAGCTGCGTCTCGTAGACGGTGCCGGTGTAGTAGTCCAGGCCGCGCGCGATGCGCAGGTCGGCCACGCACAGCCCCGGGGAGTGCTCGGCGGCGGTCTCCACCACCCGGACCAGCTCCTCGATCCCCTCGTCCAGCAGCGGGTCGGTGACGCCGAGGGCACGGACGGCGTCGGCGAAGGAGGCGTCCGGAGCGGAGATCTCCGCCAGCGCCAGGCACGCCTTGGCCTGCGACTCGCTCGCCCCGGCGGTCTCGGCGAGCAGCTCGGCCACCTTCGCCGGGCCGATCTTGTCGAGCTTGTCCACCGCGCGCAGTGCCGCCTCCGGGTCGGTCAGGCCGATGCCCCGGTAGAAGCCCTCGCAGATCTTGCGGTTGTTGACCTGGATCCGTACCGGCGGGATCGGCAGCGAGCGCAGCGCGTCGCCGATCACCAGCGGCATCTCCGCCTCGTGGTGGGCGGCCAGGCTGTCCCGGTCGACGATGTCGATGTCCGCCTGGAGGAACTCGCGGTAGCGCCCCTCCTGCGGCCGCTCACCCCGCCACACCTTCTGGATCTGGTAGCGGCGGAAGGGGAACTGCAGCTTGCCGGCGTTCTCCAGCACGTACCGGGCGAACGGCACGGTCAGGTCGAAGTGCAGGCCGAGCGCGTCGTCCCCGGTCGGGCCGTCGGCGTCGGCCTGCAACCGCCGGATCAGGTAGACCTCCTTCGAGGTCTCCCCCTTGCGCAGCAACTGGTCCAGCGGCTCCACCGCGCGGGTCTCCAGCGGCGCGAAGCCGTACAGCTCGAAGGTGTCCCGGATCCGGTCGAGGACGTACTGCTCGATCATCCGCTGGGCGGGGGTCCACTCCGGGAAGCCGGAGATGGGCGTGGGCTTGCTCATGATGCTCCGTTCGCAGACCCGCGCGGTCCGCGCGGGCGAAGGCTGGTGCGGCCGTCGGCGGCCGCGGGGCGAAGGCTCGGTGCGGCCGGCTACAGGCCGCGGGCGGGGGCCGCCGGTCGCGCGCCGTCGCCACCCGCCACCTCGATGAGGTACGGGTTGGTCGCGCGTTCGCGGCCGATGGTGGTCGCCGGGCCGTGGCCGGGCAGCACGACGGTGTCGTCCGCCAGCGGGAGGATCTTGTCCCGCAGGCTGCTGATCATCGTCGGCATGCTGCCACCCGGCAGGTCGGTGCGGCCGATGGAGCCGGCGAACAGGACGTCGCCGGAGAGGCAGAGCTGCTCCGCCTCCCAGGGCGAGCCCGCGGCCGGCAGCCGGAAGAGCACCGACCCGCCGGTATGGCCCGGGGCGTGGTCGACGGTGATCTCCAGCCCGGCGAGGGCGAGCGTGGCGCCGTCGGTCAGCTCCGCGACGTCCTCCGGCTCCGTGTACGGCAGCCGCCCGCCGAAGAGCGAGGTGAGGTCCGCGGACAGCCCCTTGGCCGGGTCGGCGAGCATCTCCCGGTCGCCCGGGTGCACGTACGCGGTGATCCCACGGGCGCCGCAGACCGGCGCGACCGAGAACGTGTGGTCGAGGTGGCCGTGGGTGAGCAGCACCGCGGCCGGGTGCAGCCGATGCTCGGCCAGCAGCGCGTCGAGCCGGTCGAGCACCCCGATGCCGGGGTCGACCACCACGCACTGCTCCCCCGGCGCGGCGGCGACCACGTAGCAGTTGGTGCCGAAGGCGTCCGCGGGAAAGCCGGCCACGAGCACGTCCGCTCCCCTTCCGTCGAGCTGTCGGGTCCTGCCAGCAGCCTAACCGGCGACGCGACCGGGTTCGCCGCATCCGCCCCGGAGGCCCCGTTCGCCACAGTGACGCGTCCCGATAGACGCAGCCCGGACCTCGTACACCACTTTCCCAGCCGGTAGCCGTACACTCTGGCGGGCGTGTGGCGTGGCGCACCTGCCGCCGGACGGGCGCAGGACGCCCGACCACCGGTGACGACCAGGGTAGAGGAAGGGGAGCACGGGTGGCTTCCAGCAGGGACCGGCAGCGCAAACTGGCGCGTGCCAAGCTCGACCGGCAGCTCGCCCGGCGGGCCGCCGCCGCCAAGCGTCGCCGGCAGATCCAGGCCGGTGTCGGCGTCACCGTCGTCCTCGCGCTGATCGTGGTCGGCTCGGCCTGGGGGCTGGGCGCCTTCGACGACGACCCGAAGGAGAAAACGGCCGCCGAAGAGGTCTGCCTCTGGACCCCGCAGGACGCCACGGCGAACACCAACCTCAAGGACGTCGGCACCCCGGCGACCCAGGGGCTGCCCACGTCCGGCGTGCGCCCGATGACGGTCACGACCAACCAGGGCGCCCCGGTCACCGTCGAACTGGACCTCGCCGCCGCCCCGTGCGCCGCGGCGAGCATCGCCCACCTGGCCAGCCGGTCGTTCTACGACAACACCAAGTGCCACGAGATCACCGCCGAGGGCGCGGTGCGCTGCGGCGACCCGAGCGGCACCGGGCTGGGCGGCCCGACGTACTCGTTCTACGACGAGAACGTCCCCACCCCCGCGCCGTCGCCGTCGGCGAGCCCCGCGCCCGGCCAGCCCGCGACGTACCCGAAGGGCACGGTCGCGATGATCGCCAACCCGCCGGGCGCCAACGCGAGCCAGTTCCTGATCTTCTTCAAGGACTTCACCACGGCCGACCCGAAGTACCCGATCATCGGCCGGGTCACCGGCGGGATCGACGTGGTGGAGAAGATCGGTGCCAAGCCGACCGTGGACAATGGGACGGGGGCCAAGGTCAAGCCCAAGGACGACGACGTGGTCGTCCAGAGCCTGACCGTCGGTGAGCCCGTGGCGCAGGGGGCGTCGACCCCGGCGGCGACGCCGTCCGGCGCCCCGGCGGCCAGCCCCAGCGCCGGCTGACCCGGCCGCCCCACCAACCTCAGCGGCACCGACCGCGCCCGAGACAGCCCAGGAGGATCCAGGCGTGACGTCCACCAGAGAGCGGCAGCGCGCGGCGGCCCGCGCCCGGCTCGAGAAGGAGATGGCCGAGCGCGCGGCCAGGGCCCGTAAGCGCCGGCAGACCCAGGCGATCGTGGGAGCCGCGTCGATCCTGGTGCTCGTCATCGCCGGCACCGTGTGGATCGCCACCACGCTGGGCGGCGACGACGACAAGACCGACACCGCCGGGCCGGCGGCCGACCACGTGCAGTGCGCGTGGACCGAGCTGCCCGCCGACCAGCGGACCAAGCAGATCAAGGACGTCGGGCTGCCGGCCGCACAGCAGTCGAACACCGGCACCCAGACGATGACGATCGACACCAACCTCGGTCCGATCACCGCCAAGGTCGACCGGGCGGCGGTGCCCTGCACCGCGGGCAGCTTCACCCACCTGGCGGAGAAGAACTTCTTCGACAACAGCAAGTGCCACCGGCTGGTGACCGAGGGCATCAAGGTGCTCCAGTGCGGCGACCCGAGCGCGACCGGCAAGGGCTGGCGGGAGACCGACGGCACCGGCGGCCCGAGCTACCGGCTCGCCGAGGAGAACCTGCCCACCGACAAGCGCCCGCCGTACCCGGAGGGCGTGATCGCGATGGCCAACGCCGGCCCGGCCAGCACGGGCAGCCAGTTCTTCATCGTCTACGGCGACTCGCCGCTGGAGCCGAACTACACCGTCCTGGGCACCATCACCGGTGGCATGGACATCGTCAAGCAGGTCGCGGCGGCGGGCGACGACAAGGCGTTCGCGCAGCAGGCCGGCGGTGGTCACCCGAAGAAGGAGATCACCATCAAGAAGCTCACCATGAGCGCCCCCCAGGGCTGACCGCCCACCCGTACGACGAGCGCCCGCCGGCCCCGCCGGCGGGCGCTTCTCATTCCGCCCCATCCCCAGCCCCGTGATCTTGCACTTTGCGCCCCGGCAGAGGGGTGACCTACGAAGGTGCAAGATCGCCGCAGCGAGGGGCGTGGGTGTGTAGCGGGGCAGGGTGGGTGGGTCAGGCGCCGGAGGTGACGCGGTAGGCGTCGAAGACGCCGTCGACCTTGCGGACCGCCGCCAGCAGGTGGCCCAGGTGCTTCGGGTCGGCCATCTCGAAGCTGAACCGGCTCACCGCCACCCGGTCGCGCGTCGTGGTGACCGTCGCGGACAGGATGTTGACCCGCTCGTCGGAGAGCACCCGGGTGACGTCGGCGAGCAGCTTGTGCCGGTCCAGCGCCTCGACCTGGATGGCGACCAGGAACGTCGACGCGGACGTGAGCTTCCAACTCACCTCGACCACCCGCTCGTTCTGCGCCCGCAGGTCCTCGGCGTTGGCACAGTCGTCGCGGTGCACGCTCACCCCGCCGGAGCGGGTCACGAAGCCGAAGACCGAGTCCGGCGGGACGGGGGTGCAGCAGCGGGCCAGCTTGATCCACACGTCGCTGACCCCGCGCACCACGACGCCCGGGTCCGCGCTGCTCTGCCGGCTGCGCGGCAGCCGCGTGGCGACGGCGGTCTCGGCGATGTCCTCCGCCGCGCCCTCCTCGCCGCCGTACGCGGCCATCAGCTTCTGCACCACCGACTGGGCGGAGACCTGGCTGTCGCCGACCGCGGCGTAGAGCGAGGCGACGTCGGCCAGGTGCAGGTCCCGGGCGATCGCCATCAGCGCGTCGGAGGTGAGCATCCGCTGCAGGGGCATGCCCTGCTTGCGCATCGCCTTGACGATCGCGTCCTTGCCGGCCTCGATCGCCTCCTCGCGCCGCTCCTTGTTGAAGTACTGGCGGATCTTCGTGCGCGCCCGAGGGCTCTTGACGAAGCCCAGCCAGTCCTGCGTCGGCCCGGCCGTGTCGGACTTCGAGGTGAAGATCTCGATCACGTCGCCGTTGGACAGCGTCGACTCCAACGGCACCAGCTTGCCGTTGACCCGCGCACCGATGCACTTGTGCCCGACCTCGGTGTGCACCGCGTACGCGAAGTCCACCGGCGTCGACCCGGTCGGCAGCGGGATGACGTCACCCTTCGGGGTGAAGACGTACACCTCCTGGCTGGACAGGTCGAAGCGCAGCGCGTCGAGGAACTCGCTCGGGTCCGCCGCCTCCCGCTGCCAGTCCAGCAGCTGGCGCAGCCAGGTCATCTCGTCGATGTGCGCCGGCGGGCCGACGATCTGGGTGCCCTTGTGCTCCTTGTACTTCCAGTGCGCGGCGATGCCGAACTCGGCGGTGCGGTGCATCGCGTACGTGCGGATCTGCATCTCCACCGGCTTGCCGGTGGGCCCGATGACCGTCGTGTGCAACGACTGGTACATGTTGAACTTGGGCATCGCGATGTAGTCCTTGAACCGGCCCGGCACCGGCTGCCAGTTGGCGTGGATGACGCCCAGCGCCGCGTAGCAGTCCCGCACCGTGTCAACCAGGATCCGCACCCCGACCAGGTCGTAGATGTCGTTGAAGTCGCGACCCCGCACGATCATCTTCTGGTAGATCGAGTAGAGGTGCTTCGGCCGGCCGGTGGTCTCCGCCTTGATCTTGGCGGCCTTCAGGTCGGTCTGCACCTTCTGGGTCACCTGGCGCAGCAGCGCCTCGCGCTGCGGCTGGTGCTCCCCGATCAGCCGGTTGATCTCCTCGTAGCGCTTCGGGAAGAGCGTCCCGAAGGCGAGGTCCTCCAGCTCCCACTTGATGGTGTTCATACCCAGCCGGTGAGCCAGCGGGGCCAGGATCTCCAGCGTCTCCTTCGCCTTCTGCTCCTGCTTCGGGCGGGGCAGGAAGGTGAGGGTACGCATGTTGTGCAGCCGGTCGGCCAGCTTGATCACCAGCACCCGCGGGTCCTTGGCCATCGCGACGACCATCTTGCGGATCGTCTCGGCCTTGGCCGCGTCGCCCAGCTTGACCTTGTCGAGCTTGGTGACCCCGTCGACGAGCAGCGCGACCTCGCCGCCGAAGTCGCCGCGCATCTGGTCGAGCGTGTATTCCGTGTCCTCGATCGTGTCGTGCAGCAGCGCGGCGACCAGGGTGGTGGTGTCCATCCCGAGGTTGGCCAGGATGGTGGCCACCGCGAGCGGGTGGGTGATGTAGGGGTCGCCGGACTTGCGGTACTGCCCCGAGTGCCAGCGGGCCGCGGTGTCGAAGGCGCGCTGGAGCAGCCGCGCGTCGGCCTTGGGGTGGGCGTCCCGATGGGTCGAGATCAGCGGCTCGAGCACCTCGCTGACCTGCGAGGACTGCCACGGCGCGTTGAACCGCGCCAGCCTGGCGCGGACGCGGCGGCCGGTGGGCGCGGTGGAGAGCGCGAAGCCTGCGCTGGGCAGGGGATCACCGTCGGCGGGGAACGGGAGCACGACCCCCTCGGTCGCCGCGCCCGCGCCACCGGCCGGGCCGGCCGTCGCGCCGGACCGCGCGGTGTCGGCCGGACCGGTCGCGCCGGAGCCGTTGCCGGAGCCCGCGCCCCGGGTCGGCGCGTCACCGTTCCGTGCGGTCACCGAGCCGTCCGCGTCGCCTGTCGGGTGCACCGTGCCCTCCACCGGAGGGGCGACATCGTGGGACACCGGCCTCCTCACCGCTCGCCGGGGATACACCGACCGTGCGCCGGTCGGCCTGGTCTCGCGCCGCCCGGACGGACCCCGCCCGGTCAGCAAAGGGCAATGCTACCCGCACGCACGGTGCCCCGCCGCTCCGCCGGACGGACCGCACCGGGTCCGCCCGACGGTCGGGGCGCTCAAACGGTCAGCAGGGCATGCACCGGGCGCGGCGACAACCGCTCCCGTCCGCCGAGGAAGCCGAGTTCCAGCAGCACGGTGAAGCCGGCCACGGTGCCCCCGGCCCGCTCCACCAGGTCCAGCGTCGCCTCGGCGGTGCCGCCGGTGGCCAGCACGTCGTCGACCACCAGCACCCGGTGCCCGGCCGTGAACGCGTCCTGGTGCACCTCCAGGGTGGCCTGGCCGTACTCCAGGTCGTAGGAGGCCGAGTACGCCGGGCGCGGCAGCTTCCCGGCCTTGCGCACCGGCACCACGCCGACCCCGGTCGCGTACGCGACGGCCGCCGCGACCACGAACCCGCGCGCCTCCATCCCGACGACGGCGTCGAACGAGTCCCGCCCGTGGTACGCGACGATCGTGTCGACCACCTGGCGGAACGCCTCACCGTCGGCGAACAGCGGCATCAGGTCCTTGAACATGACACCGGGCTTGGGGAAATCGGGCACGTCGAGCACCCGGCTGGCCACCAGCTTCGCGGCTTCCAGGCCGCTGTCTCCCCGTACCCCGGTGCTGTGGGTCTCCGTCACGGCAGTCCGCTCCCCTTCCACGACGACGGCGTCCTCCCTGCTGCTCGCACAGCATGAAGGACGCCGTCGGTTCGATTCCTACCGGGTGTCGCCGGCCCAGGTCAGCGCCGCTTGCCGCCACCCGGCCGGTTGCCGCCGCCGGGCGGCCGGCTGCCGCGCGCGCCCGTCGACCGCTTCCCGGCCGGCCGCGCGCCCACCTTCGGCGCGGCGCCGGCCAGCGCCGCCGACTCCGGGTCGACCGGCTCGTCCGCGGTCTCCACGGAGCCGGACGCACCCTTCGGGGTGACCTCGCCGCGCGCCAGGGCGCCCCGGCGGGCCAGCACCCGCTTGTTGTGCGCCTGGATCCGCGGCTCGTAGTTCTTGAGCAGCACCAGCAGCGGCGTGGCCAGCAGGATCGAGGTCAGGAACGCCACCGCCATACCGACGAAGAGCACCAGGCCGAGGTCCTTCAGGGTGCCCGCGCCGAGCAGGCCGGCACCGATGAAGAGCAGACCACCGACCGGCAGCAGCGCCACCACCGAGGTGTTCAGCGACCGCATGAGGCTCTGGTTGATCGCCAGGTTGGCGGCCTCGCCGTACGTCTGGTTGTTGTTCGCGGTGATGCCGCGGGTGTTCTCCTGCACCTTGTCGAAGACCACCACCACGTCGTAGAGCGCGAAGCCCAGGATCGTGAGGAAGCCGATGACCGTCGACGGGGTGACCTCGAAGCCGACCAGCGAGTAGACGCCGGCGGTGAGGATCAGGTTCATGATCAGCGAGGAGACGGCGGCGACCGCCATCCGCCACTCGAACCGCAGGATCAGGTACACCATCACCAGCGCGATGAAGATGACCAGACCGAGCATCGCCCGGGACGTGACCTGGCT
Organism: Micromonospora sp. NPDC047465; assembly: GCF_040643125.1. Taxonomy (NCBI): domain Bacteria; kingdom Bacillati; phylum Actinomycetota; class Actinomycetes; order Micromonosporales; family Micromonosporaceae; genus Micromonospora; species Micromonospora sp. NPDC047465. Next base: position 21,293 of record NZ_JBEYTP010000059.1, read on the forward strand.
GCCCCACGCCTCGCTGACCTGGTTGCCGCTGATGGTGGTGGGGTCGATGCCGAACTCCTCGGCGATCTCGACCTTGACGGCGTTGGCCTGCTCGGCGTCGAGCTGCGTGGTGCGCACCTCGTAGAAGTCGCCGCCGGTGCCGCCGACCTTCTGCGTGGTGACCACGTTGGCGCCGTCGCCGGCCGTGGCGAGGGCCGTTTTGACCTTCGCCTCGGTCTGCTCCATGGTGCCGACGCTGGCCGGGATCTGGAACGAGTTGCCGCCGGCGAACTCGATGCCGAGGTGGAATCCGCGCAGCCCGAAGCTGAGCAGCGCCAGCAGGATCAGCGTGCCGGCGACGGCGAACCAGAGCTTGCGCCGGCCGATGATGTCGAGGCCGGCCTCGCCGCGGTAGAGGCGGCTAGCGAGACCACTCTTTGCCATCTCAGGCCTCCTTCACGCGCGGGTTGCGGGGCTTGGCCTCGTCGGCCGTCCGGGCCGGAAGCGCCCGCCCGAGACCACTGACCCGCGGGGACAGGAACGCCCGGGTGCGGGCGAACATCGTCATGATCGGGTGCCGGAAGAGGAAGACCACGACCAGGTCCAGCACGGTCGCCAGGCCGAGGGCGAAGGCGAAGCCCTTCACCGCGCCGACCGAGACGACGTAGAGCACCACCGCCGACATCAGCGTGATCGCGTTGGCGGAGATGATGGTCCGGCGGGCCCGGATCCAGGCGCGCGGGACGGCGCTGCGGGGGCTGCGCCCCTCCCGGATCTCGTCCTTGAGCCGCTCGAAGTAGATGACGAACGAGTCCGCCGCCACACCGAGCGAGACGATCATTCCGGCGATGCCGGCGAGGGTGAGGGTGAAGCCGATCTGCCGGCCGAGCACCACCAGCGCGCCGAAGACCAGCAGCGCCGAGAGGATCAGGCTCAGGAAGATCACCGAGCCGAGCAGGCGGTAGTAGAAGAACGAGTAGATGATGACCAGCGCCATGCCGATACCCGCCGCGAGGAGGCCGGCCCGCAGGTGGCTGGCGCCCAGGGTGGCGGTGACGTTCTGCTGCTCCTGCTCCTCGAAGGTCACCGGCAGCGCGCCGTAGCGGAGCTGGCCGGCGAGGGTGCTGGCGTCCTTCTGGGTGAAGTTGCCGGTGATCTGCGAGTTGCCGGTCAGCACGCCCTGGATCTCGGGCGAGGAGACGATCTCGTTGTCCAGCACGACGGCGACGCGGCACTTGCCGTCCTGGCCGAGCGCGGTGGCGTCGCAGGCCTGGCCCTCGTTGTTGAATGCCTCGCGGGTCAGGTTGGTCCACTTGTCCTGGCCGGCGCCGGAGAAGTCCAGGCTGACCACCCACTGGCTGGTCTGGTCGAGCACCGCGTTGGCGTCGTCCACGTCGGTGCCGAGCACCTTCGCCTGGTCGAGCAGGTACTTCGCGGCGCCGTCCTCGCAGGCGACCACCTGCTGGTCGGGGGCGGAGATCGACGCTGGCGGCCGCTTGTCGAGCTGGGCGCAGCTGATCTGCGGCACGTTGAACTGCATCTGCGCCGGCAGCACCGCGACCTCGCGCGGGTCGAGGGCGGCGAACGGCTTGAGCTTCTCCGCCAGCGACGGGTCGGCGGTCAGGTCGGCCGGTGCCTGGAGGCCGCTCGCGGCGGCCCAGGCGGCGGCGCCGACCTTCTGCTCGACGGCCTTGCGCTGCTCCTCGACGCTCTGCGGCACCGGCTCGCCGCTCGCACTCGGCGAGGGCGCCGCGGCGCTCGGCGAGGCCGGGGCCGACGGGCTGGTGCTCGGCGCGGGCGCCATGCCGCCCTGGCCGCCGCTCGCCGACGGGGTCACCTTCGGCCCGGCGGTGCCGGACGGGGAGGCGCTGCCCGAGGGCTTCGCGCTGCCCGACGGGGCCGGGGTCGCGCTGCCGGACGGCGCCGGGGTGGCGGGCGGCGCCGGGGCGGCGGCCGCGCCGCTGCCGTCGGCGGCCTTGAGCAGCTTGCGGAAGCGCAGCTCGGCGGCGCTGCCGACCTCGGTGATGTCGCGGTTCTCACCGGGCAGGGAGATCACGATGTTGCGGTTGCCCTCGGTGACCACCTCGGCCTCGGCGACGCCGAAGGCGTTGACGCGGCTCTCGATGATCTGGCGGGCCTCCTCGAGGTTCTCCGCCGTCGGGGCCCGGCCGTCGACGGTGTTGGTCGCCTCCAGCGTCAGCCGGGTGCCGCCGACGAGGTCCAGGCCGAGCTTGGGCTCCAGCCGGTCCTTCAGGCTGCCGCTGGCGCCGCCCGCGAAGAACACCAAAAGATAGAGGACTACGAAGATGAGCCCGAGCACGGCCAGTTGCCGTCCGGGGCGCATCTGTCCCTGAGGTGGTGCCACGGCTGTCCTGTCTCCCTGTACGGTCGCGCCGCTGGTGCGGCGGGTGTCGGCCGGTGCGGCCGGCGGTCCTGACGGGCCGGCGTCGGGGGCCGGCACGCGGGCCCCGACGTCGCGGCGCGGGGGCGCCGAGCGGAGCGTGGACGTGCCGGCTCCCGCCGTCGGGCCCAACTATCCAGTTTTCACGTCGTCTCCGCTGCCCCTTCCGGCACGGCGGTCACCGCGAGCCGGCGACCGCCGCCCCGGGGCGGGAGCGACGCCTCACTCCTTGACGGCGTCCGCGTCCTCGGCGGCCGGCTCGGCGGGACGCTCCGCCTGGCTGACCACCCGGGCGATCGCCGGGCGGGCGTACCGGGTCTGCACACCGGGCGCGACCTCCAGCAGGACGGTGTCGTCGTCCACCCCGGTGACCGTGCCGTAGAGCCCGCCGATCGTGACCACCTCGTCGCCGGCGGCGAGCGCGGACTGCATGGCCTCCGCCTCGCGGCGGCGCTTCTGCTGGGGGCGGATCATCATGAAGTACATGACGCCGAAGAGCAGAGCGATCATGAGGATCGGCGTCAGGCTGCCGGCACCCCCGCCGCCCTCTGCTGCGTAAAGCACGGTGAAAGACCTTCCCATTGGCCGCCGACCCGGCACGGGCGTGCCGGAGCGGAGGCGGATTCTCACGTCCTGTACAGACCGGCGCGAGTCTAATCCCTGCACCTGGGAACGCCGAATGCGGCACAGATCACGTTCGCATCACGGCTGATCGGCGTCCACGGAGAACAGATCGGGCGCGCGAGGGGCATCCGCGCCAAATGTACCATTCGGTGGCGTACGCCCCAGGTGCCGCCAGGCGGCCTCGGTGGCGACCCGGCCGCGCGGCGTACGGGCCAGCAGGCCGGCGCGCACCAGGAACGGCTCGCACACCTCCTCGACCGTGTCCGGCTGCTCCCCCACCGCCACGGCCAGGGTGGACAGGCCGACGGGGCCGCCCCGGAACGAGTCGACCAGCGCGGTCAGCACCGCCCGGTCCAGCCGGTCCAGGCCGAGCGCGTCGACGTCGTACACCGTCAGGGCGGCCTGGGCGGTCTCCACGGTGACCACGCCGTCGGCGCGGACCTCGGCGAAGTCGCGGACCCGGCGCAGCAGCCGGTTCGCGATCCGCGGGGTGCCCCGAGAGCGGCCGGCGATCTCGGCGGCGCCATCGTCGGTGATCGGTACGCCGAGGATCCGGGCCGACCGGCGCAGCAGCACCTCCAGGTCGGCCGGGGAGTAGAAGTCGAGGTGCGCGACGAAGCCGAAGCGGTCCCGCATCGGCCCGGTCAGCAGGCCCGAGCGGGTGGTCGCGCCGACCAGGGTGAACGGCTCGACGTCGAGCGGGATGGCGGTCGCGCCCGGGCCCTTGCCGACGACCACGTCGACCCGGAAGTCCTCCATCGCGCTGTAGAGCAGCTCCTCGGCCGGCTTGGCGATCCGGTGGATCTCGTCGATGAAGAGCACGTCGCCCTCAGCGAGGCTGGTCAGGATGGCCGCCAGGTCGCCCGAACGCTCGATCGCCGGGCCGCTGGTCACCCGGATGCCGGAGCCCAGCTCGGCGGCGACGATGTTGGCCAACGTCGTCTTCCCGAGGCCAGGCGGGCCCGAGAGGAGGATGTGGTCGGGCGGGGAGCCGCGCCGCATCGCGCCCTGGAGCAGCAGGTCGAGCTGGTCGCGTACGCGGTGCTGGGCGATGAACTCCTCCAGCCGCTTCGGCCGGACGCTGGCCTCCGCGTCCCGTTCCGCCTCGTTGACGTAGGCGGAGACCAGGTTGCCGTCGGGACCGGTCACCGGGTGCGGCCCAGCAGTCGGATGGCCTGCTTGAGCAGCACCGGCACGGGCGGCACGTCACCGTCGACGGTCTCCGCCACCGCGGCGACCGCCTGGTCGGCCTGCCCGGCCGTCCAGCCGAGCCCGACCAGCGCCTGCCGCACCTGCTCGGGCCACGCCCCGCCGGTCACCCCGGCCGCTCCGTCGGCGCCGACCGGGACCGGGCCGACCCGGTCGCGCAGCTCCAGGACCAGGCGCTCGGCGCCCTTCTTGCCGATGCCGGGCACCCGGGTCAGCGCGGCGGTGTCGGCGTTGGCGATCGCCTTGCGTACCGCGTCGGGGGTGTGCACGGCGAGCACGGCCTGGGCCAGCCGGGGACCGACGCCGCTGGCGGTCTGCAGCAGCTCGAAGAGCTGCTTGGCGTCGTCGTCGGCGAAGCCGTAGAGGGTGAGCGAATCCTCCCGGACGACCAGGCTGGTGGCCAGCCGGGCGGGCTGGCCGACCCGCAGCTCGGCGAGGGTGCCGGGGGCGCACTGCACCGCCAGGCCCACCCCGCCGACCTCCACGACCGCGTGGTCCGGACCGGTCGCGGTCACCACCCCGCGCACGCTGGCGATCATCTGGCTCCTCCTCGTCGTACCCGGTCGGCCGCGGCGGCCAGCTTGGAGCGCGTCCCGCCGCGCCACACGTGACAGATGGCCAGGGCGAGGGCGTCGGCGGCGTCCGCCGGCTTCGGCGGCTCGGGCAGCCGCAGCAGCCGGGTGACCATGGCCGTCATCTGGGCCTTGTCGGCCTGACCGGAACCGGTCACGGCCGCCTTCACCTCGCTGGGCGTGTAGGTCTGCACGGGCAGCCCGGCGCGGGCGCCGGCGAGCACGGCGATCCCGCTGGCCTGGGCGGTGCCCATCACCGTGCGGACGTTGTGCTGGCTGAACACCCGCTCGACGGCGACGCTGTCCGGCCGGTGCTCGGCGACCAGGTCGGTGAGCGAGCGGTCCAGGTGCAGCAGGCGCAGCGGCAGCTCGTCGCCGGGGTCGGTGTAGACGACGTAGTAGGCGACCAACGTGCAGGGCCGCCCCGGCACGCCCTCGACCACGCCGACCCCGCACCGGGTCAGCCCCGGGTCGACGCCGAGCACCCGCACGCCGCCTCCTCCCCCAACCGTCAGCAGTACGTGTGTTCGACACCCTACCGAGCCGGACGACGGCCCGGTGTCGGGGACACGCCGGGCGCGCCGACACGCCGCCGACCTGCCGTGTGGACCACACACTCCGGCCGTCGAGTATGTGCCGCCGCCCCATGTGCGCCCGGACACACAGCTCGTAACTTCATGCGCCATGACGGCAGAACCCGTGGCGGTGCCCCACGTCGTACACGTCGACCTCGCTGGTCGTACCGCCCTGGTGACCGGGGGCGGCAGCGGCATCGGCCGCGCCTGTGCCCTGCGGCTCGGGGCCGCCGGCGCCAAGGTCCTGGTGGTGGACCGCAACATCGAGGCGGCCAAGGCGGTGGCGGCGGAGGCCGGCGGCCGGGCCGAGGGCGTGGACCTGGCGGACGCCGAGGCCGTGGACCGGCTCGACGCGGACGTGGACATCGTGGTGAACAACGCGGGCCTCCAGCACGTGGCGCCGGTGCAGGAGTTCTCCGCGGAGCGCTTCGCCTACCTGCACCGGGTGATGGTGGAGGCGCCGTTCCTGATCATCCGCCGGGCGCTGCCGCACATGTACGCCAGGGGCTGGGGCCGGATCGTCAACATCTCCTCGGTGCACGGGCTGCGCGCCTCGCCGTACAAGTCGGCGTACGTCTCGGCGAAGCACGCCCTGGAGGGGCTGTCGAAGGTGGTGGCGCTGGAGGGCGCCGCGCACGGCGTGACCGCCAACTGCATCAACCCGGCGTACGTGCGGACCGCGCTGGTGGAGAGCCAGATCGCCGACCAGGCGGCCAGCCACGGCATCCCGGAGGCGGAGGTGGTCGAGAAGATCATGCTGGCCCGGGCGGCGATCAAGCGGCTGATCGAGCCGGAGGAGGTGTCCGAACTGGTGGCGTACCTCTGCTCCCCGCCGGCGGCGTTCATCACGGGCGCGTCCATCGCGCTCGACGGGGGCTGGACGGCGAACTAGTGGCAAGCCGCACAATGTCGGTCATGTCGTCACCGGTGGAGTTCCTGGAACTGCTCGCCCGCGAGGCCGCCGCGGTGGAGTTCGAGGGGCCGCTCGTCGCCGCGCGCGCCGCCGGGCTGCCGCCCGACCGGCTCGCCGAGCTGGAGCAGGCCAAGACGGTGGCGCTGCGGGTCCGCGCGCTGCTGGAACGCCGCCGCCGCCGGGAGGTCGAGCTCTCCGGCCTGTACGACACGGTCAGGGACCTGGCCGGGCTGCGCGACCTCGACGACGTGCTGCGCGCGATCGTGCACCGGGCGCGCAACCTGCTCGGCGCGGACGTCGCCTACATGACGCTCAACGACGACGAGCGCGGCGACACCTACATGCGGGTCACCGACGGCTCGGTCTCGGCCCGCTTCCAGCGGCTGCGGCTGCCGATGGGCGCCGGCCTCGGCGGCCTGGTGGCCCAGTCCGGCGCCCCGTACGTCACGGCGAACTACCCGGAGGACGACCGCTTCCACCACACCGGCGAGATCGACGCCGGGGTGGGCGAGGAGGGCCTGGTGGCCATCCTGGGCGTGCCGCTGCGGCTCGGCTCGGCCTCGATCGGCGTGCTCTACGCGGCCAACCGCTCGGCCCGGCCGTTCGCCCGGGAGGAGGTGGCGCTGCTGGTGTCCCTCGCCGCGCACGCGGCGGTGGCGATCGACACCGCGCGGCTGCTCGCGGAGACCAGGGCGGCGCTGGAGGAGCTGTCGGCGGCGAACACCACCATCCGGGCCCACAGCAGCTCGGTGGAGCGGGCCGCGGCGGCGCACGACCGGATGACCGCGCTGGTGTTGCGCGGCGGCGGCGTGGAGGACGTGGCCGCGGCGGTCACCGACGTGCTCGGCGGGGCGCTGCTGGCGCTGGACGCGGAGGGCCGGCTGCTGGCCCGGGTCGGCGAGATCGACGAGCCGGACCGGGCGGACATGGTGGAGGCGGTGGCCGCGTCGCGTACGGAGGGCCGCAGCGTGCGCCGGGGGCCGCTCTGGTACGCCGCGGTGGTGGCCGGCGCGGAGAACATGGGCGCGCTGGTGCTGCGCCCCGACGACGAGCTGGTCGACGCCGACCAGCGGATTCTGGAGCGGGCGTCGCTGGTGACCGCGCTGCTGCTGCTGTTCCGGCGCACCGTCGCCGAGGCGGAGGGGAGGGTCCGGGGCGAGCTGCTCGACGACCTGATCGCCCGGCCGCTGCGGGACACCGACGCGCTGCGCAGCCGGGCCCGCCGGCTCGGGGTGGACCTGGACGCGCCGCACGTGCTGGTGGCGGTCGGCGACGACGCGATCGCCGCGACAGGCTCGGCCCGGCAGCGGGTGCTGTCGTGGGCCACCACGTACGCCTCGACGCGGGGTGGGCTTGCGGCGGCCCGCGACGGGCGGGTGGTGCTGATGCTGCCGGGCCGGGACGCGGGCGGCAACGCCCGGGCGGTGGCCCGGGACCTGTCCCGGGTGACCGGCCGGCCGGTGACCGCCGGGGCGAGCGGCCCGTCGACGGGGCCGGCGTCGCTGGCCACCACGTTCGCCGAGGCCGACCGCTGCCTCACCGCGCTGGGCGCGCTGGGCCGGTCGGGGCAGGGCGCGAGCACCGCCGAGCTGGGTTTCGTCGGGCTGCTGCTGGGCGCGGTCGGCGACGGCGGCGACAAGGACGTGGACCGGTTCCTGACGGCCACCGTCGGGCCGGTGGTCGACTACGACGCCCGCCGGGGCACCGCGCTGGTGAAGACGCTGGAGGCGTACTTCGGGGTGGGCGGCAGCCTGGCCCGGGCCGCCGAGCTGCTCCACGTGCACGTCAACACGGTGACCCAGCGGCTGGAGCGGGTCGGGCAGCTGCTCGGCGCGGACTGGCAGAAGCCGGAGCGGGCGCTGGAGGTCCAGCTCGCCCTGCGCCTGCACCGCCTGCGTACGCCGGCCGGCTGACGGTCCCGCCGGCCGTGCCACGTGCCGTGCCGGGTGGCCGTACCGCGTGCCGGAACCGGGTGGGCCGTACCGGCCGGCGGGACCGGGGTGGTGGCCGGGGTCAGCGGGCGCGGATGCCGTCCAGGACGCCGTCGACGATCTTCTCCGGCAGGGACGCCTCGTCGAGGTCGGGATGCCAGCGCAGCACCCGCTGGATCAGCATCGGGCCGGTCAGCATCGCCATGGTGACCTCGACGTCGATGTCGGCGCGCAGCTCGCCGGTGCGGATCCCCCGGCGCAGCACCTCCCGCATCAGCGCCCGGCGCGGCTCGATGATGCTCTGGTAGAGCTGGTACTCGTCCGGACTGCGGTTCACCCGCGGCACCAGGCAGGGCATGATCCGCGCCGCCCGCGGGTCGATGTTGTGCCCGACCGCGCCGACCAGCACCACCAGGTCGTCGCGGACCGACCGGCCGGGCGGTGCCGGCGGGTTGCCCTTGAGCCGGCGCAGCGCGTCGGTCAGCAACGCGTCCTTGCCGGGCCAGCGGCGGTAGATGGTGGCCTTGCCCACGCCGGCCCGGGCGGCGATCGACTCGATCGAGATGGCCTCGATCGTGCTGCCCTGGGCGAGCAGGTCGAGGGTGGCCTCGAGGATCGCCTCGTCCGCGCGGACGCTCCGCGGTCGCCCGGGCGACCGCGGAGCATCGGCGGTGGAAGTCATGTCGGACATTGTCCCCGAACCTAGGCGGTCCCGGCCAACTCGGGTTCACCCGCCGGCGCCGGCGCCGCCACCGGGGCCGCGGCGCGGCCGGGCATCCAGCGCAGCACCACGAGGATGCCGACGGCGGCGACCGCTGCGGCGAGGCCCGCCGCCCAGTGCATCGCGGCCACGAAGGCGTCGTCGGCCACCGCGATCAGCTGCGGCGCCGCCGGCCCGAGCTGACCCGCCGCGGCGTACGCGCCGGAGATCGACTCGCCGGCCGCCTCGCGCGCCCCGGCAGGCAGGTCCCGCAGCGCGGAGTCGACGTCGGCCCGGTAGACCGCGGAGAGCACCGACCCGAGCACCGCCACGCCGAGCGCGCCGGCCACCTGCCGGACGGTGTTGCTGACCGCCGAGCCGACCCCGGCCTTCTCCCGGGGCAGCGCCGACATGATCGACTCCGTGGCCGGGGGCATGATGTTGGCCATCCCGACGCCCTGGAGGAAGAAGAAGACCAGCACCACCCAGATCGGGGTGCTCTGGCCGACGAAGGCGAACGCGCCGAGCGCCACCACGGTCAGCGCCAGCCCGACCACGGCGACCGCCTTGCCGCCGTACCGGCGGACCATCGCCGCGCTGCGCGGGGCGAAGACGAGCTGGGCCACCGCGAAGGGAAGGAAGAGCAGGCCGGTCTCCAACGGGCTGTAGCCGCGCACCAGTTGCAGGTAGAACGAGCTGAAGAACATCACGCCCATCGCGGCGAAGAAGATCAGCCCGACGATCGCCACCGGGGCGGCGAAGCGGGGCACCCGGAACAGCCGCACGTCCAGCGACGGGTGGTCGCTGCGCCGCTCGTACGCGACGAACCAGGCCAGCACCGCCAGGCCGCCGAGGATCGCGGCCCAGACCACCGGGCGGTCGAAGCCGTGCTCGCCGCCGTCGATGATGCCGTACGTCAGGGCGACCAGGCCGACCACCGACAGCAGCACGCCGACGACGTCGACGCGTCCCGGGTTCGGGTCCCGCGACTCGGGCACCAGGATCGCCACCAGCACCACCCCGAGCGCGACCACCGGCACGTTGATCAGGAAGACGGAGCCCCACCAGTAGTGCTCCAACAGCGCGCCGCCGAGGATCGGGCCGATCGCCACCGCCAGGCCGACCGCGCCGGCCCAGACGCCGATCGCCCGGCCCCGCTCCCGCGGGTCGAAGACATTGGAGATGATCGAGAGCGTGACCGGCATGATGGCCGCGCCACCCACGCCCATCAGCGCGCGGGCCGCGACGAGTTGCGCCGGGCTCTGCGCGTACGCCGACAGCGCCGACGCCAGCCCGAAGAGCACCAGGCCGATCAGCAGGAAACGCTTGCGCCCGGCGCGGTCGCCGAGAACGCCGAAGGTGAACAGCAGGCCGGCGAAGACCAGGGTGTAGGAGTTGATCGACCACTCCAGCTCGCCCTGGCTCGCGCCGAGGCCGTGCACCGGGTCGGCGAGCGTACGCAGCGCGACGTTGAGGATGGTGTTGTCCAGGACGACGACGAGCAGGCTGATCACGAGCACCCCGAGGATCGCCCACCTCCTCGGATGTCCGGTGTTCTCGTGCGGTTGCATCTCTCTGGTTCTCCCCCCGGCCCCGTTTCGATACGGGTCAGACTCGTATTTGGTGTCAGCGTAGGGGCTGGAGTTTCGATACGGAACCGGTTCGTTTCTTGTGTGGCGGCGGTCACGTGCGCTGTGCGGTCTTGGTGGGTGGGCTGCCGTGCGGTCGCGTTTGGGTGTTGGGGTTGCGGTGCGTGGTGGTGGGGGTGTGGGGTGTGGCCCGCCGTGCCCGGCTCCGGGCGGTCAGGCTTGATCCCTGCGCCGGGCACGGCGGGCCA
>NZ_JBEYTP010000060.1:0-31848 GCF_040643125.1 Micromonospora sp. NPDC047465
GAACGCCGACATCGCCGCAGACGCGATCAAGGAGTTCGGCATCAAGGCGATCGACGGGTCCAAGGGCGCCCGCGACGCCTACAAGCTGCTGGTCACTTCGAGAACGCCTGGAACTCCGCGATCCGCACCTGCGTACGCGCCGGGCTGGCGGTCGCGCAGTCGGTGGTGGTCGCCGGGTCGTCGTCCTGCTCGCCCGCGTAGTCCGGCCCGCCGGTGCACTGGCTGGCCAGGACCTCCAGCCGCAGGTGCGTGGCCAGCGTGGTCGGCACCGGGAACTCGCGCAGGTTGATGTCCCGCACGTACGCCCGGTAGGCCCCGCCCGGGAACGCGTCCGCCGCGCTGGTGTGGATCCGCTGCCAGTTCGCCGGATCCGCGCAGTCGGTGGTCTTCGCGTTGCACGCCGACACCGCGAACGACCGCAGCGCGCTGAGCGAGTTCTGGCTGCCCGGGTCGGCGTCGCCGGTGATCGACGGGCGCAGCATCGCGCTGACGTTGATCCGCTTCACGACCTGCGGCGCGTCGCCGGGCAGCGCCACGGTGACCTGCTTGCCGGCCACCCCGTCGAGGGAGGCCCAGTTGGTCGCCTCGGTGTCGTCGGCGATCCGGTCCAGGTTGACCCCGTCGCCGGTGATCGTCGCGCCGGAGGCGGTGGACGCCAGGTTGCGGCTCATCCGCAGGTCGACGTACCCCTCCTTGCCGGCCTTGGCGACCACGGTGAGCCGCTGGTGGCCGAAGCCGGGCGCGACGGCGAGCAGTTGGTACGTGCCGGGCACCAGCTCGATCCGGTCCGGCAGCGCCGTCGCCGGGTCGGTGTCGGCCACCGGGACCGCCCGCGCCTCGTACGCCCCGACGTACACCCGGATCGGCGCGTCGGCGCTGTCGCCCTTCGGGCGGAGGGTGAGCACGGCGTTGTCGGCGTCGGGGGCGGCGAAGCTCGGCGTCGGGTCGGTGTCGGAGGCGCCGTTGCTGGCGGCGTCCCGGCCCATCCCGGAGCGGGCGAACTCGGCCCAGAGCAGGTCCTGGTTGGCGCCGCCGAAACGGAGCAGGTCGGCGGTGAGCATGTTGTCCCGCATGTCGAGCATGCTGACCTGGCTGGCGGCCTGGAGCAGGAACGAGTCGAAGACGAGTTGCGCCCAGCGCCGGTTGCCCGGGCACAGGTCCACCGCCACCCTGCCCTGCGCGCAGTCGAGCTGGCGTTGCGGGGTGCCGACGCCGTACCGCTTCATCAGCGCGGCACGGACCCGGAAGTTGGTGGCGCTCCAGATCTCGCCGTCGGCGTGCACCGCCGGCCCGCCGGTGTTGTAGCCGACGTCGGAGTAGTTCAGCGGGCTGCGGCTGAAGTCGTGGTTGCGGATGCCGCTGACCAGGTTGCCGGTGACGTACCCGCCGGTGACGTAGGGCGTCTCGCCGGGGGCGCGCAGCCCGTGCTCGAAGAGGTACTCGGCGGCCAGCAGGTCGCTCCACGACTCGCCCATCGAACCGCCCTGGTGCCCGCCGATGCCGCTGTCCGGGCCGGCGATCATCCGGTTGGTGATGGCGTGGGTGTACTCGTGCCCGATCACCGTCATGTCGTAGTCGCCGTCGACGCAGGGCGGGTACGGCCCGCCGGCCTGCGGCTGCCACAGGTACATGTTGGTGGTCGGCGGCAGCCCGTCGCGCGGCGTGCCCTGGTTGGCGTTGTTCCGGTTGCCGCTGAGCGCGCCCTGCTGCGCGCGGCCCTGCTCGGCGTCGCCGCCCCGGCCCTGCGGGGTCAGGTTCACCGCCTGGAGGTTCCAGGTGGCCTCGGTGAAGCCGAGGTGCCAGGCCCAGTCGTGCATCCGGTTGTGCATGGCGAAGAGGTTGGCGATCGCGGCGTCGCCGTCGTTGCGCTGCGCCGAGGTGAACACCGCGGGGTTGCAGCGGGCCTGGTGCCACTGGTCGGTGAACGGGTACTCGTAGCGCCGCTCCGGGCTGGGCGTGACCGGCACGGCCGGCGTGCCGCCGCCCCAGGAACGTACGGTGTTGGCGGAGTTGCCGCGCGCGGCGCCGGTCGGCGTGCCGGTGGCCGCGTCGACGTCCCACGGCTGCCCGGTGGCCGGGTCGCGGAACGCCTCCCGGCACTCCGGTGCGGGGTCGCCGCACCAGCGCACCCGGGGGTCCTGCCCGGGGCCGAGGTCGCGCGGCGGGGTGGCCGGGAAGACGGCCCAGCTCGGGTTGTCGGAGTCGAAGTCGACGAGGTCCTCGCGGACCAGCACCTGCCCGGTGATCCCGTCGACGTAGGTGGTGAACGCCTCCGGGTGGTCGTCGTCGGCGCCGATCAGGGTCACCTCGTACGCGGCCCGGGGCCCGTCGAGCGGGGTGGGCACGGCGACGGCCCGCACGCTGTGGCTGCGGACCGCGTCGGCGGCCAGGCCGGCGTCGGCGAGCGCCGCGGCGTACGCCTGCTCGTCGGTGAGGGTGGCGGGCGCCGGCGCGGCGGTGTCCCGGGAGAGCGAGGAGCTGACCGCGAGGACCGTGCCGGCGGCGACCGCGACGGTGACCAGGCCGTCGTGCCCGGCCGGCAGGGCGCCGAAGCGCTGCCGGAGGGTGACCACCGCGCCGTCGCCGATCGGCCGGACCAGCAGCCGGTCCATCGCCTCGACCGCGGCGGCGTCCAGGCCGAAGAGGTCCTGGTTGCCGGTCAGGTACGCGCGGGCGGCCGCCTCCGGGTCGCTGGGGAGGCCGGTGGCGAGCGGGGCGTGGGCGGGGCCGAGCGCGTGCGGGGTGCCGAGCCGGTTCCAGCGGACGTCCGGGTCGGCCTTGCGGGCCAGGCCCCGCTGCCGGGCGTCGGGGGCGGCGGTGCCGGGGCGGTTGTCGACGTCGGCGTGCTCGTGCCCCTCGGCGAACGGGCCGGAGCGTCGTTCGGTGGCGGCGCCGCCGGTGGGGACGGCGGCGGTGGGGCCGGCGGGGAGCAACGCGGCCACCACCGCGGTCGCCGCCAGGACGGGAACGAGCCGGCGTCGACGCCGGCTCATCCAGGGTGTCCACTCCGGTTGTGCCACGGGACCTCCTCGTGGGAGCGGGGGTGGCCGGCCCTCCGCCGGCCGCGCAGTGCGGTTAAGCATGCGCATCTGTGGATATCAGCCCTGGTCGGCGGGGACAAGGGCCACGCCTACTCAAGGCGGCCCCGGCCGCGATGACGGCTCCACGGATCGCGGCTTCACGGATCGCGGCTTCACGGATCGCGGCTCCACGGATCGCGGAGACCGGCAATGGTCGATTGCTGGAGCGCCACGGGCTCGTCGGCGACGCACCCCGGCCCGCCGCCAGGAGAGGTGGTCGCCGCGCTGGTGCCGCCCGGGTGACGGTGGGCGCGACGCGGGGGCTACGGCGCCCAGTCGGGGTCGCGGCCGAAAGCGGCGACGAGGCGGTCCTGCTGGTCGGCCTCCGCCGGCACGTCGGCCTCCGCCCGGATCAGCCTGTCCCGCTGGTAGTCGCCGATCCGTCGGCCGAACCAGCGGGCGCACTCGGCGACCGCGTCGGCGTCCAGCCGGGGGTCCGCGCCGATCGCCACGGCCAGGTCCCAGCCGTGGATCAGGTGTTCCGCGACGAGCTGGTGCAGGTACTCGTCCGCCGGGGTCTCGCCGGCGGAGAGCGCGACGGTGCGCTCCAGCGCCCCGGGGTGGGTGAAGGCCAGCTCCGCCTGCGCCGCCGCGTCCCGGGCCGCCTCGACCGGATCCGGGCCGAGCACATCGCCGTCGTAGTGGTCGCCGACCTCCTCGATCGTCCGGCCGGCGAGCAGCGGCACGCTCCACCGGTCCTCGCCGACGACGTGGTTGACCAGCGCCCGGACGTCCCAGTCCGGGCAGGGGGTCGGGTCCGACCACTGCCCGGGGCCGACCAGCTCCACCCGGTCGGTGAACTCGGCCAGGCTGCGGCGGTACGTCTCCAGCGGGTCCATGCCGACGATTGTTCCGGGTGGCCTCGGGGGCCGAGCCGTTTTGCCGGCTTCGGGCGGGGATGAGCGCATCGACCGAGCCCGTCCGTTCCATCGCGCTCAGGTGACGGGCCTCGGTCGAGCTGGTCCGCTCGTCGGCCTCGGGCGGTCGACAGTCAGTCGAGCTGGTCCGGGTCCAGCCCGAGCTCGCGGGCGGTGACCAGGCGGACCCACTCGGCGAGCTGGCGGCGGGAGATCACCCGGTCGTGCACCGCGAGCTGCACCGCCAGGCCGTCCATCACGGCGCTGATCCGCCACGCGGCGCCGGCCGGATCGGCGCACTCGAAGGTGCCGTCGCGAACACCCTCCGAGATCACCGCCGCGAGGTCCTCCCGCCAGCGCAGGTCGAGCCGACGGGAGACCTTCTCCAGTTCCGGGGTGCGCAGCGACTCCGCCCAGCCGTCGATCCACATGGCCCACGACGTCGCCCGGCCGGCCGGCGTGTAGAGCTTCACGATCCGGCGCAGCTTGGTCAGCGGCGGGGCGCTGGACCGCATCACCGCGTCCAGCCGGGCCAGGTCCTGCTCCACCGCGTACGCGAACGCCTGCGCGAGCAGCCGGTCCTTGGTGGCGAAGTGGTAGAAGACCAGCGCCTGGCTCACCCCGGCCGCCTGCGCCACGTCGGCCGTGCGGGTGTTGGCCAGACCCCGCTCCACGATCACGTCACAGGCCGTGCGCAGCAGGGCATCCAGGCGGATCTCGGCCGCACGTCTCGTCACGCCGTTACCGTAGCGCATCAGATTGAACACGGGGCGTCACGGATCACGGCCCGTCCGCCCTCCAGAGAGTCGGAAGCCGGACACTTCGACCACGCCACGACTGACCCGCTATTTCCGCCTCGGACCGGGGGAAAGTGGTTGTTCAGTCTCCTAGGAAGCTCAGGGGTGGGGTGGCCCGCCACCGTCGGACGCGCCGAGAAGCACCCCGATTTGGCAACCGCTCGTCGGCTCGGCTAAAGTTCTCACCCGTCACCGGTTAACGCCGGGGACACGCGGACGTAGCGCAGCTGGTAGCGCATCACCTTGCCAAGGTGAGGGTCGCGGGTTCGAATCCCGTCGTCCGCTCGGAGATGCCGCCACGCATGACGGGGGCAACCTCGGTGGGGTGGCCGAGAGGCGAGGCAACGGCCTGCAAAGCCGTGTACGCGGGTTCAAATCCCGTCCCCACCTCGGCAACAGACGAGGGCGATTGGCGCAGTGGGAGCGCGCTTCCTTGACACGGAAGAGGTCACTGGTTCAAACCCAGTATCGCCCACCAGAACGAAGGCCCGTCACCATCCGGTGACGGGCCTTCGCCGTTTCCGAACGCCGCTGTGCCGAGCCTCCGCCGCGCAGGACGCTGCCGTTCGGACCGCCGCCGTTCGCGGGCCGCGCCCGGATCGCCCCGGTGCACCCGGAGCGACGGGCGACCACGGCCGCCCGCCCGCGGTGTCGTCGCGGACGGGGCGGCCGCACCCCCCCCCGGAGCCGGCCGGACGCGTCCCCCGTTGCGGCGCGTCCGGACGTCGGTCGTCAGCTCACCGGATCGCCGGTCGGGCTCGAATGGTGGCGTCCTCGCCGCCGTCTCCCCGCACACGGTAGGGAGCACCGCCGGCCGGGCGCGAGGACCGATCCGCACAGCGGCGGCGCCGGCGGTGTCGGGCTGCACAGCGACCGCGACCGGCGCCGCTGCTCCGGGGCGCCCGGGTGGGAAGCCACCGGCGGTCAGGCGGGCGGCCACCCGGCCGGGGCGTCGACCAGGCGGTCAGGCGGGCGGCGGCCCGGCCGGGTCGTCGACCAGGCCCGCGCCGGCGGTCGCGTCGAGGGCCCGCAGGGCGAGCCAGAGCTCGTGTCGGGCGCTCGGCCCGCGCAGCAGGGAACGCCCCAGCGCCTGCTCGGCACGGCCTAGTCGTTTGCGTACGGCGGACACCGAGACGCCGAGCGCGGTGGCGGTGTCGGGCAGTCGTGCCTCGGCGCGCAGCCACGCGCGTACGGTGATCAGGGCGACGGGCGTACCGCCGGCCTCCAGGGGGGCGAGCTGGCCGCGCGCCCAGAGGCGCAGGGCGGGGGTCGTCAGCAGCCGGTCGAGGCCGACCCACCGGCTGCCGGCCGCCGCCCCCTGCCCGAACGCGTCGTCCGCGCCGCCACCGACGACGGGCGGTGCCTCCGGCACGCCTTCCGGGGTCGCGGCGGAACCGAGCAGGTGCAGGGCCAACCACGCGACCGACTGGTCGGAGATCCGGGACAGGTCGAGCCCGAGGCGGTCGCGTAGCAGCGCCAGCCGGGCCGCCAGGGTGTTGCGGTGGATCCGCAGGTGCCGGTGGGCCGCGCCGTCGAAGGCGAGCCAGGAGTTGAGGGTGGCGAGCAGTTCCTGCCCGTCGGGATCGATCCGTCGGGCCGGCCGGTACGACAGGCACGGCGCCAGCAGCGTCCGCGCCCAGTCCTGCCCGGCGGCGCCGAGCAGGGCGCGCAGCTCCGTCGCCCGGTCGAAGCGGCAGTGCCCGTCCGGTCCGTTCCGGGCCACCGCGAGAGCGTGGAACGCCTGCTCGTAGCCGGCGGCGGTGCGGCGCAGCGGGACCGGCTCGCTCACCCCGATCCGCGTCCCGGGCACCCGTCCGGTGACGAGTCTCCCCAGCGCGTCCGCGTCGCCGGCCTCTCGCGGCCCGGCGCGGTCCGGGGCCGGCACCAGCGCGATGAGGTGCCGGGAGCGGACCGGGCAGGGCACCACCCAGGCCCGCCCGCCCAGTGCGCGGGTCACCTGCCCGGCCGCCTCGCCGCGTCGCCGGGGCGCGCACTCGACGACGCACACCCGGACCAGGTCGGGCAGGTGGGGACGCAGTGCCGCGGCGATGCGCCGGGCCGGTGCCACGTCGCCGACCATCAGCAGGTGCAGCACCGCCTCCCGGCTGCGCACGTCGCCGGCGGCGACCCGCCGCCGGGCCTGCTCCGAGCGTTCCAGCCGCCAGCAGAGACCGAGGACGCGCGCCGCGTCGGCGAGCAGGTCGCCGGGGAGCGGGTCCACCACCGCGAGCCAGGGGGCGGGCTCGGTCCCGCGGTCGGGGTCGCACCCCGCGCCGTCGTCGGGCTCCCCGGCGCCGAGGGAGACCAGGTGGACGGTGGGCGCGCCCGCGCCGCCCCGCACGGCCGCCGGTGTGCCGCGTCGGTGCAGCTCAGGTACGGCGCGGGCGGCGGCGCCCAGCACGGTCCGGTCGAGCGGGTCCGGGCCCGGGTGGACCGTCAGCAGGGTGCCGTCCACGCCGATCATGGCCGCCGCGGTGGATCGACGGGCGAGCGTGTCGAGGATGGCCCGGACGGGATCGGGGCCGGCGGCGAGGCGGGTCATCGCGACGACGGCCTCGGCGCGCTCGAAGCGGACTCGCGACGGCTGTCGTCCGGGCGTTCGCGACCCGTCCTGCTCCGTCCGCACGACAGCAGACGGTAGTACCCGGGTGGCGAGGGTCACCAGGAGAGGCGGCGGAGGGGTGACGCCCGGCACGCCGGCGCTCCCGCCCCTCCGGGAAGCGCTCCGGGTACGGCCGCCGTAGGCGGCGGGGTCGGGCGGTGCGCCGCCCGCCCGACTGCGGCCTGCGCGCCGTCGGGCGTGGGGCCGCCGTGCGGTCGGCGTACGGCGGGTGGGGCCGGTGACGTCGACGTGCCGGCCACCCTCGCGGGGTGCCCGGCACGTGCGTCGCGGTGCGTCCGGCGACCGTCCGACTCCGTCGGCCGCGCGGGGCGGTCGGTCAGAGCGGCGGGGCGACGTCCCGGCGCTCCTCGACCCGCCGGTACTCCACCGGTTCGGTCGTGCTGACCACCTGGCGGCGGCGTCCCCAGATGAGCGTGGTCATGATCAGGCCGAGCACGCCGGCCGCCATCAGGATCCAGCCGACGACGTCGAGGTCGATGCCGCCGAGGCTCGCGTCGAGCGCGAAGGTGAGGATCGCGCCGAGCGCGATCAGGAAGATGCTGGTGCCGATACCCACGACAGCCTCCTTGGTCAGGGGATGTGGTGTGCTGTCGAAGGAGGTCAGTACCCGGTGGCTGACCAGCGCAACCATCGGCTGCGCGGGAATCGCCCGCGGCGGCCGGTGGGGCGGCGTGCCGGGCGATCTTGCCGTCGGGTAGAGTTCATCCCGTCGCCGGGGAACGCCGGCGGCACGCGGACGTAGCGCAGCTGGTAGCGCATCACCTTGCCAAGGTGAGGGTCGCGGGTTCGAATCCCGTCGTCCGCTCGCATCCCGCCCCTGCCGGCCCGGCCTGCCGGGCCCAGGTGGCCACCACGGGCGATTGGCGCAGTGGGAGCGCGCTTCCTTGACACGGAAGAGGTCACTGGTTCAAACCCAGTATCGCCCACCAGATGATCCGCGAGGCCCGTCACCGTCGTCGGTGGCGGGCCTTCGTGCTCTCCAGGCGTACGGACGGGTGGTGCGCCCGGCCACCCGTGTCTGCCTCCGCCCGCGTCGCCGTCGCCCGCCGGATCTTCTGCCGTGGGCAGATCCGCTCACCGTGAACAGGTGGCCGGACGACCGGTCCGAGCCGGCACAGTGGAGCCCATGAGACTGCTGGTGTTGGGTGGGACGGGTTTCGTGGGCGGCGCCACGGTCGCCGAGGGGGTGCGTCGGGGCTGGTCGGTGACGGTGTTCAACCGGGGCCTGCACGGCGCGGCGCCGGAGGGCGTACGCCGGTTGCGGGGTGACCGGACCGCGCCCGGCGGCCTGGCGGCGCTGGCGGAGGGCGAGTGGGACCTGGTGGTCGACACCTGGGACGGTGCGCCCCGGGCGGCGCGGGACGCCGCCCGCGCGCTGGTCGACCGCGTGGGCAGCTACGTCTACGTCTCCAGTGGCTCGGTCTACGCGCAGCCGGTCGTCGACGGGGTGGGCGAGGAGGCCCCCGTGGTGGACGCCGAGTCGGACGCCGACGACGGTGACTACGCGCACAACAAGGCCGGCGGTGAGCGGGCCGTGCGGGAGGTGTTCGGCGACCGGGCGCTGCTCGCCCGGGCCGGGCTGATCCTCGGGCCGGGGGAGGACATCGGCCGGCTGCCCTGGTGGCTGGAGCGGATCGCCCGGGGCGGGGAGGTGCTGGCGCCGGGCCCGGTCGACCTGCCGTTGCAGTACGTCGACGTGCGGGACCTGGCGGGCTGGATGTTGGACCGGGGCGCGGAGGGGTTGGGCGGGACGTTCAACGTGGTGAGCCGCACCGGGCACGCGACCATGGGTGAGCTGCTCGACGCCTGCGTCGCCGTCACCGGCGCCGACGCCCGGCTGCGGTGGACCGACCCGGAGCCGATCCTGGCCGCCGGGGTGGTGCCGTGGAACGACCTGCCGGCCTGGATCCCGGCCGGGCACGAGTACCGCTGGTTGCAGGAGCGCGGCGTCGAGAAGGCGTACGCGGCCGGGCTGACCTGCCGCCCGGTGGCGGAGACGGTCGCGGACACCTGGGTGTGGCTGCGGAGGGTGGGCACGGTCCCGCCGCGGGCGGGCCGGCCACAGCGTGCTCCGGTCGGTCTGGCTCCGGAGCGGGAGGCGGCGTTGTTGTCGGCGACGGGCCCGGCCCGGGCCTGATCCCGCTTCGACACCACCGGCACGACGGCGGCCGTCCGCTGTCCTGAGTGGACGGCCGCTGTCGTGCTGCCGGAAAGCGTTCACCGTGGGTGGTTTCCCGGTGCCCGGTGAGCGGCGAAGTCCGGTCCGAAGTCACGGACGGTGATCGATATAGACAAGGGTCGGGGGCGCCCCTACAGTTCGGCCGACTGGTTCTCATCTTCCACGGGGGATTGCGATGACTACTGGCCGCTGGCTGCTGCCTGCGCGCAGGTCGAGAGGCGCCCGTTCTGCCTCGGGCAGCGGCAGAAGACGGTCAACGGGACGGTCGAGCACCGGTGGTCGTTCACCGGCACCTTCGACGCCACCGGTCCGCTCCACGTGGGCGCCGCCCGGTACACCCCACCCGGCGGCAGCACCCTGCTGGTCGACCGCTGGCGCGGCGACATCGACGACGTCGGCCTGTACCAGGGTGCGCTGACCAGGTCGCCGTGGAGCAGATCTTCACCGAGGAGTCCACGGCGGCCACCGACGCCGTGGGCTGAGCACCACCGGTTCCCTTCCACCTCACCAAGTTCCGCCGTTTTTCGATCACGCCTTGGAGGCACACGGTGACACGCGTCCCGAATGCATCACGCAAACAACCACCAAAGCCCATGAACCGTACTCGCGTGGCCGTCGCCGCGCTCGTGGCCGGGACGCTCGTCGCCTCGGTCCTGGGGGTGCCGTCGGCGGCCCAGGCCGCCCCGGCGGTGCCGCGGACCGATCCCTCGGTGGCGCCGGATGCGGGGTCGGCGGCGGTGGCGGCGGTGCGGTCGGGTCGGCGGGTGGAGGTGGCGTCGGCTCGGACGGAGTTGACGCAGGTGTTCGCGAATCCGTCGGGTGGGTTCACGTCGGAGTCGGCGGTGGTGCCGCAGCGGGTGAAGCGGTCGGACGGGTCGTGGGTGGATGTGGATCTGTCGTTGCGGCGTGGGTCGGATGGTTGGCGTCCGGTGGCGTCGGTGGCGGATGTGCGGTTCTCCGATGGTGGTGTGGGTGCGGCGGTGACGTTGGTGCGGCGGGGGAGGTCGTTGTCGCTGTCGTGGCCGGGTGGGTTGCCGAAGCCGTCGGTCAGTGGTGATGCGGCGACGTACGGGGAGGTGTTGCCGGGGGTTGATCTGGTGTTGCGGGCGACCCGCACCGGTTTCACGCATGTGTTCGTGGTGAAGTCGGCGCAGGCGGCGGCCAACCCGAGGCTGCGGGAGTTGCGGTTCGATCTGGGTGGGGACGCCCGGGTGGTGCGGGGCGCAGACGGGCGGCTGACGGCCATGGCGGGTGGCGAACTGCTCGCCTCGGCAGACGCCGCCGTCATGTGGGACTCGAACGACACCTCGTCGGCCGCCGCGGCCCGGTCGGCCGGAGCGGACCGCGCGCCGGCGGCCGACGCCCCGACCGGTGGCGGGCTGCCGTCGCGGTCGTCGGCGGCGGCGCCGGGCGACGCGGCGAAGACCGCGCCGGTGGGTGTCGAGGTGGCCGGCGGTGACCTGGTGCTGCGGCCGGACGCGAAGCTGCTCGCCCCGGCGAACGCGACGTTCCCCGTCTACATCGACCCGGCGTGGTCGACCGGCAAGTCCCGGTGGGCGTACGCGACGAGCAACAACACCAACAACACCGACACGACCGTCGCCCGGGTGGGCAAGGACCCCGAGAGCGGCAGGCTGTACCGCTCCTTCTTCGACTTCCCCCTCACCGCCATGAAGGGCAAGCACATCGAGTCGGCGTACGTGCAGATGAAGCTGGACCACTCCTGGTCCTGCGGAAACACGCCCACGTACATGTACCACTCGGGTGGCATCGCCTCGACGCCGCGCACCGGATGGTCCCCCAAGCTGAACAGCCTCAGGTCGTCGGCCAGTTCGCACGCCAACGAGGGCTCGGGCTGCTCGGACTCGCCGCAGCCGGACATGACGGTCAACTTCACCGGCTCGGCGGTCACCAGCGTCATCCAGACCCACGCGACCAGCAACGCCACGAACATCACCTTCGGTTTCTGCGCGTGCAGCGCCACCGACGGCTCGGGCGAGTCGACCACCGACCGGTGGAAGAAGTTCTTCCCCAACAACGCCAAGCTGATCGTCGACTACGACAACATCCCGGGCAAGCCCAGCAGCCTCCAGGCAGCCGGCGTGGCCTGCCCCACCAACACCACGCTGGTCATCGGCACCCTGAAGCCGACCTTCTCGGCGATCTTCCCGGACGCCGACAGCACCCAGGCGCTGACCACGGCGTACGAGTGGGTGCAGGTGCCCGCCAACGGGGTCATCGACGCGTCGACGCCGCGCCGGACGCCACCCGCCGGAGCGTCCGTGCCCGCCGGCGGTCGTTCCACCACGGCGGCGGTGACCGTGTCCGAGGCCGTCACGTACGCGTTCCGCGCCAGGGCCACCGACCCCGCCCCCTACAGCCGCACCAGCGTCTGGTCCGACTGGTGCAAGTTCATGGCCGACACGAAGGTGCCCCCGGTGACCGCGACGCTCACCTCGGCGCCCCCCGTGCCGGGCACCGTGGCCACCTTCGCGGTCCGCTCCACCGACACCACCGTGACGAAGTTCCGGTACGGCTGGGTCAACCCGCCGACCACGGAGATCGCCGCCACGACCGGCACCTGGACCGACCCGTCGACGGGCGCCACCGTCACGGGCAAGCAGGCCAGCGTGTCGCTGATGGTGTCGAAGTACGGCCAGAACACGATCTCCGTCTCCGCCGTCGACGGCGCCGGCAACATCGGCTACGGCTCGCACGAGTTCACCGCCGCCCGGCCGACGCCCGCGATCGCCCGCTGGGGGCTGGAGAACTACCCGGGCGTCGACCCGGGACCGATGGCGGACAGCCAGCCGACGCTGGCCGGCGACAACTCCTTCACCGGAGGCAGCGTCTCCTGGACCGGTGACCTCAGGTTGATCCGGGGCGAGACGGCCTCCTTCAACGGCACCTCCTCGTCGTTGACCACCTCGACCAAGGTCGTCGACACCACCAGGTCGTTCAGCGTCGCCGGCTGGGTGCGGCTGAACTCCCTTCCGACGACGACGGACATGGTGGTGGCCTCGCAGGAGGGCGTGAGCGCCGCCGGGTTCCACCTCGGCACGCGTCTCGAAGGCTCGCCGTCGACGCCGCGCTGGTCGTTCCTGATGAAGGACACCGACCTCCAGTCCAGCGCGAGCCGGGCCGCGTTCAGCAGCACCGCGTTGACCTCTGCGGACGTGGGCCGGTGGACGCACATCGCGGGCGTGTACGACAAGACCGCCGGCAAGGTGCGGCTCTACGTCAACGGCGCCCTCACCGCCGAGGTCGCCCGGACCGCCACGCCCTGGAGCGCGAACGGCAAGTTCGCCGTGGGGCGCGGCTGGAGTTCCGGCGCGGTGAGCAACTATTTCAAGGGCAACCTGGCCGACGTCCAGGTCTACGACCGGATCCTCGTCGACCACGACTTCGTCGGCCAGTCCGCCGAGGATCCGGAGTCGGGCGGCTTCGACGAGCCCGGCATGCTCAGCGCCGTCAAGGTCGGCGACTGGACCTTCTCCGGCGCCCAGCCCTGCTACGAGGAGTTCCTCGACCCGACGCTGTGCAGCGCTCCCGAGGCCGGCCAGTTCGGCCGTCACCTGGCCCTGACCCAGGGCAGCAACGTCGGGGCCGGGCACCGTGACGACGGGCTGCTGCTCGACGCGGTGCACTTCACGGAGGACACGACCGACCCCTACTACGGCCTGGCCACCCGCGAGTACGGCCTCTCCCAGGACAACCTCGGCGAGCCCCAGAACCCCGTCTGGCAGAACGGCCGGGTCCTCCGCACCGACCAGTCCTTCTCTGTCGCGGTCTGGGTGCGCCCGTCGGCGCTCGGCGGCACGCAGACCGCCGTCTCCCAGATGGGCGCGAAGCAGTCCGCCTTCTACCTCGGGCAGCGCGCGAAGGTGGTGAACGGCGTGACGGAGAACCGCTGGTGTTTCAGCGTCTTCGGAGCGGACAGCGACCTGAACGGCAACAGCAAGGAAGCACAGATGATGTCCGGGTTGATGAACGAGGAGGACGACCTCTCCCGGTGGACCCACCTGGTGGGCGTCCACGACGCCTCCCGACGGGAGATCCGCCTCTACGTGAACGGCGTCCTCGAGGCCAACATCCCCTTCGGCACGGGCACCTTCACCGGAGCGTTCGACTCCACCGGCCCGCTGGTCGTGGGCGGCGCACAGTGGACGCCGGCCGGGGGAGCGCCGAGCATGACCGACCGGTGGCGCGGTGAGATCGACGACCTTGGTCTCTACCAGGGCGCGTTGACGGACACCGCCGTCAAGATCCTCTTCAACTCCGAGTCCGCCGAGACCGTCGAGCCGGTCGACTGACCCCCCTCTCACCCCTCTTCCTCTCCATCCCTGCGACCGAGCCTGTGGAGGCACAGTGAAACGCGTCCCGAAACCACTCCTCGAACCACCACAAAGGCTGCGAAAGCGGCCTAACCGGATCCATGTCGCCGTGGCGGTGGCGCTCACCGGCACCCTCGCCGTCTCCGGCCTGTCGGCACCCGCGCAGGCGGCGCCCGACCCGACGAAGCTCACCGGCCAGCGGGAGAAGCTCGACGAGCACGGCAGCACGGCGCAGGGGCGGGCGTACCCCTTCAAGGAGGCGGAGAGCGCGAAGCTCGCCGCCCCCGTGTGGCCGAAGCCGGGCAAGGCGTCGGTGACCCTGCCCGCCGCCCCGGCCGGTGCGCGGGCCGCCGCTGCTGCGGTGAAGGCGGGAGCGCTGCCGGTGTCGGTGAGCCGCGCCCCCGGCGCGGCGGGCGACCGGGCGTCGGCGGTGTCCGTGGAGGTGCTGGACCGGTCGGCGGTGCCGGCGCGCTGGCGCGACGGCCTGCTGCTGCGCGTCGGCGGCGGCACCGCCGACCAGCCGGCGGTCAGGGCGGGCGCGACCAGCGCGCCGGACGGGGCCGCGCCCCAGCCGGCCGCCGCCACCGTCTCGGTGGACTACCGCGGCTTCAAGCACGCCTTCGGCGGCAACTGGTCGTCGCGGCTCACCCTCTGGCAGGTGCCGGAGTGCGGGCTGCGCACCCCCGGGAAGGCCGGGTGCGCGGCCACGCCGCTGAAGTCCCGCAACGACGGCAGCTCCGTCAGCGCCGAGGTGCCGGTCACGGCGAGCGGCGCGGACGCGCGGAGCGCCGGCACCGCCACGCTGGTGGCGTTGGCGGCCGGTGCCTCGGGGCCGGAGGGCGACTTCTCCGCCACCCCGATGTCGGCCAGCGCGACCTGGTCGGCGGGCACGTCGACGGGCGGCTTCACCTGGTCGTACCCGATGCGGATGCCGCCGGCCATCGGCGGCCCGGCACCTACCCTGGGCCTGTCCTACACCTCCGACAAGGTCGACGGTCAGTCGGACGCGTCGAACAGCCAGCCGTCGTGGGTCGGTGAGGGCTTCGACCTCTGGTCCGGCTACATCGAGCGCAGCTACGTGCCGTGCGCCGACGACATGACCGGCGGCAACAACAGCACCAACCGCACCGGCGACCAGTGCTGGCGGTCCGACAACGCCACCCTGTCGCTCAACGGGCGCGGCGGCGAGCTGATCTACGAGGCCGGCAAGGGGTGGCACACCCGCAGCGAGGACGGATCGAAGATCGAGAAGCTCACCGGCGCCGGCAACGGCGACGACAACGGTGAGCACTGGAAGGTCACCACGTCCGACGGCGTGCAGTATTTCTTCGGCCTGAACAACCTGCCGGGGCAGGGCAGCGCGACGAACTCGGCGTGGACCGTCCCCGTCGCCGGCAACCACATCAACGAGCCGTGCAACGTCTCGTCGTTCGCCTCGTCGTTCTGCAACCAGACGTGGCGGTGGAACCTCGACTACGTCGTCGATCCCCGTGGCAACACGCTGTCGTACTGGTACGACAAGGAGACCAACTACTACGGCAAGAACGCCACGTCGACCAACAAGGCCCTGTACACCCGGGGCGGCGTGCTCAAGCGGATCGACTACGGCACCTGGGACCGCGGCGCCACCGACCGGTCCGTGACCCCGCTCGCGCAGGTCGTCCTGAACAGCGTCGACCGGTGCGCGTCGGACTGCCACGTCAAGGACGCGGCGCACTGGAAGGACGTGCCGTGGGACCAGGAGTGCACGGCCGGGGCGGCGGACTGCAAGGAGAACTACGGGCCGACGTTCTGGACCACCAAGCGGCTCTCGACCGTCACCACCCAGGTGTGGGACACCACCAAGACCACCCCGGCGTGGCAGCCCGTCGACTCGTGGACGCTCGGCCACACCTACCCGGCGGTCGGTGACGGCAGCGACCACGCCGGCCTGTGGCTCAGCTCGTTGCAGTACAAGGGCCTCGTCGGCGGCACGGAGGCGATGCCGCCGGTGACGTTCGAGCCGGTGTCGATGCCGAACCGGGTCCTCAGCAAGAACAACACCAGCAACAACCGGATGCGGATCGGCAACATCGTCACCGAGACCGGCGGCAAGATCCAGGTCACCTACAGCCTGCCCGACTGCACCTCCGGCAGCCTGCCGTCGGCGCCGGAGACCAACACCCGGCTCTGCTACCCGGTGGTCGGCCCGGACCCGTACGACTCCAGCAAGGAACTCACCGAGTACTGGCACAAGTACGTCGTGAAGCAGGTGTCCGAGTCGGACATCATGGTCATGGCCAGCGGCTCCGACCGCGGCCAGCCGGTGCAGAACACCTACTACAAGTACCTGGGCACGCCGGCGTGGCACTACGCCGACGACAACGGCCTGGTCAAGCCGAAGCGCAAGACGTGGAACCAGTTCCGCGGCTACGCCCAGGTCGAGGTCCGCAAGGGCGACGCCCCGGCGCAGACCCTGACCCGCACCACCTTCCTGCGGGGCATGCACGGCGACCGGCTGAACAAGTCCGGCGGCACCCGCGAGGTCACCGTCGCCGCGTCCCTGGGCACCGAGACGGTGTACGACGAGGACCAGTTCGCCGGCATGGTGCGTGAGCAGGTGCTCTACAACGGCGTCGACACCAAGCCGGTCAGCAAGACCGTCAACGTGCCGTGGCGCTCGCCGGCACTCGCCACCCGCACCATCAACGGCGACGAGGTCACCGCCCGCTGGACCAACACCCGGATCACGTACAACGGGACCGCCCTGGGCGTGGACGGCGGGTCGGGCTGGCGGGTCTCGCGCACGGTGTCGAACTTCAACGACACCTACGGCACCACGGACAGCATCCAGTCCGACGGTGACATCGCCAAGACCGGCGACGAGAAGTGCACCACCTACCTCTACAACCGCAACACCGGCGCGAACATCACGCAGACGGTCAAGCAGACCACCGTCAAGGCGGTGCCCTGCGCCACCGCGCCCGCCAGCCAGGACGACATCCTCGCCGACGAGCGGACGTTCTACGACGGTGCGACCAGCGTCGACACCGCGCCGACGACGGGTGCGGTCACCCGGGTCGACCGGCTGAAGGACTGGTCGGCCGCCGGCGGCACCGTGTGGCAGACCGTCAGCCAGGCCACCTTCGACGCGTACGGGCGGCCGAAGACCGCCACCGACACGCGCGGCCGGACGGTGACCACGGAGTACACCCCGGCCACCGGTGGGCCGGTCACCAAGGTCGTCACCAAGACGCCCGACCCGAACGGCAGCACCACCGACTGGACCACCACCATCGAGACGCGGCCGTACTGGGGTGCCCCGATCCGGACCACGGACTACAACGGCCGGGTCGCCGACATCGAGTACGACCCGATGGGCCGGCTCGCCCGGGGCTGGAAGGTCGGCTGGTCGAAGGCGGACCACCCGACGAGCCCGTCGGTCGAGTACACCTACTCGTACGCGCCGAACCGGGACGCCTACCCGTACACGAAGAGCCGGACGCTGCACGCCGGGGGCGGCTACCTGACGGCGTACGACATCAAGGACGCCTTCCTGCGGCCGCGCCAGACGCAGAAGGCCGGCGTGGGCGGCGACCGGGTGGTCACCGACACCCTGTACGACACGACCGGCCGCGCCGTGACGACCTACCAGGCGCACGCCGAGCCGGGCGCGCCCTCGGGCGCGCTCTGGTGGGAGCCGGAGTGGTCGGTACCGGCGCTGTCGAAGACCGTCTACGACAACGCGTCCCGGGCCACCGACGCGGTCTTCTTCGGCACCGACGGCGTCACCAACCTCGTCGAGAAGTGGCGCACCACCACCCGGTACCTGGGTGACACCATCACGGTGACCCCGCCGCAGGGCGGCACCGTCACCACGACGAAGACCGACATCGAGGGCCGGACCGTCGAGCTGCGGCAGCGGGTCGACAGCACCGGGGTCGAGCCGGACCACGTCACCACGTACACCTACAACCGCAAGGGCCAGCTCACGCTGGTCAAGGACACCGGCGGCAACGAGTGGGTCAACGCCTACGACGTCAAGGGCCGGCAGATCACCGCGAAGGACCCGGACAAGGGCACGACCACCACCACGTACACCGCGTACGACCAGGTGGAGACGACCACCGACGCCAACGACAACGTGCTCGTCAACGAGTACGACTCGCTGGGCCGGCGAATCGGCCTCTACCAGGGCAGCCTCGCGGACGCGAACAAACTGGCCGAGTGGAAGTACGACAAGCTCTACAGCGGCCAGACCGTCCGCGGTCAGCTCACCCAGAGCATCCGGTACGAGTCGGCGGGCTCCGCCAACGCCTACAAGTGGCAGGCGCGCGGCTTCAACACCCGCTACCAGCCGACCGGGGCGAACTACGTCGTCCCCGCCAACGAGGGCACCAGCCTGGCCGGAACGTGGATCTACGGCTACGGCTACTCGCCGTACGACGGCAGCCCGGCCAGCATCACCTACCCGGCCGGTGGTGGTCTGACCACCGAGACCGTCGAGACGAAGTACGACCCCGTCACCGGCCTGCCGACGGAGCTGGCCACCAACCTGATCAACGTCGGCCGCTACGTCATCGGCCAGGACTACACCCAGTACGGTGAGCCGACGCTGACCACCCGCAAGGTCGACGGCGGGGTGTACGTCCAGGACACCACCTACTACGACCTCACCACCCGGCGGGTCGACCGGGTGAAGGTCAAGCCGGAGACCGCCACCGGGACGGTGGCGGACACCCGCTTCACCCGGGACGCGGCCGGCAACATCCTGTCGATCGCGGACACCCCGGAGGTCGGCGCGGCCGACACCCAGTGCTTCCGCTACGACGAGCTGCGGCGGATGACCAACGCGTGGACGCCGAAGTCGGGCATCGACTGTGCGGCCGACCCGGGCCTGCCCAACCTGGGCGGCCCGGCGCCGTACTGGCACGAGTGGACCCTCGACGACGTCGGCAACCGCAGCACCGAGAAGGTGCACACCGCCGCAGGCGACACCACCCGTACGTACACGGCGCCCACCAGCGGCAAGGACGTGGTCCGTCCGCACGTCGTCACCCAGGTCGTCACCGAGGCGCCGGGCCAGTCGGCGGTCACCACGAAGTACGCCTACGACGACGGCGGCAACATGACCTGTCGCCCGGTCGGCACGGCGGCGAACAACTGCGACAACGGGACGAACTCGCAAACGCTCAGCTGGAACTCCGAGGGCAGGCTGGCCTCGGTGAGCGCGGGCGGGCAGACCGTCGAGACCAACATCTACGACGCCGAGGGCGCGCGGCTGATCCGCCGCGACGCCACCGGCACCACCCTCTACCTGCCGGGACAGGAGATCCGGCGCGAGAACACCTCGGTCGTCACCGGCACCCGCTACTACAGCTTCGCCGGCAAGATGGTGGGTAACCGGACGCCGAATGGGTTGACCTGGCTCTACACCGACCACCAGGGCACCCAGCA
The DNA here is from genome assembly GCF_040643125.1 of Micromonospora sp. NPDC047465. Lineage (NCBI taxonomy): Bacteria > Bacillati > Actinomycetota > Actinomycetes > Micromonosporales > Micromonosporaceae > Micromonospora > Micromonospora sp. NPDC047465. The sequence goes on from NZ_JBEYTP010000060.1 coordinate 19,307, forward strand.
GACGGCGATCAACGCCGGCACCCAGGCGGTCACCGTCCGCCGGCAGACCCCGTACGGCGATCCGCGCGGCAGCCAGCCGCAGTGGAGCAACAGCAAGGGCTTCGTCGGCGGCGACAAGGACCCGACCGGTCTGACCCACATCGGTGCCAGACAGTACGACCCCGGGTTGGGACGGTTCATCTCGGTCGACCCGATCCAGGACCTGGCCGACCCGCAGCAGTGGAACGCCTACGCCTACGGCAACAACAGCCCGATCACGTTCTCGGACCCGAGCGGCCTCAAGGCATGCTCCGACGACGCCTGCGGTCCGGGCGCCGACTACGAGGACATGTACGGCAACTACCACGAGGTGCCGGGCGACAACGACGGCTGCGGCGGCAAGTGCGGCGGTGACGACTGGGCCGCCGCCCAGGCCGCGCACGAAGCCGGTGGCGGCAACGGCGGTGGGAAGGGCGGCGGCAAGAAGGGCCCCACCGACGAGGAGATCAAGCGCGCCAAGGAGGTCAAGAAGCAGCGGGCGATCGACATCATCCTCAAGGCCGGCGGCGAGCTCCTGATCCAGTTCTTCGGCATCGACGACATCATGAAGTGCATCGACGGCGATCTGAAGGCCTGCGCCTGGTCACTGTCGAGCATGCTGCCGGTCGGGAAGGCGCTTCAGTTCCTCCGCAAGGGCGGAGACATGATCAAGCTTCTCGGCAAGACGGGCAAGGCCCTGATGAAGTGGCGCGACGAGGCCAAGTGGGCCGATGACGTGCTGAAGAGGGCAGGGGACTGCCTGAAGCAGCAGCACAGTTTCGCCCCGGACACCAGGGTCCTCATGGCCAACGGTGACGAGAAGCCGATAGCGAAGCTGAGCGAAGGTGACCAGGTTGTCGCCACGAATCCCGAAACAGGCGAGACCGCCGTCCGTCAAGTCACCGACACTCATCGTCACGAGGACGTGGACCTGGCTGATGTCCGGATCGCTGTCGCCGGGGCGGGGGATGCCGTACTCAAGACGACGCAGCACCACCCCTTCTGGAGCAAGACCAGGAGCGAGTGGGTCGACGCTGGTGATCTTCGGATCGGCGAGCGGCTGCGGACAGCCGACGGCGAGGATGCCGTTGTTCGTGCCATCCGTTCCTATGCCGGCGCTGCGATCATGCACGACCTCACTGTCGAGGACATCCACACCTACTACGTGGTCGCCGGCGACACCCCTGTTCTCGTCCACAACTGCGGTCCGGAACTGAGTGGGGTCGGCGGAAAGCAGTTCGGTGACAAGTGGGGCAGCCACTCGAAGGAGTACAAGCTGGATCCGGGTGACCCCGCTGCCCGGGAATGGTTCAGGAAGCGGATTCACGAAGTGCGGAACGAGAGCGACGAGGTGCGGCAGGGTCCGTACAACCCGCAGCGGGGTGGAGCCGACGACTACTGGTTCTACCGGAAGGGCGACGACCTGCTGATCACCAAGGGGGACGGAACGTTCGTCACGATGTTCCCGCTCGGCACTCGCGGCAACGGCTGGTACGACAGAGCCTCGCGCATCCAGTGCGGCTGCCGTGGCTAGTCTGGTTCCTGCGGGGACGCTCCACCGCGTAGAGGAGTCTTCGTGACAGGTCGTCCTGAGATGTTGGATCCGAACGGTGTCACGGGTCGGAGAGCGAGGGCCGTGTCTGAACTGGTCGACGGCGACGGCAAGCCGGCGGCGTTGCAGATCGGCCTCACCGACGGCTCGTCCGTTGTCTGCACCGTCTGGACGGACTGGTCCCTGCTGTTGGAGTGGAGGCCCGATTCGGGCGTGCCGGACTACCTCTGGCCGCCCGAGGGATTCTCTCGCGAGCCACTCGTTGCTGACATCCCGGAAGGTGGGATCGAGGTGATCTCGATCGCGCTGGAAAACGACGAAGTCGGTATTCCCGTCCAGGCCCGAATTGAGCTGGAGGGATGCGTCCTGGATGTCCAGTCCATCGGTGGAGAGATCGACGTCTCCGTTGCACCCGATGGTTCTCGGGGCTAGCCACCGATAACCTGCCAGGCCGGCCCGGGCGGTGATCACACATGTGACTGCCGCACGGGCCGGCCGCTGTTTGCCGGCTTGACCGGCAAGCTCGCAGAACCTCGCTCAGCAGTACTTCATGTCGACCTGGGGCTGAAAGCTGAACAGGTCCAGCACCTCGTCCACATCCCGGCGTGGGGTCGGCCAGCCCGGCTGGCCGTACCCGATGCGCATCACCATCTGCGGCGTGCCGAACCGCCCCAGCGACAGCCGCAACCGCTCCCGCGCGCTCGGCACCTCGATCGGCTGGGACAGCATCGACACCGCCAGCCCCGAATCCGTCGCGGTCAGCAGCACCCGCTGCAACGCCTGGCCGGCGACGACCTGGTCGACGGCGGTGTTGCCGGGCGAGCCGAGCACCACGACCAGCGGCTCCGGCTCGAAGTCCCGCCCCGGCGCCCGGTCCAGACCGCCGAAGCCCCGGGAGGGCAGCAGGTCCTGCGGCTCGCCCAGCGGGCCGCCGGACGCGACCGGCACCCCGTCGGGGGCGGGGGCCGAGCGCACCCACTCCTGGCGTTCGGCCACGTACGCCGGGTCGCGTTCGAGGACCCGGTGGGCGCTGCGGGCGATCTCGGCGAACGCGTTGACGGCGCTGACCCCGATCAGCAGCTCCAGCCAGCAGTGCTCGGCGCGGGCCGCCTCGGCCAGCCGCCAGCGGGCGTCGGCGGGCACCGGGTCGGGCCAGAACGGCGCCCGGTTGCTGAACCGGCGGGGGATCGCCGCGTGCAGGGCCTGCTCGGCGGGGGTGGGGCGGCGCGGCACGTCCGGGACCAGCCGGGCCACCACGTCCGGCTCCGCCGGGTAGGGACGCAGCCGTACGGTCGCCGGGGCGCCGGCCGCGGCGAGGGAGATCCGCAGGTTGAACAGCGCCGCCCCGCAGGCGATCCGGACGCCCCAGCCGTTCGGGTCGGTGGCCGGCAGGCGCCGGGCCGGGTCGACCAGCACCTCGATGCCGCCGTCGCGCAACCGGAACCGCCACGGCTGGGTGTTGTGCAGCGACGGTGCCCGTACGGCGTCGGTCGCGGCGGCCCGTAGCTGCTCGACGGTGAAGCCGGTGTCCATGATTGTGCTCCTTCCCGTGGCAGGTCGTGCCGCCCCTTCCGGTACACCTCCACGGTGCGTCAGCGGGGCGGGGCGCGGGCAGGGCCGGACGTCCCGTCCCGCCGGGCCCGACCGGCCCCGTGCCAGGTCAGGGGCCCTCGGCCCGACCGGCTCCGTCGCAGGTCAGGGGGCCTTCGGCCCGGCGGGCTCCGCCCACCTGCCCACGGGCGTCCCGGTGGAGTGGGGCCGGACGACGGCCCGGACGGGCCGGTTCGGGACCTTCGGCCCGTGCGGAACCCGGTGGGTACGGGGTAGAAACGAGGGATGATCCGCGTGTTCCTGCTCGACGACCACGAGGTCGTCCGTCGTGGCCTGGCCGACCTGCTGCAGAGCAGCGGTGACATCGAGGTGGTGGGCGAGTCCGGTCTGGCCCAGGAGGCGGCCCGCCGCATCCCGGCCCTGCGGCCGGACGTGGCGATCCTCGACGCGCGGCTGCCCGACGGCAACGGCATCGACGTGTGCCGGGACGTCCGGGCCGTGGACTCGTCGATCAAGGGCCTGATCCTCACCTCGTACGAGGACGACGAGGCGCTCTTCGCGGCGATCATGGCCGGCGCCGCCGGCTACGTGCTCAAGCAGATCCGCGGCACCGACCTGGTCGACGCCGTGCGCCGGGTGGCGGCCGGCCAGTCGCTGCTCGACCCGGCGATCACCACCCGCGTGCTGGAGCGCATCCGCAGCGGCGTCGAACAGCCCCGCGAGCTGAAGTCGCTCACCGAGCAGGAGCGGCGGATCCTGGAGTACGTGGCCGAGGGCCTCACCAACCGGGAGATCGCCGGGAAGATGTTCCTGGCCGAGAAGACGGTGAAGAACTACGTCTCCAGCGTGCTGGCCAAGCTCGGCCTGGAGCGCCGCACCCAGGCCGCCGTCCTCGCCACCCGGCTCCTCGGCAAGGCCCGCTGACCGCCACCGACCGTCGTCCTGCCCCGTCCCGTGGGGCAGCTCGACAGCGCGCGGGAGGACGCCCGCACGAGCGGGCGCCGGGTCGCGGCGTCAGGCGGGCAGGGGGACGGACCAGTGGAGTTCGGTGCCGCGGGGCTCGGCCAGGCGCACCTCGAACTCGCCACCGTGCCGTTCGGCGCGCTCGCGCAGGTTGACCAGCCCGCCGCGCGCGGCGGCCGGGTCGCAGCCCACCCCGTCGTCGGTGACGGTCAGCGTCACCCGGCCGGCGTCGACGCGCACCGCCACGGTCAACCGGGTGGCCTGGGCGTGGCGTACGGCGTTGGAGAGCGCCTCCCGCAGCACGGCGGTGACGTCGGGACGGACCTCGTCGGGGACGGCGCTGTCGATCGGCCCGGTCAGCTCCAGGCGGGGCCGGTAGCCGAGTGACTCGGCGGCCACCTCGACCGCCTCGCGGATCTCGGTGCGCAGCGCCGCGCTCATCGGGGTGCGCAGCTCGAAGATGGTGCGGCGGATGTCCTTGATGGTGGCGTCCAGGTCGTCGACCGCCGCGTTGATCCGCTTGGCCAGCTCCGGCCGGGTGGCCATCGGGGCGGCGCTCTGCAACTGCAGGCCCGTGGCGAAGAGCCGCTGGATGACCACGTCGTGCAGGTCCCGGGCGATCCGCTCGCGGTCCTCCAGGACCACCAGCAGCTCCCGTTCCTCCTGCCCGCGGGCCCGTTCCATGGCCAGCGCGGCCTGCCCCGCGAAGCTGCCCAACAGGGCCATGTCGTCGTCGGTGGCCACGGGCAACCGGTCGGGGCGGTGCGCGATCACCAGCACGCCGTGCAGGGTGTCGGCGGTGGCCAGCGGGGAGACCACCGCCGGCCCGGTGCTCAACAACGCCGGCCAGGGCGCGGCGTGGGCCAGATCCGCCACCTGGTCGTGCCGGCCCTCGGCGACGGCGGCGGCGAAGCTCGTCTCGGCCGCGGGCAGCACCGTGCCGACCAGCGCGCCGGCCTGCTCGCCCGCCCCGTCCACCACCTCGACGGTGAACTCCTCGGCGTCGGGGTCGTAGAGCAGGACCAGCGCCACCTCCGCCTCGGCGACCTCGCGGGCGCGCCGCGCCACCAGCGCCAGCGCGTCGGTGCGGCGCACCTCGCCCAGCAGCACGCCGGTGATCTCGGCGGTCGCGGCGAGCCAGCGCTCCCGCCGGTGGGCCAGCGCGTAGAGGCGGGCGTTCTCGATCGCCACGCCGGCCGCCGCGGCGAGCGCGACCACGATCTCCTCGTCGTCCTCGGTGAACTCCGCGCCGCCCTGCTTCTCGGCCAGGTAGAGGTTGCCGAAGACGTGGTCGCGGATGCGCACGGGCACGCCGAGGAAGCTGTGCATCGGCGGGTGATGCTGCGGGAACCCGTAGGACTTCGGATGCTGGGTGATGTCGGGCATCCGCAGCGGGCGCGGATCGTCGATGAGCAGGCCGAGCACGCCCCGCCCGTGGGGCAGGTCGCCGATCTTCGCGTGCAGCTCCGCGTCGATGCCGTGGGTGATGAAGTCGTGCAGCATCCGGTCCTGGCCGATCACGCCGAGCGCGCCGTAGCGGGCGCCGGCCAGCTCGCAGGCCGCCTCCACGATGCGTTGCAGGGTGCTGCGCAGATCCAGGTCGGTGCTGATGCCGACCACCGCGTCGAGCAGGGCCCGCAGCCGCTCCCGGCTGGTCACCACCTCGCCGACCCGGTCCAACATCTCCTGGAGCAGCTCGTCGAGCCGGATCCGGGACAGCGGGCTCAGCCCCAGGGAGGGGGTCACGTGCGGTTCGTACGGGGGGTCCGGTGCGCTGGCGGCCACCGGGCGATGGTATCTCCCGGTGGGCGTGGCCCAAGACGCGCGCTACGCGCCCCCGGAGCGGACCGCCGACGTGTCCACCACCTGCCGCACCTCGAGCCGCGGGGTGTGCGGCGGGCCGGCGTGCGACGGGTCCGCGATCCCCAGCCGCAGCACGAGGTACGGGTAGCCGAGGCCGGCCAGCAGCCCACGCAGCGTCTGCCGGGTGCCCGCCACCTCCACTACACCGCTCAGCGGCACCACCGACACCCCGAGCCGGGTGGCGGTCAGCCAGGCGGCCGAGAGCGCCTCGCCGGCGCGCAGCCAGCTGTCCGGCTCGTCCTCGTCGCCGTAGAGGAGCCCGTACACGGCGACCCGGTCGTGCCCCGGACCGACCGGCAGGGTGCCGGGGCGGCCGAAGTCCCGGGCCGGCACGGTGGTCTGCGGCGCCTCCGCGGGCAGCACCTCCGGCGGCAGGCCGGTGCCGGAGCCGCCCCGGCTGGTCCAGTACTCCAACTCCTCGCGCAGCTGCGAGTCCTCCGCCTCGACCGTCGCGGCGTGGCTGGCGACGGCGGCCAGCTCCAGGATGTTGTCGCGGTCGAGGAACTGGAGCTGGCACCCCTCGGCGGCGACCGCCGCCGCGATCCGCCCCAGGGTGGCGGTCGGCACCGGCTCGTCGCTGACCGGGCGTCGGTCCGTGTGCCGGACCTGCATGCACTGCACCAGGCGCATGGCCTCCGGGTCGGCCTCGACACGGGCCAGCCCGGTCAGCCGGGCGAGCAGATCAGGGGCGTCCGGGTCAGGCATCCGCTCCACCACGGCCGTCCAGCCCTCCGCGGTCAGCGCCACCCGCGCGTGGTGCAGCGCCGCCCCGCAGCTGTACGCCACCAGGCGACCCTCCGGGTCCGTGGCGGTCAGCCGGGGATCCCGGACCACGCGCAGCTCCAACGCGTCCGGCAGCACCCGCCACCGCCACGGCTGGCTGTTGTGCACGGACGGGGCGTGCCCGGCCGTCGCGGCGGCCTCCGCGAGGGCGGTGGTCAGCGGGCGGTCCCTGGCCGGCGTTTCGTGGCTCATCGTCACGACCTTTCGTTTCTCCCCATCGTGCCCCAGCCCGGCGGAGCCCCGGGCGGGCCCCTCGTTCAGCGTTCCCGGACCACGGCCACCGGGCAGTGGGCGTGGTGGATGAGCTGTTGGCTGACCGAGCCGAGCAGCATCCCCGTCAGGCCGCCGCGGCCGCGGGTGCCGACCACCACCAGGGACGCGGTGCGGCTGGCGTCGACCAGCAGGGACGCCGGGCTGCCCGCCGTCACCTCCACGTCGACCTCCACGTCGGGGAAGGCCCGGCTCCAGCGGGCCAGCGGCTCGTCCAGCTCGGCCCGGTCGGCGGCCGTCGCCTCCCATGCCTCAGGACCCGACGGCGGGCGCTGGCCGGGCCCCGGATGCCAGGCCCGCAGCACGTGCAGCGGCAGCCCCCGGGCGGCCGCCTGCTCGTACGCGAAGCCGAGCGCCACCAGCGAGCACTCCGAGCCGTCCACGCCGACCACCACCGGCCCCGTCCGCCCGCCCGCGGCTGCCTCCTGGCGGACCACCACGACCGGGCAGTGCGCGTGGGCCGTGACCGCCACCGCCGTCGAGCCGACGAGCAGCCCGCCGAAACCGCCGTGCCCCCGCGTGCCCAGCACCAGCAGGCCGGCCCGGCTCGAACGCTCCTGGAGCACCACCGTGGGCGGCCCGTCGAACACCTCACCGGTGACGGTCAGTTCCGGGTGCGCGGCGACCGCGTCCGCCGCCGCCTTGCCTACCAGCTCCTCGACCTGCCGGCGGGCTGCCTCGTCCGGCCAGATGCCCGGGGCGATGCCGGGGCCGACCCAGCCGGCCACGGTGACCCACTCGAAGACGTACGCCAGCCGGACGGGGCGTCCGCTGCGACCGGCCTCCTCCAGCGCCCACTCCAGCGCGACCGAGGCGTCGGAGGAGCCGTCGTAGCCGACCAGGATCTCGTTGCCGCTCATGCCCCACTCTCCAGACCGGCCTCCGTCTCGCGGACCCAGCGCCATTCTGCGACCCGAGGGTCGTCCTCGCCGTAGCGGCGGGTGTAATCCCGGCAGGACTGGCGCGCGTCGACCATGTCCTGCCGCAGGTGGGCGGCCCGGGCGGCCAGCCCCGGCACCCGGTCGATCACGTCGATGACCAGGTGGAAGCGGTCCAGGTCGTTGAGCATCACCATGTCGAACGGCGTGGTGGTGGTGCCCTCCTCCTTGTAGCCGCGCACGTGCAGGTTGTCGTGGTTGGTCCGGCGGTAGGTCAACCGGTGGATCAGCCACGGGTAGCCGTGGTAGGCGAAGATGACCTGCCTGTCCCGCGTGAAGATCGTGTCGAACTCCTTGTCCGACAGCCCGTGCGGGTGCTCCGTCGGGGGTTGCAGGCGCATCAGGTCGACCACGTTGACCACCCGCACCTTCAGCTCCGGCAGATGCTTGTGCAGCAGGTCGGCGGCGGCCAGCGTCTCCAGCGTCGGCACGTCGCCGGCGCAGGCGAGCACGACGTCCGGCTCCTCGCCGCCGTCGGTGCTGGCCCAGTCCCAGATGCCGATGCCCCGCCGGCAATGCATGACCGCCTCGTCCATCGACAGCCAGTTCGGCGCGGGCTGCTTGCCGGCCACCACCACGTTGATGTAGTGCCGGCTGCGCAAACAGTGGTCCATCGTCGAGAGCAGGGTGTTCGCGTCCGGCGGCAGGTAGACCCGCACCACCTCGGCCTTCTTGTTCATCACGTGGTCGATGAAGCCCGGGTCCTGGTGGGAGAAGCCGTTGTGGTCCTGCCGCCACACGTGGCTCGACAGCAGGTAGTTCAGCGACGCCACCGGCGCGCGCCACGGGATGCCCCGGGTCACCTTCAGCCACTTGGCGTGCTGGTTGACCATCGAGTCGACGATGTGGATGAACGCCTCGTAGCTGGTGAAGATGCCGTGCCGGCCGGTGAGCAGGTAGCCCTCCAGCCAGCCCTGGCACAGGTGCTCGGAGAGGACCTCCATCACCCGCCCGTCCGGCGAGAGGTGCTCGTCGCCGGGCACCGTCCCGGCCATCCACGCCCGGTCGGTGACCTCGAACGCCGCGCCCAGCCGGTTCGAGGCGACCTCGTCCGGGCCGAACAGGCGGAACGTCTCCGGGTTGGCGGTGATCACGTCGCGTATCCACGGGCCCAGCACGCCCGTGGCCCCGGCCACGGTCTCGCCGGGCCGCTGCACGTCGACGGCGTAGTCGCGGAAGTCCGGCAGCCTCAGGTCGCGCAGCACCAGCCCGCCGTTGGTGACCGGGTTGGCGCTCATCCGCCGCTCGCCCGTCGGCGGCAGCTCGGCCAGCTCGGCCACCGGCGCGCCGGTCGCGTCGAAGAGTTCCTCCGGGCGGTAGCTGCGCAGCCAGCGCTCCAACTCGGCCAGGTGCTCCGGGTTCTTCCGTACCTCCGCCAGGGGAACCTGGTGCGCGCGGTAGGTGCCCTCCACCTGCTTGCCGTCGACGTCCCGCGGCCCGGTCCAGCCCTTCGGCGTACGCAGGACGATCATCGGCCAGCGGGGACGCTCGACGGTGCCCCCGGAGCGGGCCCGCCGCTGGATGTCGGCGATCTCGTCCAGCGCCCGGTCCAGCGTGGCGGCGAGCGTCTGGTGCACGGTCGCCGGGTCGTCACCGGCCACCACGTACGGCTGGTAGCCGAAGCCGCGCATCATGTCCAGCAGGTCGCCCTCGGGGATCCGGTCCAGCACGGTCGGGCCGGCGATCTTGTAGCCGTTGAGATGCAGGACGGGCAGCACCGCGCCGTCGCGGGCCGGGTTGAGGAACACGTTGGAGAGCCAGCTCCCCGCGAGCGGGCCGGTCTCCGCCTCCCCGTCCCCGATGACGCAGGCGACCAGCAGGTCGGGGTTGTCGAACGCCGCGCCGTAGGCGTGGCTCAGCGCGTACCCCAGCTCGCCGCCCTCGTGGATCGAACCCGGCACCTCCGCCGCCACGTGGCTCGGGACGCCGCCGGGGAAGGAGAACTGGCGGAACAGCCCGGCCATGCCGGCCTCGTCGCGGCCGATGTGGTGGTACCGCTCGCTCCAGGTGCCCTCCAGCCAGGTGTTCGCGACGATCGCCGGGCCGCCGTGGCCGGGACCGGTCACGAACATGGCCCGCAGGTCACGGGCGACGATCACCCGGTTGAGGTGGGCGTAGAGCAGGTTCAGCCCGGGGCTGGTGCCCCAGTGGCCGAGCAGCCGCGGCTTGACGTGCTCGGGCGCCAGCGGCTCGCGGAGCAGCGGATTTTCCAGCAGGTAGATCTGCCCGACGGTCAGGTAGTTCGCCGCCCGCCAGTAGGCGTCCAGCCGGCGCAGCTCGTCTTGGGTCAGGGGGCTGTGCAGGTCGAGAGCGGTGTCCATACTGCATGAGCCTCTCGCGGATAGGGGAATCCTGCATCCTCGGAGCGCGGATTCGTCCGGGCCGGTCCCAGCTTCGCCGGTCGGCGCCGATGTGGATCAGGGCCGTTGGTCCCGCGCCGGGCGGGCGTTACGCCCCGTCCACCGGCACCCCCGTCAGCCCGCGCACCACGATCACCGGCGCGGGGGAGTGGTAGAGCAGCGCCTGGCTCACCGCGCCGAGCATGCCCCGCCACGGCTCGTCGCCCCGAGCGGCGACCAGCGCCACCTGCGCCGAGCGCGACTGTTCGACCAGGACGGTACCGGGGTCGCCGCGGATCGTGTGGCACTCCGCCGGCACCGACGGGAACCGGCGCGCGTACCGCGCCACCAACTCGACGAGCAGGCCGGGGTCCTCCGTGCCTTCCTCCGGCTCGACGACCCGGACGGCCAACAGTCGCGACTCCCGCCGGGCCGCGCACTCGAACGCCCACTCCAACGCGCCCCGGGAACTGGCGGAACCGTCCACCCCGACCAGCACCGGGCCCTGCGGCGGCGGATCCCGGCGGGCCACCAGCACCGGACATCCGGCCCGGGCGGCGAGCTGCACCGCCGGCACGTCGGCCGGCACGCAGTCGCCGCAGGCCGCCATGCCGGCGTCTCCGATGGCGAGCAGGAACGCCGACTCCGACCGGCGGACCAGGGTGGCGACGACGGCACCCTCGACGATCTCGCTGCTGACCGGCAGCGCCGGCTCGACCTCGGCGGCGATCTCGGCGGCCCTGGAGATCAGATCCTCGGCCTCGGCGCGCGGCCCCGCGATCGACGGGGCCTCCAACGCGGCCGTCCAGTTGAACGCGTGCAGCAGGCACAGCGGGCGGCCGTGCGCGGCGGCCTCCTGCGCGGCCAGCCTGACCACCGGCAGGTTGCGCTCCGAGCCGAGCCCGACCAGCACGGCCGCCTCGGTGGCTGCGGCCATCCGGCATCACCTCCGCAGGCGTCGCGCCCGGCCCTGTCGTCGAGGCTAGTACCGGCGGTGGGGCCGCGGGGTGTGATCGGCGGTTGCTCTGCGTCGTGGCTCGTCGGCTTGGTGGCGTTGTGGCTCGCTGTGCTGTCTTGGCGCGGGTGAGGTCGCTGTGCGGTCGTGGTGGGGTGTCGGGTTGCGGTGCGTGGTGGTGGGGTGTGGCCCGCCGTGCCCGGCTCCGGGCGGTCAGGCTTGATCCCTGCGCCGGGCACGGCGGGCCACACCCCGTCGGTGGTCGTGCGCCGTCCGTGCCTGGCTGTCCGTTATCCGGCGAATGGGCCGTCGGGAGGCCCGTCGGGAGGCGACGGTCCGGGTGGCGGTGTCCCGTGGGTCCGGTTTCGGGTGTGACCGGGGGCATCGTGGGCGCGGAATCGTGGCCGGGGCGGGGTCGTTACACCCTGCGTACGGCCGAGCAAGGCGACCCCCCGCCCCCTGGCGGGCTGGCGTGCAGGCCCCGGCCCCGGAATGTTGGTGGGCCGCCGGTCGTTACACATGGTCCCGGCCGATGAAGGGGCGACCCCCTCGCCCCGCGACACAGGCCACTCCCGTGGTCGGTCTTCAGATGGCCGGTCTGATTCTTCCCGGCGTGTGACGCCGGATCTCCTTTGAGTTTGTTGAGCGCCGGACGGTGCTTGCGCCCCGCTGAATCCCCCTTTCGGCGTGTGGTGCCAACCCCCGAATGGAGCATCTGATGAACACGATCATGCGTAAGAGCGTTCTCGGTATTGCTGGTCTGGCTTTCGCCGGTGGTGTGTTCGCCGGTCCGGCTGCTGCTCACGCCGCCCCGACGGTCGAGAGCACCCCGATCACCGCCGTGGCCGTGGCGGCGGACAAGCCGGCCGTGGACACCGCGAAGCTGGTTCCGCATGGTGTGCAGGGTGCGCAGTCGCGGATCGACCTGTCGGACGAGCAGGTGGGTAACGTGAAGGCGATCATCGCGGCGACGAAGAAGGCCGGGATGGACGAGCGGGCCGCGGTGGTGTCGATCGCGACCGCGTTGCAGGAGTCGAAGCTGGAGAACCTGGGTCACCTGGGTGACCGCAACGACCACGACTCGCAGGGACTGTTCCAGCAGCGCCCCTCCAGCGGTTGGGGCACGGTGGAGCAGATCACCGACCCCGAGTACTCGACCACGGCGTTCCTGAAGGGTCTGAAGCAGGTCGACGGGTGGCAGGACATGCCGCTGACCGAGGCCGCGCAGACCGTGCAGGTGTCGGCGTACCCCGACCACTACGCCCAGTGGGAGCAGCAGGCCGCCGACCTCGTCGCCAAGTACTGGAACA
>NZ_JBEYTP010000061.1:0-29088 GCF_040643125.1 Micromonospora sp. NPDC047465
TGTCGCTTGTCCTATCCCTTTTCGATGCGCCGGCTGCCCGGTGGCTGTGGTGAGCGGCGATCGGAGCGAACCGCTCCGGCATCCGGATCTGCCGAAAGTAGTGTGCGTGCGGCGATCGGAAACTAAATCCACAGGACGGTTCAAATACGCCGCCAGGTGAGGTCGCTCGCCGCACCCCTGCGGACGGACACAGAGGTGCGGCGAGTGAGCACGCGGCGTCGCCGGTGGTCAGCCGCGCCTGCGGCGCGGCAGCAGCAGGCTGATGACCGCGATCGCCAGGCCGAGCCCGGCCGCCATGAGGAAGACCAGGCCGTAGCCGGCGGCGAGGGCGGCGGTCGGGGAATTCCCGCCGCCCTCCGTCGCGGTTCTGGCGCTGGCGGCCGTCGCGAGCACCGCTAGGCCTACCGACCCGCCTACCTGACTTGCGGTGTTGGCTAGGCCGCCGATGATCCCCGCGTCGCCCTCGGGAACGTCGGCGGTCGCTGCGGCCATGAGGGTGGGGAAGGTCAGCCCGATGCCGACCGCGATGAGCAGCGTAGGCCCGAGCACACTGGTGAGGTAGCCGCTGTCGGCTAGGGCCTGGGCGAGCCAGCCGAAACCGGCCAGGAAACAGGCGCAGCCAGCCAGCACCAGGGGGCGCGCACCGGCTCGTGGCAGCAGGGCGGCGGCCCATCGCGCGATCACCACGAACGTCACCGCCGCGGGTGTCTGCCCGAGGCCGGCTTGAAGCGCGCTGTAGCCGAGTACGTTCTGCAGGAGTAGCGACGTGAAATACCACATCGCGATGGCGATTCCGCCGAACAGCAGCAGCATGCTGTTGCTGACGGCCACCCCCCGGATGCTGAACAGCCGCAGGGGCATCATCGGCTGGGCGGCGAAACGCGCCTCCAGCACGGTGAAGACGACGAGCAGGAGCAGGCCCGCCACGGCTGGCCCGACGACCTGCACGGACGTCCAGCCATGATCGGTGCTCTGCATGACCCCGTAGACCAGCGCGGCCAGCCCCGCCGTCCCCGTGACCGCGCCAGCAAGGTCGAGCGATTCCCGTCGGCCGGTTCGTGTGCCGGCCAGCGACATCATGGCCACTGCGATCAGCACCGCGCCGATCGGCACGTTGATGAGGAAGATCCACCGCCACGACAGGCCAGTGGTGATGGCACCGCCGGCGAGCGCGCCGGCCATCCCGCCCACACCGCCTGAGGCGGACCATGCGCCAAACGCCCGGCCCCGCGCCTGCGGCTCGGTGAAGTAGGTGTTGATCACGGCCAGCGTCGCCGGGGCCATCATCGCGGCTCCCACGCCCTGCGCGACGCGGGCCGCCACCAGGACCTCCGCAGCGGTTGCCAGGCCGCCGACCAGACTCGATGCGGAGAACAAGAGCAGCCCGGCCACCAGCATCCGGCGCGGGCCGAACAGGTCAGCGGCGCGGCCACCCAGGAGCATGAAGCCGGCGAAGGTAAGCAGGTAGCCGTTCACCACCCAGGCCAGGCCGGTGGGTGTGAAGCCGAGATCCTCGCGGACCGAAGGCAGGGCGACGTTAACGATGGACGCGTCCAGGATCACCATGAACTGGCAGGCACACGCCAGCGCCAGAAGCAACCAGGTGGATCCGGTGTGCGGCCTGGTCCGCTGAGTTGCGGTGCTGGTGCTTGTTGTCATGACTTCCTCCCGACTAACCCGCCGCTCACGCGGTCCGGGAGGCTGCCTCGGCCAGGGCTCCGTGGCTGTTCACGTTGCCCGCGGCGGCGTCGGCGACCACGTGGTCCCCTAGCATCTGGATCGTGATCTGGGCCAACCGCCGTCCCTGGTACCTGGCCGCTTCCAGCGCCGCGGCATCGGGGCCGTCTCCGGTCGGGCCGGTCACAGACGACGTGCCGTATGGGTTGCCGCCGGCGGCGGACACGACCGGATCGGTGAATCCGGGCGGAACGATCAGCGCCCCCCAGTGGTAAAACACGTTGCTCAGCGACAAAATCGTGGCCTCGCTGCCGCCGTGCCGGTTGAACGCCGAGGTGAAGGCTGTCACTGGCTTGTCGGCCAGCCTGCCTTCCCGCCACAGCCCGCCGGTCTGGTCGATGAACTGCTTGAGCTGTGCGGCTGGCGCGCCGAACCGGGTCGGCGTCCCGAACGCGAACGCATCGGCCCACGCCAGGTCCTCAACCGAGGCCTGGGCGATCGACGTGGCGGCATCGGCGTGCTGCCGCCACAGCGGGTTCTGGTCTATCGCGCTGTCGGGTGCCAGCTCGGCGACTCGCCGCAGCCGCACCTCGGTCCCGGCCGAGGCGGCGCCCTCGGCGACGGCCTGCGCGAGTGCGTGGACGGTGCCCGTCGCGCTGTAGTAGATGACGGCGACCTTCACGGTCATATCCGGCTCCCACGATGTAGAATTAGTTACGCGCATAACGTTATGCGCGTAACTAATTTCCTGTCAAGGAGAGCCCGTGGACTTCGAACGCGCCGACGCCATCAACCAGGCCATCCGCCTGCTGAGCCTGCGCCACAGAGCCAGGGCCGCGGCGTTGCTGGCTCCGCTCGGCCTGCACCCCGGCCAGGAGGCACTCCTGCTCGAACTCGACCGGACCGGCCCGAGAATCCAGGCCCAGCTCAGCGAGGCCCTCGGCTGCGAGCCGCCCAGCGTCACGCTCATGACCCGCAAGCTCGAAGCCGCCGGTCACATCCGCCGCAGACCCGCCCCCTCCGACAAGCGCGCCAGCATCGTCGAACTCACTGACAGCGGCAAAGCTTTGGCCGACAAGGTCAAGCACCTGTGGTGCGCTCTGGCGGAGGAAACGGTAACCGGCCTGCCCGCCGAAACGGTGGCAGACCTACCCGGCATCCTCAACACCATGACCGGCAATGTGGACACCAGGCGCCCGGTCACCCACACGGCCGCCGGCACGGTCTAGCTGTTTGATCCGGGAGGTTGGGCGATTCCGCGGCCCCGTCTACCAGCGCACCAGCGGCATCCGGTAGCCGCGATCCGATCGCTACGGGGCGCGACAGCCCGTACCGGCGGCTCGGCGTGCGGACATGCCGATGAGCGCGCATAGGCTCTGTGTGTGTTTGCAATCGAGATACAAGGCGTTCGTCACGTGCGTCTGCGAGTTGGACGATGGCACCTACGCACCTGGCGGTCCTTGGTGATGATCCTTCCAAAGGGATACCGCAGCCCTGAGTTGGCCTATGCGGTCGAGGAGACAGACGAGCGCGGCGAGAACCTTGGCCAGCTTGGCGCGTTCTTCTCGCTCCATGCTGCGGAGGCGTGCCTATCTCGACTCGAGTCCGAGGGCTTCACCAACCTGCACATCAACATGATCCCGATCCACACGCGGATCGACGACTGGGAGTTCGATCGGTAGGTTCCGGGTTTCCGGGCTCTGTCGACGTCTCACGTCCGCTCATGCCGCCGTGTGCGCGCCGCTTGGCCGCTTGTCGCGCGGCGGGATCCGTCCGACCGACAATCTGGGCGAGCGAGTAGCCTGGCGAACTGCGGTGGTCTGCTCGTCGCGGGATGGGAGCCTACGGTGTCGCCGAGGTCTGCCAAGCCTCGGTGACGCAGAGCTCGTCGTAGTCCCACCAGCCGTCGCGCTTGCCGGTGTCGAGTAGATGGCGCACGAGCCGGAGGTCAGCGTCGGGCGGAACGTCGATTGCAGTCAGGCCGAACATGCCGGTGCCTGTGGCGCCCAACGCGTTGAATATCTCCAGGATGGTTTCGGTACCGACATCGGGTGGACCGAGTGGACTGTCCGAGGCGAGCATCACCCGGATCGCGCAGTAGCCGGATGCCTTGAGTTTCTCTCGTACCCAGAGCTGCCCGTCTTCGTCCCGCTGAACGCGGAAGATGTCACCCTTGGCGGCATTCAGGGCGGCCCATGGTGCAAACGGCAGCCGGATTCGGTCCGGCGAGAGCGCCTCGGCGCCCATCCCGAGGGCCGATGCCGGCCCACCTGACATCGGGAACCAAACCTGCACCCATTCCGCTGCCGGCTTGACCACGGCGTCGCCTGTCGAGGGCATCGCTCAAGTCTGCCGCACAGAAAGGCCAGAGGCATGGGGCGAACAAGATCAGCTTTACTCTCATGCCGCCGACAGCGCGTCGGAGACGACCGGATCTACCGAGAGCCGTGCGCCACGTGAAGCAACAAGGTAGCGACGCCGATGCACACGAGGTTCAGGTTCATGCCGGTACTTAGCCGAGGTGACCAGAAGATCTGCTGAGTGATACTCCCGTGGAGACATGCGCCGACGGGGCAGGAGAAGACCAACGGTGAGTGAGCACAGCGTGACTGTGGTCCGGCTGGACAGCGTGTTGTCGGCGGAGTGCGAGGAGATCGTCGTCGGCGTGCAGGAGCTCTTGCTTGCTCGCGGAGTGATTCGCCTGAACGACCGTCGTGATGCGTTGTGGCAGCCAAGCGAGTGGAAGCCGGGTCCAGCCGCGCGTATCGCGGCCGTCGAGCCGGTCGACTGGTTCGACGCCTTCCTCGACACGGCTAACAACGGCGTCGACATCCGTGGCGAGCGCCACGCCTACCATCCCGTGGAAAACGATGAGGCACCGCGATGTCCACGTTGCGCAGCTGGCGCACCGACGACCTACACCCACTGCTACGGCGATTGGTTGGAGGAGTGGATGACCGCTGGCCGTGAGCCGCTGTTCACTTGCGACCGGTGCGGCTGGAGCGGACTGGTGGGTGACTGGACCGGTCAGTTCAGCGTACTCATCGGCGCTCCCGCCGTGACGTTCCACAACTGGCCACCACTATCACCTGCCTTTACCACAGACATCCGCGCCGCTCTTGGCGGTCGTACCGGCATCGTTGCCAGCCACTGGTGAGGCAGCTCCGACGCCCCCTGCCAGACCCGCGCGCCCGTCTGCCGCGAACTCGTCACCGAAGGTGGCGCCGGCGCCGGTTGCTGGCGTCCGGACGTGCCGAATTGAGTGCGGTCAGTGTGTTTGGGTCTCCCAGACCGGCTGCTGGGGCTCGTCGTTGTGCACGACGATGTCGACGTGATCGGTCGGGCGGACCGTAGCGAAGTAGAACTGTTGGGAGGGGATGTAACGCTCGCGCCAGCGCCGTTCGACTTCGGCCCGAGATGACACCCGGCGCTCTCGGATCACGGCACGGTCCACGGTCTTCTCGAGCGCGGTCGACACGAAGATGCGCAGGTCCCACCGATCAATCAGTTCCGGGCGCATGAGGAAGACGCCGTCGAAGACCAGCACGGCGTCGGCGGGGGCAGTCGTGACCGGCGGAGACAGCGCAGTATCCGCTGTGCGGTCGTAGACCGCGTGTTGGAAGCGCCGATTTCCGCCCGGGCCGAGCGGATCGAGCAGAACCCGGTTTAGCGCGTCGTAGTCGTGGGTGTCGAAGTAGCAGCCTTCGGCCGAGTACTCGCCGCGAGGATAGCGCTGTGCCCGAGGGAAGAGGAAATCGTCGATCGTCGCGCGGATGATGTCACGGCCCTGTGTGCGCAAGACGACGGCCAGCTCGTCGGCGAGCGTGGTCTTGCCTGCGGCGGGTGGTCCGTCGATGGCAACCCGCGTCGGGTGTGCGACTGTGACGGACCCGACTGCCTCAACCAGGCGGCCGAGCAACTCGTCGCGGGTGCCTTGGTCCATATCCTGCCCCGTCCTGCCCGCTCGGCCGACACCCGCGGGAACCCGATGACCGTTTCCTGGACTCGCGTTCCTTCTGGAAGTCTGCGCCGAACCGCGCTCAGTTGATCCTCAGCCATGACCGAACAATTATCAGCGGTCTCGCGTCGACCGGCATACACGGTTCAAAGGGCAGCAGGACGCGGTCCGGACGACATCCTCATCTGCCGCCGACCGAGCGCTAGGCAATGCGACAGACCTTGGCGGAGGCTCTGCGTCCGAGTTGTCAGGGTCGATTGTGCACGAACCACGCGTCACCGGCGGGCAAGGCCACGGCGACCTCCCACCGGCTCAGGTCGAGGTTCGGGGCGAGCGCCTTGAGCTGGCCGGCCGCGGTCCATGCCTCGTCACCTGGTGCCGGGCGACGACCCACCTGGAACTGCAGCATGGTGCCCCACGACGCGACCAGGCGGGCGTCCCACCGGTGATGCCACTGCGCCAGCACCTCGGCAAGCGTCTGCTGGTGCTGCCGGGTGTGCACACCGTAGAAGTCCACCCAGTACCCCGAGCTGCGGACGTCGCTGGTGGGAAGCAGCATGAGCAGGACGCTGTTAGGCGTGTACCAGTAGTCGGTCTGCGTCACGAACCGCACGCTGCCAAGCACCCGGGCGTACAGGCTCCAGCGCCGGGCGCGGAGCCGGCAGCGCCACATCCGGCACCAGAGCCGTGAGGTCGACGCCTGCCGTGCCACGCGCGTAGTACTCGACCTCGCCCTCCTCGACCTCGTCGTCCTCGCTGTAGTGGCGGTAGGTCAGCCAGGGGTCGGAAGACTCGGCGGCCTGGGCGAACGCGTGCAGCTCCGACTCCGATGGGCCCGGATCGGGCTCGGACCGGATCCTCAGTGTGTCGTGGAAGTCGTCGGTGACCATGACGGGCCGGCGTCCGATGACCGGCACCAGTGCGTCGGCAGCCTGCCAGGCTTCCTGCAGGCGATTGGGGTCGACGTCGGCGACGAGGACGGTGCCCGACGGGCCGTGCCCGATCGGCAGGCCGGCCAGCGGCGTGCCGACGAAAGCCGCTTCGATCTGGTCGAGGTCGTTTCGCACGGTGAAAGTGTCTCCGATCATCGACGCGCTCGATCGCGTCGACATGCGTGCGCGATGACGGCTACGGGATCTGCGTCAGCGAGCGGTTCGCCGACCGAACGTTCGACAGCTACCGTACGGTGTTGGCCTCAGGTGCCGGTGGGAACAGTTGACGCAGCGTCGGGCCGATGGCCGTGGCCAGCGTGCCGTCGTCGCCGGAGTGCATGATCAGGTTGATCACCCCTGTTGCGACATGTCCGGTGCGGGTTTCGGCGGCCGCGGTCGCGACGTCGGGCAGCCTGAGGTCGGCGAGTAGCTGCCGTACCAGGACACCTTCACCCCACAGGGCCTCTGCGGGGATGGGGAGCCGGCCCAGCCAGGACAGCAGGATCGCCGCCCTGGCGGTGGGTGAGGGCGTGGCGGCGGTGAGCCGTCGACGGACGTCGTCGACTTGTGCATCGGAAAGCTCGCCACATTGCTGACCGGTGGCGGCGACCAACACAGGATGCAGCACGTCAGGAACTCCGCGCTCGGTCAGGTATCGCTTGCCCTCTTTCCTGGCGGGCCGGAACTGCGGGCGGCCCTCGTGCAGGTTCAGCAGGTCGGCCAACGGTGCCAGGAACGAGGTCAGCTGATTCGGTACTCCGTGCCCGGCCAAAAACAGATGGAGCGCCGCAGGATCCGCCACGACGAGGTCGTTACGGAACCGCGACCGCTCCCAACTGACCGAGCCGTGGCCATGCAGACTGGCGCTGGCGAGCACGTCGCCCGCTGTATCGCGGAGCACGATCGTCGGCCCACCGTGACAACGACAGATGTCACCGGTGAAGCGACCTGTCGTGGTCAACTCGCGCGCCGCCTCGACAGACACAGCGTCCGGTAGCTCAGCCAGAACCGCACGACCGCAAAGAGGACCGCCGTCCTCACCACCCTCGACGATCTGCACGGCGCGTGTTCGAGACCAGACATCGTCAAGCCACTCGATCATGTGTACCTCCTACGCCGACGATCATCGCAGGCGTGCTCACGCTGACCGTCGACACCTGGGACGCAGCGCAGCCTTCTGCCGCCGAGCGGGCGTCACGGAGCGTGATCGCGATCTCTGTGCAAAACGCGCGGACGTAGCCGATGAGCGGGCACGTCGCTCTCCCGACCGCCGAGAAAGCCCGTTGCGAGTGGCCGGCACCAGATGTCTGGTTGATCGCCTACCAATCACGGGAGGGAACATGACGCGCATGTCGCTGCCCACCCCCGCGAGACGTCGCCCGCCATCCCGGTGCTTCGCTTCGCCGCGCCGAGGGCCGGCATCGAGCACTCTCATGCCGCCGACAACGCGCGGCGTTTACCCGAGCACTCGTCACCATCTGTACGGAATGCCCTGAGCGGCAGCCACCGCCCGACGGTGGTCACGTCCGCCGCAGCCGCACCCCCTGCGGGACGTTCTCGATCCAGATCGACGACTCCAGCGCGCTCCAAGACGACGGCCACATAGTCCTGTCTGCCGTTTGACGGATGTCTTGAGATACCCGTCCAATGTGCCTTGGTTGCCGTGAACATCACGGTTTGCCCCAACCCGAACCCAGCCGCGTCCGTGCAGGTACCCCCGGGATGCCCTCACGGCAGGACCAGTTGAAGACCGTTCGAGTCTGTTTGGTCCCGAAGAGCAAGACCAACCCGGCTGGGGAAACCTCGCCGACCCCGAAGGTGGCGCGACCGGTCGGCGTTGGGAGGCGCGTACCCGCCCCAACCCGAGCTCGAATAGCCGTCTCGACCTGACCTGGCATAACTGCATCGTGCATCCCGCTGGTCTGCGACGCCAAGCACCCGCAGACGGCGATAAAGAAGGCAAAGGCGTCGCGGTCCGCCACGATGATCCACTACACGCTCATGCCGCTGACCGTGCGCGCGCTTTCTCAGCACATCGGCCACGTTGAGTAAACGTCAGCCTCGGTGCTGCTTCTTGGAGACTTGCTGAAGCGAAGCGCCAAGGCACCGTGCGACGCCGCGGTCGTCCGCCGGGACAGCCTCCACCCGAGCACTGGCGCCCCAGAGTTGATCGACACCCTCGTAGCGCGGTCGTCGCTGATCTCGGTGTTGTCACGGTCATGACACGACCTTCCCGACCGAGCGGTGAGCAGCTTGTCCGTCCGCTCGTTCCTGCTGTCTTGCCTGCCCGTCCACGTCCCCGCCCGGTACCGATGCCAGCACTGCCCGCTCGAGTTCAGCTACCGGCGGTCGTCAATGTCGCTGAGTTTCTGCTGGGGACGGCTGTCCCATCCCGCTGCGGCCGGGTTGCCGCCTGTCGGCACATCCTGCGTGCGCTGGGTTGGCAGCCGGGCCACCGCCTCGACATCCAGCCACACCAAGGGGTGCTCGTGATCGCCTCGGCCGGCGATGGTCGGTACAGGGCGGGCAGCCGAGGTGCACTGCCGCTACCGGCGTCCGTTCGGCGTATGTGCGGGATTGGGCTTGGCGAGCCGGTGCTGCTCGCCGCGCTCGTCGCCCATGACCTGGTTGTGGTGCACCCGATCGGCGCCGTCGCTCGCCTGCTCGCCGACGTGCACGTCGAGGTGGCGGGACGCGACCGTGTCTGCTGATCCCGCCACCGTTGCCGCAGCCCGGCAGATCCTGGCCCACCTTGGTGTCACCGTGGCCGATCTGGAGTCCGACGCCGGCGTGTTGGTGTCAGTGCCGACGGTTGCGGAGTATCTGCCCCGCGTGATCGCGGCGGCAGGCCCGGGCGCGAGACGTACCTACGGCACGTACTGGGAGCGGATGGCCGCCGCGTGGGGTGACTGGCCCCTGGACCGTGTGGCGGCCAGCGACGTGGAGGCGATGAAACAGCAGATGATCGCTACGGCGCGGTCGCGGCGTAACAGCCGCAACGGTCGGCACGCCGGCGAGCACGTCATCGCCGCCGCCCGTGCCTTCTACTCCCGGGCTGTCGCTGACGGTCTGATCGACGCGTCGGCCAGTCCCGCCCACCGCGTCGCCAAACCCCGCCGCCTTCCGAGCCCACGCCGCGCTCTGACGCCGTACGAGTTGGAGGAAATCAACGCGGTGGTGCGGAGCAGCGGCAACGATGTCGTCCTCGACGCGCTCATGCTGCGCCTGCACACCGAAAGTGCCTGCCGGCGTGGTGGTGCCCTCGCCCTGCGGCTTGTCGACCTGGACGCCACCAACGGGCTCGTGCGGCTGGCTGAGAAAGGCACGGTGCGGTGGCAGCCGGTCAGCCTCGACCTCGCCGAGCACCTGCACGACCACGCCCGCGTCCGCGGCGCCGTTCTGCCCACCGATGGGCTGTTGCGCTACCGCAATGGCCAGCCGATCAGCAGCCGCCGCTACGACCACCTGTGGAAACGCATCGGCGAACGCCTGCCCTGGGTCGCCGCGCAAGGAATCTCCACCCACTGGCTGCGGCACACCACCCTGACCTGGGTCGAACGCCACTTCGGCTACGGTGTGGCCCGCGCCTACGCCGGCCAGACCGACAGCCCAGGATCGTCCACCACCACCTATATCAAGGCCGACCTCCACGCGGTCGCTGGCGCGTTGTCGGCGATGACCGGCCAGCCGCACCCATTCGTCACGGCGCGCGAGACCTCCCACGGTCCGGCGACAGGGACTTTGCCCTGACCGGCCAATCTGACTCGCCCCCAGGCGGCGCGGTGGGGGAGTGGCTTCCCATCGCGCCGCAGCGCGCAGCGTGGCAGGTGAAGATTCCTGGTTGGCGACAACAACACCAGAGCGCATCCCTCCGTGGATCCGTTGGCGGCGCTTCACCGCATAGCCTTGCGCCGAAGGGCACACCTCGCACAGGTTCTGCCCGTCGGAATCCTCATTCCCCTGGCCAGATTGGCAAACGCGCTGAGCGTTGGAGAGGCGGATGAAATCTATTGCGTTGGTTGCGCGAAGGGTGCCCGTGGCCGGCTTGCGCCTGTAGCGTTTACGCTCTGTATTGAGCTATCCTTAGTCGCATGAGCACCCATTTTGTGCCTGGGTGCTACGCGTGGGGGTTCATCTCCCCCCTCGGACACAAACTTGCGGCACCCGTGCCGTCTCCGACGTGCTGGTGGTCAAGCGTCATTGACCACGCGAATCTGATCTTCCCGATCACCTTCACCGGCCTCGCGCCGGCGGTCGGTGGTGGTCGATGTGACTGAGCCCTCGGTGGCTTCCGTTGTCCCTCCGGTCCTGCTTCCGGACCAGGGGCGCTCTACTCGGACTAGCTCTGGTGGCCCGCTTCGTCGGCCACCGTTACCGATGCCTGCACTCCCGCGCCAGCGCACCGAGGCGAGGATGTATCGCCTGGCTTCGGTCGACAGCAGTGGCCGGATCCGTGATCGGTCAATCATCGGAGCAATGGGCTGGGAACCTGGTGCCCGCCTGGACATCCGTCAAGGCGAAAACGTCGTCGTCGCGCGCCGAGATCGCCAGGGAGTCTTCACTGTCACCGGTCAGGGGCACCTGTTGCTGCCGTCCTCGGTACGACACTGGTGCGGGCTCTCGGCGGGCGACCGTGTCCTACTTACCGCGGACCCCGTCGCGAACCTGCTCGTGGTGTACCCGCCTATCGCCTTGGACGAGATGGTCGCCCAGGCCGACCGCGCGGTACTGGGTGGTGATCCGGCATGAGCGCGGGCACGGCGAGCAAAGCGGAACTGGAGGCCGCCCGGCTGCTGCTGTCGCGGATGGGCATCTCCCCGGCGGACCTGGTGGCAGCGGCGTCGGACCGTCCGCCGGCACCGACGTTTGCCGAATACGTGCCGGTCGTGGCGGCTGCCGTCACCGCGGGCACTCGGCGAGCGTACGGGTCGTACTGGAAGCGCTTGGTCGAGCAGTGGGGCGCGCGGCGCATTGACGAGCCGACGCCGTCGGAGATCGAGCGGTTGGCGGAGTACGTCAAGACGCATGTGGTGGCCCGGCGTAACGCGCGGGGTGGGCGCAGCGCGGCGGAGCATCTGATCGCGTCGTTGCGCTGCCTCTACTGGCGGGCGGTCGCCGACGGTTTGATCTCGGAGGCGGACAACCCGGCGTTGAAGGTGGCGAAGCCGCGGCGGTTGCCGAGTACCCGGCGGGCGTTGGCGGATGCGCGGTTGGCGGAGATCAACGAGGTGGCGGCGTCTACGGGTGATGATCCGGCGTTGGACAGTCTGCTGCTCCGGCTGCACACCGAGACGGCGTGCCGTCGGGGCGGAGCGCTGGCGCTGCGGCCGGTCGACCTGGACCCGGATCAGTGTCTGATCCTGTTGCGGGAGAAGGGTGAGACGGTGCGGTGGCAGCCGGTGTCGCCGACGCTGATGCGGTACCTGCTGCGGCACGCGGAGCAGCGGCACGCGACCGAGGAGGGGGCGTTGTTCCGGTACCGCAGCGGGCAGCCGATCACCTACCGGCGGTACGATCATCTGTGGGTGCGGATCGGTGAGCACCTGCCGTGGGTACATGCGCAGCAGATCAGCACCCACTGGCTGCGGCACACCACGTTGACGTGGGTGGAGCGGAACTTCGGCTACGCCATCGCTCGCGCCTACGCCGGTCACTCTGGCAGCGGTGGTGACGCCGGAACCACCGCCACTTACGTTCGTGCCACCATCCACGAAGTAGCCGCCGCGCTGGCGGCACTTACCAGCGAGCCCCATCCGCTCGCATGACATCGGCTCGAGTGGGTCCTGACTGTGAGGTTGGGACCCCACTCGGTCGCAAGGGCTGCGGCTTCCGGGCCGAGCCATCCCAGCGGCGTGATTAGTACGGCAGCCGCCGTTCGCGATCATGGCCGGAGTTCGAGGTTGAGGCGGCGTGTGTAGTGGGATCGTCGGGCTCGGGCTCGGGCTCGGGCTTGGTGCTGGCGGCGCCAGCCTGACCAGTGCAAACGGTGGGCGAGGTCGCTGACCGGGCGGACGATGAAGATGTTGAGCAGGCGGCGGGCTTCGTTGACGGTCAGGTTGATCAGCCCGATGTTCTCGCCGTTGTCGGTGGTGCTGGTAGCGGCGTCGGCGGCGCAGATCGCCAGGACGGCGAGGGCGGCCAGAGCGAGGGTGGTGAACCGGTGCCAGGAGTCCCAGCGGCGGACTTGGTGCTGGTCCAGGCCGACTTGGCCTTTGGCGGTCTGGAAGCTCTCCTCGACGGTCCAGCGGATCCCGGCGACGCGGACGAGTTGGGCGAGGGTGGCCGGGCGTGGTGTCCAGCAGCGGTAGAAGGCCAACTCGCCGGTGGTGGTGTTGCGGCGGATCAGGAGGCTGTGCCGGCCTGCGTCGTCGGGGTCGGCATCGGTGCACACGTCGTCGAGCCAGGCCCAGTCGTAGTAGCGGGGTCCCTTCGACCCGGCGCCGGCTGAGCGGCGTTGCCAGGCCGATGCCGGCAGTTCGGCGGCGGCCCGGTCGGCGCGGACCTTCACCTTGCCGCCGTCGAGCGGGATGAGGTGGCTGCGGGATACCGCGAGGACGTAGCCGAGCCCGTGTTCGCGCAGCCGGTTGCGGAAGGCGGCGCTGTTGCCGTAGGCCTCGTCCGCTGCGGCCCACCCCGCGGGGACGCCGGCGTCGAGGGCGGCGGTGACCATGTCGGCGGCCAACTCCGACCGGGTGGCGAACTCGATCTCGTCGGGCACGCCCGCGGCCTGGCACCGCTGCCGGTCGTCAGTCCATAACGCCGGCAGATACACCCGTCGGTCGATCAGGGTGTGCCCGTCCCGCCCGGCGTAGCCCAGGAACACCCCGACCTGGCTGTTCTCGATCCGCCCAGCCGTGCCGGTGTACTGCCGCTGCACCCCAACCGAATGCGTGCCCTTCTTCAGGTCACCGGTCTCGTCGACCACCAGAACCGCATCCGGGTCACCGAACCGGTCAGCGATCAGTTGCCGCAGGTCGTCGCGGACGGCGTCGGCGTCCCACACCGCCCGATACAACAGCCGCTGCATCGCGTCCGGCCGGGCATGACCGGCATGCTCGGCCAGCTGCCAGCAAGTCTTGACCTCAAGATCGGACAGCAGCCCCGTCACGAACGCCGCCGCCGCACGGCGAGGCTCCACCCGCCCGAACCGACCCGCGAAGCACCCCAGCACCCCGGCCAACACACGTTCCCATCGAGCAACGGCTACGCTGTGGCACGCGACCACCGCAAGATCTGATGTTGTGTCCACAACGCACAGACGATCACGCGGTGGCCGCCTTCCGTTCACCCCTGTTGAGCAGCAAAATCTCAAACGGCGGCTGCCGTACTAGCCACCAGCACGACCATCTGTTTCCAGTCGGACGTGCTTACTGGCGCCGGACGCTGTCGATGACGGCGACTTCCTCCGTGCCACTGGTGCAGGCTTCCGGGATGGTGGGCATGCCGTTGCCGAGTGGTGGGGTGGCGTAGCCGCCAGAGGCGGTGAAGGTGGAGCCGACCTGGACGGTGCCCGCGCCGGGCACCTCAACCCTGGTGCTGCCCCCGGTCTTCAGTTCGCTTCCGGCCGGCCACACGACGACCAGCGTCTGGTTCTCGGCAGTCCGCACGGCCAGGCACTGGCCCTTGCCCATCACCAGTTCACCGATGATCTCGGCGTCCTGGCCCCCGTCGGCCTCCGGCGCCACGAACGTGATCACTCCGTCCGCCTCCATGGTCCGGCCAGGGGCATCCTCTCCGCAGCCGGACAGGAACGCCACCGGCAGAGTGAGCCCGACGAGCGCGGAGGTGAGAACTCGGGAGCGCAGATGGCTTGGCACGGTGCGCGCCTCCTGGTGTCTGTGGGCAGGGGTGCCCTGATCAGTGAGGTCTTTTCATCGTGATGGGCCTGGTCACGGTGGGTGCGGGCGAGGGTCTATCGACATAGGAGGAGGCTCCCGGTAAGACAGCAGTCGACCAAAACCCGATGCCCCAACCGGGAGCCTCGCTGTGCTGTCTTACCCGTCCGCGGTCGCGCTGTCCAGCCGCACCCTCAACCACCTGGCCGACCTCATCCGCGCCGAACGCATCCGGCGCCGGGGCCGGTGGCGGCGCCTCGATGCCGGCCGGCAAGCCCTACTCGCCCTGGCCCATCTCCGTAACGGTGACCCCATCGCCCGTCTGGCCTGCGGCTTCGCGGTCAGCGTCACGACCGCCTGGCGGTACGTCCGAGAAGCCATCGACCTGCTCGCCACGCACGCCGAGGACCTGAACGCGGCCATGCAGCGCATCGCCCGGCTCGCGTACGCGATCCTCGACGGCACCCTGATCCCCATCGACCGGGTCGCGGACCAGAGGCCGTACTACTCCGGAAAGCACAAGCGCCACGGAGTCAACGTGCAGGTCATCGCGGACTGCAAGGGACGCCTCATCTGGGCCTCGCCCGCCCTGCCCGGCGCCGTGCACGACCTGACCGCCGCCCGCACCCACGGCCTGATCGACGCGCTGAGCAGCATCAACATGACAACCTTCGCCGACAAGGCATACCAAGGCGCCGGCGGCAGCATCGGCACGCCCTTCAAGCGCCGCCGTCACCGGCCGCGACTGTCCCACCGACAGAAGACCGTCAACCGAGGCCATCCTCGCCCTACACCACGGCCCGACCAGCCAAAACCCACGATGAAAAGCGCTCATTGATCACAAACGGCGGCTGCCGTATTAGATCCAGAGCCCCGGTCAGTTGGTTTGCCCCGAACACCAGGGGCAAACCAACTGACCGGGGTGTTGCCGGCGTCATGCGTGGGTCCACGCTCTCGGCCCGAAGGCGGACCTACCTGAGACCGTAGGCGTGGACGCGGAGTTGGTCTGTCGTGTTACCCGCGTCGTCTGTGGCGGTGGTGCGTAGCGTGACAGAGCCGTCGGTGTCGACGAGGGATGGCACTGCGAAGGTCGCCGTCCACGAACCGTTCTTGAGCGGCTTCATCTTGGCGGGTGTCCACGTAGTACCGCCGTCAAGGCTGACCTGGGTGGCGACCTGACGGATCGCTGGGCCGTCGGTAGCCTGGTGGTACGGCGTGATGGTGACAGTGTGGTGGCTTGCCGCCGGGGCGGAGTTCCCGCTGTCGAGCGGAACGAGGTAGCGGAGGAAGATCAGTGGCTGCGGAGCTCCACAGGGGCCGCTGTAGAGGTACTTGTTATGGCAGGTGGCACCTGGTGGCAGGCGGTCACCGGTCACCCGGGCGGACGTGAACCGCCACTCGAACCGGTCCCCCGTGGGCATGGTGCTCGTGAACGTGTAGAGCTCCTCGTCAGGTGACATCTGGAAGGCCCGCAGACCGACCGGGTCCTTGGTCACAGGGACCTGCTGTCCTCGGCTGTCGGTCATCACCATCGCCGGCAGCCATCCTGTTGTGCTCGTGTGACGGGGCTCCGGGTGCCCGATGTAGATGAATGGCGTCAGGATGTCGCCGTTTCGGCAGAAGCTGCAGAACGACCAGTCGTCCCAGTCAAGGGTTTCGCTGGGGACCGCGGGCGGCCCGACCGACTGCGGCTGCGCGAACCACACTTCCTCTCTTGTGTCGCTCCGGGTGACCAGCTCGGTCGCCTGCTCCGCTCCTGCGGCCCCCCAGGTGCGCTGCCATTTCACGTCCCGGGACACGGAGAGGTACTCGGTGATGGAACGGCCCGGCGTGGTCGTCGGAAACATCCCGACGGACCAGTTCATCAGGAGGTTGAACCCCGGGTACCACGAGTAGGTGCTGAGCTGCGGGCCGATCCCGGAAGTTCCCCGCAGGGTCGTGTTCCGGGTCGCGAGCCGGTCGGCGGTGACGGTCTGGTCGATGGAGGCGGGGACACCGCCGCTGAAATCCCGGCTCAGCTCGTAGAGGTAGCCCGTGCCCGTGTGCCCGGGACTGTCGACGCGGACGGTGACGGTCTGTTGCGTGAGTTGCGCCCTGAGCTGTCGCGCCTCGTCGGGCTGAATGGACAGCACGGGCAGGTTCGGCGCTGGCACCGCCACGTCTCCCTCGAGGATCGGTACCCAGTGGAAGACGTTGCACACGCCGGTCGGGTGACGGTCGGTCCGTGGGTCGAAGACGACGGCCACGGCGCCGGCGGTGGTGGCGCGTTCGATCACCTGTCGCTCAATGCCGCAAGCGACCTGCTGCTGTGGGCTCGGGCCGAGGACCACGAGCTTGCCTTTCGCGTCGATGCGCGCGAAGTCGTCGGCGTCACCAACGCCCGCGTCGACGACCCGCAGCCGCGTGTCGCGCAGGCTGAGTTCCGGCCGGTAGCCCTGCTCTCCCGGCTCGGCCGGCTCGTGGTACGGGTACCTCGCGCGAAGGTCGAGTCCGCGGTCGGTGGTGACAGTTATGTAGGGCTCGCGCCACTGGTCGTTGATGTGCATGTTGTACGCGCCGGTGCGGGTGGGGGCCGTGGTAGGGACGAGGTAGTAACCAACAACCCCTGCTTCCCCGTTACCCGCGGCGAGGTTGTAGACGACCTGGCCGTCGGGCAGCTCGCGGCGCTTGCTGATCCCGTAGCTGGCGAGCTCGTTCCGCTTGGGGGCACGGGGAGCGATCCAGATGCCGTCATCCATGGAGAGGTCGATGGTCCGGTTCCCGAAGACCGCAACCTCTGGCTCTTCGAAGAAGGTCGTCGCCGACGTGGTGTAGCGCGTATCCGTGAAGTGGGCGCTCAGGTAGTACACGCCAGCCGGCAGCGTGTAGGTGAGCACGACCGTCCCACAGACCGGCTTGGTCCCCTCACAGGAGAAGCTCGGGTTGACAAGTTTGCCTGCCGTCGGTCCCGTGACACCGATCAGGGGCGCGGATGCGGCCGTGAACTCCATCCCGAGCTCCTCGCCCCATGACCAGCGGGCGGGATCTTTGCTGGCGTGGACCCGCACGGTGAGCTGGTAGTTCGGGGTGGTGCTGGTCGGCGCCGCAGGCAGCGGCGCTCCGTCAAGGCTGAGGCCGGCCAGCCCATCGGCGAGGTCCCGGGGGGCGCCTGCGGGGTGATGCGCCCAGACTTGCCCCTCGGGGCTACCCGGGTCGAAACGCCGCGCCGTGGTGACGGCGTCCCAGAAGGTCGCGCTGGACGCGGCCGGGACAGACACGGTGGCCTGCCCAGGGCCAGCCGTCCCGGACACGTATGTGGAGCCCGGGAGTGCGTCCGCCTTCTGTTCGGCCTCGGCCGCCGTCGTCACACCGTCGAAGTAGACGGTGACCGGCGTACTTGAGACGCCGAGCCCACGGGAGGCGAGGACGTTGAGGTCGAACAGGTCGCGGTCGATGACGCCGGAGTCCACGAGCGCGGTCGCCGCCGGGGGGACGGCGCTGAGCACCGTCGGCTTGCCCCGCGCCTCGACGCCCGTCACCTGGAGCTCAACCGGCCTGACCGGGCCGTCACCGGGCAGCTGGTCCGTGGCCCCGACCCCGACCGCCCCAGCTGGCGTCACGGTGACTTCGCCAATCGAATCGCTGCTCACGGTGACTTGCTGGCCGGTGAGGAGGGTGATCGTACGGGCATCGTTGAGGCGCGGCCCCGTCGGTTCGTCGAGGGAGAGTTCGCCTGGGAGGGTGTGGGATGTGTCGGCGCCGGTGGTGGGAGTGGCGGCGCTGGCGGAGACTGTGTTTCCGAGCACCAGTCCGGCGAGGCCTACGAGGGTGGCGATCACTGTGGCCCGTCGGCGGTGGCCCAGCGCGTGCGGGGGGCCGGTTCGCCGCGAGGCGTGGCGAGCTGGTAACGGTATGGAGCGCATGGTGGGTGGTACTCCTGTCTGGTCACGGCCTACGACGCGTGGTGTCAGGCGTTGGGCTCGAGCTGGAAGTCGTGTCGGGTCAGGCGATGGGCTCGAGCTGGAAGTCGTGTCGGATCAGGCGGTCGCGAGTGATCGTCACGTCAGCGGCCACGACGCGGTACCCGGGTCGCGTGGCGGTCGCCTGTGTGGTCCTGACTGGCGAGAACAGCCAGTACCAGGTGCGCCCGGCGAGGTTGACGTCGTCGGGGAACTCCCGGCTGACGGCGTGGTCACGCGTGTTGCTTTCGACGCGGATCTCCACGCCGGGCAGCGCCTGGCCCGCAGCGTCGGCCACCTGGCCCACGAGCATTCCGCCGGCGCGCAGCACGCAGGTGCGTGTGCCGATGAAGAGGTTGTCCACGGCCCAGTAGCCACCCGCAGGGCCGGCGAAGGTGAGCCGGATTCGCACCTCGGGCCTGTTGGCTATCTGCGCCAGCGAGACCGTCTGGCGTCCGATCACCGACCCGCCTCCGGCTGACCACACGGTCTGCCAGCGACTGCCGTCCGTGGAGTACTCGACGGACGCCTGCTGGCGCGCCGTCCCGAGGTAGCGGGTGTCGAAGGACAGCTCCGGGTTCGTCTGGCCGCTGAGGTCCACGGCCGGCGAGGTCAGGGTCGTGGTGATGGCCTTGTTGCCAAGGGTGGTGGGGTCTGCGATCGCGAACCGGTTGTCGGCCCCCGGTTGGGGCCGCTGCGCGGGGTTGTCGAATCGCCAGGACCCACTCTTGCCGGTGACTTGCCACCCGTCCTGCGGGGTCGTGGCCTGCCATCCGGTGAAGGTGGCTTCCGTCGCGTTCCACCCGTACCCCGGGGCCGTGCAGGCCTGGGTGTCGATCTCGACGGACCGGTCGAAGCGGCGATCTGTCGTGCCCAGGCTCAGTGTCTCCCGGGTCGCGGGGTAGCCGTCGTAGACCGGGTCGACGGTCACGTCGTAGTCGGCGTCAGCGGGCAGCCGGAGGCTGTACTCCCCGGTCATGGGGTCGGAGTAGACCGGGTTGGCGGGGTAGCCCGGGAAGGTCAGTTCGGCGTACACCGGCCAGCCGTGACCGGACCCGTCGGTCACCCGCCCGGACACGGTGACCATGGGCGCCGTGGCCAGGGTGAAGTTCTGCGTCGTCGCGGTGTCCGCGGTGATAGTCAGGGTCGTTTCGTCGCCGACGAAGCCGTAGGCCGTGACCTTCACGTTGTAGGCGCCGGCCGGCATACCGATCCGGTACGTACCGCCCGGGCCTGTCTGGGCGGTGCGCTGGATCGGGTGTTCGGACGACCCACCTGTCAGCACGAGCTGCGCGCCGGTGATCGGGCCCCCGGACTCCTGCGTCACCGTGCCGGTCACGGTACCGACCTGCCGGTTGGCCAGGAAGGCGGCCGCGTCCAGCCGACCCTCGCCATAGACGTTGTTGTCCTGAGGCGTGCCGCCGCACTGCAGATCCTCGGTGTCCCGGGCGGTCAGGTCGAGCAGGTTGCGTGTGGTCGGGATGTCACCGACGAGGCTCGGCGATGCGGACCAGAGGAGGGCGATCGCGCCAGCGACGTGGGGGGCGGCCATCGAGGTACCACTCATGGCGACGTAGCCGGTGGATCCGGCAGCGGCCGAGCGGACGTTGACGCCGGGAGCGGAGATGTCCGGCTTGATCAGGCCGTCCTGGCCGGCGCCACGGGACGAGAAGGGGGCGATGGTGTCGTTCGCGTCGTATGCGCCGACCGAGTAGCGCGCGGTCCTTGAGCCGGGCGCGCCGGCGGTCGCGCAGCCGGGGCCGATGTTGCCGTTGGACCAGACCGAGAAGATGCCCGCGGCGTCCCAGGCTGCGGCGAGGTCGTCGAACCAGGGGTCGACCGACGGCGACATGCTACCCCACGAGTTGTTGATGACGTTGGGGCGCTTGGACGGCTCGGCCGCGCTGCCGTTCGACCGGGTGGGCGCGAGCAGCCACTGCCCGGCCGTAAGGAGGTTGTCCGCGGTGCAGGGGTCGCAGCCGTTGGCGGCGATCCAGGTTGCGCCGGGAGCGACCCCGATCCGGTTCCCGGCGCGGTCGTCGCCGACCATCGTCCCCATGACGTGTGTGCCGTGGCCGTGGCCGTCGCAGGGTGCGTCGGTGCATCGACCCGACGCGTCGAACCAGTTGTAGTCGTGCGTGAACGTGCCGTCGTGGTTGTTGCCGCGGTACTGGTTGACAAGCGCGGGGTGACGGTAGTCGACACCCGTGTCGAGATCGGCGACGACGATGCCGTTGCCGTCGATCCCGGACGCCCAGACATCATCGGCGTTGATGTTCGCGAGCCCCCAGTCGAGGTTCGCGGCGGTGGCGCTGGCGGTCGTCTTGTCGATGGGCTTCGGGGTTGCGTAGATCGTCGGCGCCAGTACCTGTGTCACCTCCGGGCGCGCGGCCAGCGCTGTGGCAAGGTCGGCCGTGCCGCCGTTCACCTTCACCGCGTTGGAGATCCAGTAGGACCGGTAGGCAACGCCGCGTGCCTGCAGCATGTTCAGCGTTCCGGTCTGGCTGTCGTGGGCAGCCTTGCGCAGCGCCGTCACGACCGCGCGACCACGGTCACCCCAATCTGCGACCCGGCTGGCATCGGCCAGGTCTGCCTGGTGGCGGAAGGTCACCCAGAAGTCCTGTGCCTTGCCGGGCGCGCTTGCGAACCTCCGCTGCAGTTTGTCCTCGATCTTGGGGTTGCCGGTCGCTTGCCCGGCAGGTGCACCCGCAGCCGATCCTGGGGCGGCGGAGGCGCCCGGCGCGGCGGAGAGCAGCATGCCGACGACGAGGATGGCCGCGGCGACTGCTCTCCTGGGCCGCGATGATGGTGCTGCTTGCATAGGGACCTCTCTCTGGAAAAGGGTTCCTGGCCGTTGGCGACGTACCAGCGTCCGACCTTCGGGTGGGTTTCCGAGCAGCGGAACCGTGCGTTCAGCGGTTCACACCGGACCCCAGCCGCCGGTCTCCGTAGGCGGTTCACCCGTCACCTCGGGCGGTCGCGTGCGTTCCGTGCTTGGGGCCTTCTCCTCGGCCGGGTCCGCAGCCGCCGGACATCCCGTGGCATCCGGCGGTTGCGGAGGGAGGGCGGGCTTCCGAGCCCTGGGAGGTGCTGGACGTCTGGCCATGCGTGAACGCTAGGGTCCGGATATCGGGGCTACCATGGGCCGAGCCGGCCCAAAGAATGTGGACAGCCCGGCCGGTCAGGCGTCCGCGGTCGCCGCCAGCCGCTGGGCAAGCCGGCGCCGGGAGTCGACGCCGAGCTTTCGCAGTGCGGCAGCGACATGCTTTCGGACCGTGTGCACCGACACGTACAGCCGCTGGGCGATCTCCTCATTGGTAAGCCCTTGCGCGGCGAGTTCGGCGACGTCCCGCTCTCGCGGCGACAAGCTGTTTCCGTAGGCTGGCCTGCCGACCCGTGCCAGACCCGGGACGGACCACCCGTTAGCCCGTGCGGTGTGACGGGTCCGGCCGAGGTCCCATGATGCGCCGAGGTCCTGGAAGGTACGGATCGCCGCCGCCATGAGGTGTTCGGCCCGGGAGGGATCATGGCCGGCGAGGGCCCGCGCGGCCGTCTCCCGTACGTGCGCTGCCTCGTAGGGCATGGGGATGAGGTCGTACTGGTTCGCCGCCGCGCAGAGAAGCTCCATCGCCTCCTGGCTTCCGGGATCACGGTCCAGCAGAAGCAGACCACGGGCATAGCCGAGCGATGCGGGAGCCAGCGGGGCATGGATGTGCTCCGCCCGTGTGGCAAACGCGGCAACCATCCGCTGCGCCCGCTCACGTTCCCGATCGGCGAGCAGCAGGGTGGTCACCGCTGGCAGCGCTCGGTACAGGCAGGGGATGATCGCCCGATCAGGGACTGCGGCGAGGAAGCGGTCGACACCCGGCACGTGCCCCCGCTCGGGGGTCGCCCGTGCTGCGCGGACCCGCGGCGTGAGCGCCAGCGCGAGCACGGTGTGCTGGCTACCGGCGGCCGTCACCGTCAGCACCCGATCCAGCTGTTCGACGGCCGCGGCCGTCGGTCCCTTCACGGCCAGGGAAAGCGCCGCCAAGCAGGCATCTTCCACCAAGCGATCGCTGGGTTCAGGGCCCGAGGACCGCCGTGGGACACCGGTCGGCCCCATCAGGTTCGACCACTTGCCACGGAAGAAATCGACAAGCAGCCGGATCGTGACGCCTCTCCCGCGAAGCGTGAACGGCACGATCCTCGGGTCGTCCACGTCATCGCACAGGTCCAGCAGCCGTACCGCGAACCGAAGGTCGCCGGTTGCCACGGCAACCTCGGCCAGGCTCG
Organism: Micromonospora sp. NPDC047465; assembly: GCF_040643125.1. Lineage (NCBI taxonomy): Bacteria > Bacillati > Actinomycetota > Actinomycetes > Micromonosporales > Micromonosporaceae > Micromonospora > Micromonospora sp. NPDC047465. The sequence continues at coordinate 22,616 of NZ_JBEYTP010000061.1, forward strand.
TGTGGCCAACGAACATCGTGCGGCTGTCGGGCGGCCCGAACGCGCGCTTCGCGAGCCGTACCGGGTCGGCGACCCCCGCGAACAGTCGTACCTCGTCGACCATCATGTCCAGCTGCTGCCGCCGATCGTCGTCCAGGGCCGCGACCCGGATACGCCGTTCGATGTCCGTCAGGGCGTCCCCGATCCCCGCGGTCGAGCGTCCCGGCAGCCACCTCGTGATGGCCATAAGCTCGGCCGTGAGCCCGGCTGAGTCAGAAACGCCCTCCAGCCTCGCGAGCGAACCCAAGGCACCGCCAGGGGCGGCGTCGCAGAGATGGTTGTTCGCCAGCTGGCTCGCGTTGCTCGCCACCCGGACGCGTATGTCCGGTGTCAGGCACCCGTCATCGCGCGCCACTTCCGCCTCGAACACCTTCAGGAGGCGGATGCCGCGGAGGGTGTAGATGGCGGCCCTCGACAGGGTAAGAAGCACCCGCGCGCGCTGCTCCCGCGGCACGGACGCTTCCAAGAGCACAGGTTCGAGCGCGGCGACGACACCCGCGTCGTCACCCACGGCCAGTGCCTGGTCGGCAGCGGCTTCCGCGGTGTCCGGCCAGCCGGGGACGCCGGCCTCCCGTTCGTGGTGGGCGACCCGTGCCAGTGGACACGGCCGGGCCGACCGCAACGCCAACGCTGCCCGGCCGTGCAGGGCTTCCCGCCGCACGGTTGCCAAGCCGCTGTAGACCGCCTCGGCCGCCAGGACGTGCGATACCTCGTAGGTGCCCTCGTGTTCGACCAGAAGGCCTGAGGTCTCTGCCTTGAGCAGGCCGCATGTCAGTGCCTGCCCGCGGATGCCCGACACCGCGGACAGCACCTCCCGGTCGACTGGCCCCTGAAGAACAGCGGCACCCTCGACCAGGGCCTGGGCCTCTGGAGTGAGCCGGGAGACACGCTCGAGCACCGGATCTCGGATGCCCGCGGGTACCTCCAGTTCATCGATGCTGCGCCGGACCCAGTCACCGTCATGCATGGCGATGGTTCCACGTTCCACGAGCAGTCGGAGGAGCTCTCGGATGGCCAACGGCAAGCCCGAGGAACGCTGCCACAGGTGTTCCGCGAACTCCGGGGTCACCGTCGTGAGGCCCAACATGGCGGCCGCGAGCTGGCCACAGCCGCTGACGTCCCACCGCGACAGGGGGATCCGCGAGACCGACATCGACTCGCCCGCTCGGGTGGCGAGCGCGGGAACCGCCGGATCCACCTCCCCATCACGGAACGTCACCACGACCGACAGGCCGGGAAGGGGATCGCTCACCAGGAATTCGAGGAACTCGAGTGTCTGCTCGTCGATCCAGTGCGCGTCCTCGATCACCAGCACGGTCGGGGCCGCCCCGCGCAGGGCCGCCTCGATGCCGCGGAACATCAGATGGCGCAGCACCCGGGGGTCGTGGGCGCCGTCAGGCAGCGCGGGAAGGGAATGCGCCAGTTCGGGCACCAGAAGCCGCAGCGCCCCGGCTGGAGCGGGGAGGTCACGAAGCCCTCCACGGGCTGACAAGGTCCGCAGCACGTGGACGAAAGGCCCCAACGGAAACGGGTCTCGAAGGCGGTGGCAGCGACCCACCAGCACTCGGGTGGAGCCGTCAAGCTCTGCGATCAACCGCGACTTGCCCAATCCGGCTTCGCCGGACAGCAGGACCAATGTGGGTTGGTCGACCGCCGAGACCAGAGACTCGAGCACACCGTCGCGCTCGACGAAGGGTGGGCGGGCGACGTGCAACGCGCGGCCATCCCGACGTCCTGCTCTCTGGTCCACTCTCGCTCCTCCCGTGCTCCAGGCCATCCGATGTGTGACCAGAGTCCGAACGGACGGCCATCGAGCGGAAGCTCACTCGTAATGATCCGGCTCTGCTGAATGTCGCTTGCCACGGTGATGGGACCGTTGCCACGACCTCGGGACCACGTGGCTGCGTGCCGAGCATGGCCCGGGTGTACGGGGGTGTCAATGCCGGGCGCGGGGCACGCCCTGAACCGCCCCGGGTTCTGTGGAGACCTCAGCTGTTGACTCCAACCACCTCATGGGGCTGGGGTTGAGCGTAGAACATCGATTCGTATTCGGTGGGTGGGACGTGCCCGATGACGGAGTGCAGGCGCTGGTTGTTGTACCAGTCGACCCACTCGGCGGTGGCCAGTTCGACCTGGGCGAGGCTGCGCCACGGGCCTCGGGGTTTGATCAGCTCGGTCTTGTAGAGGCCGATGGTGGATTCCATCAACGCGTTGTCCAGGGCGTCACCGACGCTGCCGATCGAGGCGTCGATACCGGCGTCGAGCAGGTGGGTGGTGAACCGAAACGACGTGTACTGACTGCCCGCATCGCTGTGGTGCACCAGTCCCGCCCCTACCGGCTGGCCGGCGCGGTCGCGGCGCCACAGCCCCATGTCCAGGGCTGCCAGGACCAGCGGGGTGCGCTTGTTCGTCGCCGCGGACCAACCCACGATCGCCCTGTAGTAGACGTCGACGACGAACGCGACGTAGACGACGCCGGAGAAGGCGGCGACGTAGGTGAAGTCCGCGACCCAGCACCGGTTCGGCCGGGCAGCGGTGAAGTCCCGGTTGAGCAGGTCAGCGGCCCGTTCATGCCCGGGATCGGCGGTGGTGGTGCGGATCTTCTTGCCCCGCACGGCACCGGCCAGGCCGGCGTCACGCATCAACCGTTCGACCGTGCACCGGGCCGTCGGATGCCCATGGCGGCGCAGTTCATGCCAGATCTTGCGAGCTCCGTAGACGCCGTAGTTCGCCGAGTGAATTTGGCCGATGACTTCCGCCAGCTGCGCATCGCGCACCTGCCGCTTCGACGGCGGACGCTTCTTGGCCGCCCAGAAGCCGCTCGGGGTGATCTGCAACCCGTGCTGACGGTGGCGGGCGAGGTACGCACGCTCGTCATTCCGCATCCGCCCCTGGTGAAGGAGATTAGCTGCCCATGTGCCGGCGTAGGTTCAGCGGCCGCATGTCCTGCCACACGTTTTCGATGTGAGCCAGGCACTCGTCCTTCGTGCCGGAGGTGCCGTCCTCGCGCCATCCATCCGGCGGCGTCCGGTGCGCAGGCCAGATGGAGTACTGCTCTTCGTCGTTGAGCACGACTTTGTAGACGTCCGCTTCCTGCTGGGTCATGACGGGTCTCCTCCTCAGCTACGTGTCACAAGTGCGGTGTCCTCGTCCCTCAGCGCGGTCACGCTAAGGGACGTCTGGTAACTCGGTGACCGGTCCATGGTGGATCATGGCGGGGTGCAGGTGATCTCGGCGGCCCGCCAGGAGTGGATCTTTCCGTTCACCGGGCTGCAGCCCGCCCAGTTCCGCAGGCTGGTCCGGCTGGTCGCCGAGCGTGGCGGTGACGCCATCGCTGACGGTCGTCCGGGACGGCAGTGGTCTCTCGACCTCGCCGACCGAGTTTTGCTGGTAGCGGCGTACTGGCGCACGAACCTGACGATGCGGCAGATCGGCCCGCTGTTCGGGGTGTCGCACTCCGCCGCTCACCGGGTCATCGACACCCTCGGCCCCCTGCTCGCCCTGGCGCCGGGCCGCCGACGTCGGGTCGACCAGATCACCATCGTCGACGGCACCCTGATCCCGACCCGGGATCACCGCCTGGCCGCCCCGAGCAAGAACTACCGCTACAGCACGAACCTGCAGGTCGCCATCGACGCCCACACCCGCCTCGTCGTCGCCCTCGGCGACCCGCAACCCGGCAACCGCAACGACACCATCGTCTACCGCACCAGCGGCATCCAGCAGAAACTCGACGGGCGGCCGGTCATGGCCGACGGCGCCTACCGCGGCAACCCCGACGTGATCATCCCGTACCGCAAACCCGCCGACGGCAGCGAGCTACCCGACTGGAAGACCGACCTGAACAAGCAACACCGCACCGCCCGAGCGCACGTCGAACACGCACTGGCCCGCATGAAGTGCTTCAAGATCCCGCGCGACTACCGCCGCGCCGCCCACACAATGACCGACACCGCCTCCGGCATCGCCCACCTCCACAACATCATCCTCGCCGGGTGACACCAGCACCGTTGCCGGGCAACGCCTTCACCGAGTTACGAGACGTCCTTTAGCGTCTGGGCACGCCCGACGAGGACCATTTCGCCTGCGCAATCGGGTTGTGTCCGACGCGCTCGTGGTTACTGAATCTCACCGTTCGCCCCAGCGGTCCACGCTGCCGATGCGACCGCCCTGCTCGACGATCTCGCCTCGCCCGATCACGGCGCCCTTTGCATCCAGGGCCTCGATCGTGAGTCCGGCCGGGTCGGCGACCTTGATCACCGCGCCGGCGTCGCGTACCGGGGTCCGGGCGACCACCTCGCCCCCGCGGCCGACGGCCCGCAGCGTGGCAGCGTCGGCCGGTGTGACGACGAGCACCGTCGAGGTGTTCTGCCCGAGCCGCACCGCGACTATCGACGACGGATCGGTCGGGTCGGTGTCCGTGGTGAAGGACTGCCCGGTGCCGGTCGCGCTGCGGCCATCCGCGTGGTCGTACACGATTTGCACCTCGCCCAGCCACCCGCCGTGGACGGCCGGCGCGGCCAGGACGACGGCGCGACCGTCGAACGAGCCGTTGGAGTCGGCTTCGGTGCCGGCCGTTCGGCCGTTCCAGATAACCTGCGGCAGGGCCTTGATCGCGTAGCCGTATCCGCCGGCCAGAGCCGAAATAGCGGTCCGGGATTGTTCCCGGTCGAGGGTCCCGCGGGCAGTGCCGACGGCGCTCTCCAGTTGCGCATCGGTGACCCGGGCGCTGATGAGGCTGCCCGGAGCCGGTTGGGATACCCGTACGACGCCGTCACAGGTGATCTGCCACCACTCGGGGCGCTGGGTCTGCTTCGTACGCACGATGTATGAGCCGGTGGGCTCCGGCTGCCACGCTGTGGCCTCCGGCAGCGGGGCAGTGGCAAACTCGCAGCCGGCGGGGGCTACCCCGACCGAGATCGGCTCGACCGGGTCAACACCATCTCCGGGCACCGTGGTGCTCATGAACGGCTCCAGCCCGTCGCCCTCACCCTGGTCGGGCGGCGCGGCGAGGACCTCTGCGCTGGCCCCCCGTGGGGCGACGAACCACGCGTGCGCGTTGGGCCACTGGGTGGACGAGTCCGGCTGGGCGAGCGCGAACGCTACCAGGGCGATCCGCCGCGAGCCGATGTCGTCGACGAAGAGCACCTTTACCTGACGTACCGGTGCCTTCACGCGGTAGGCCCCGGCTCGCTGCCGCTCCGAGATCCGGTTCGCGAGGTCGGCGACGAAGGCGGGATCCGCGCCCACCGCCCCGCGCGGCGGCGAGTCCGCGAGCCGTTCGGCCCACCTGAGCATCGTCTGCCAGCCCGGCTCGGGCTCGATCATCGGCGGGCCGCCGCCGTGGCTAGGCCCGATGACCGTGGCACCGGTCGCCGACACCACCGCCGCCATGCACAGCCCCACCGCGGCGCGTGTCCGGCGTCGACTGCGCTGGAGGCGGGCCCGCACCCGGCTGTACGGATCGGGTTGCGGCCGCAGGCCCTCCGTCATCTCGGTCAGGGCACGCCCGACCAGGTCATCGATCGTCACGTGTCGCTCCCCACTGTCGTTTCCGGCTGGTCGACCGGGCTCAGCGCGACCCGCAGTCGGGCCAGGCCACGCGACGCCTGACTCTTCACCGTGCCGACCGAGCAGCCGAGAGTTGCGGCGACCTCCGCCTCTGGCACGTCGGCCACGTATCGCAGCACGACCACCGCCCGGGTGCGGGGCGACAGCGACCGCAGCGCGGCATCGAGAGCATGGCGCTGGGCCACACCGTCCGCCACGTCGCCCAAGGATCGGTCCGGCGGCGACGCGGTTATCACCTCCCGAGCCCGGTATCGACGCCACACGCTGATGTGCTGGTTGACCATCACCCGCCGCAGGTAAGCCACCGGGTCGTCAATCCGCTTCCACCGACGCATCACCTTCACCAACGAGCCCTGGAGCAGGTCCTCGGCTTCGTGTGCCGAGCCGGTCAGCAGGTAGGCGATGCGGAGCAGATCCATGTACCGTGCATCGACGAACTCCCTAAACCCGTCGTCATCGCCCGCCATCCGGCCCCCGCTTCATCTCGGCTATCCACTACGACCCGGGTCGTGGCGAGAAGGTTGACACCGGTGATGCAGTATCTGCGATTTGTAACCGTCCACGGCACCGAGCCGCCTTTGCAAGGAAGGGGCCGTGAGGCAGCGAGGCGGCCCGCAGCCGTCGAAGCGGTCGGCGTGCCCCATGCGTGCCCGATGCAGCGGTCAGCATCGGCCAACAAGGGCAGATGGCCACCCGCGATCTGAACGCTCCGTGTTCAATCCCCATGGCGGCACAACTACTCACGGTACAGATCAACCCGATTCCCATGCTGTTTTCGGGTCCCTTCGGGGCGCCGCGCATGCGGGAAAATCGAGGTGGTCGCCCGCCGACGTCGGTGCTTTCATGGCGCAGGTGAGGCCGTC
>NZ_JBEYTP010000062.1:0-26651 GCF_040643125.1 Micromonospora sp. NPDC047465
CAAAAGGCTCGGCCAGTCCGGGGTATAAATCAATTTGGCACTGGCTTATCAAGCACCCTGTTGAGTTCTCAAAGAACAACCACACACCGCCCGGAAACCCCACACCGTGGGACCCCCGACCCGGGGCATTTCGTTCACATCCCCGCCGCTCTCGCGCCGGGCACTTTTACTACGTTACCTCACCGTCTCCGCCGCGTCAAACCGTTTGTCCCGGTCTGTCGTGCTTCGTACGGGTTGGCACCGACGAACGTGCGCAGCGGCGAACCGCCACACCTGATCATCGGATTTCGGCAGACCGGCCGCTCTGCGGTTTCCCGCGAGCTCGCCCGGTTCCCTGCCGGCGTCAAACCTTACCCGGTCGGCTCCGCTCCGCCAAATCCGCCTCGCGGCAGATCCGGCGGGCCCCGCCCGGCCCGTGCCGTCCGGGAGCTGACTCCCGACCGACCCGACACCAGTGTGGTCTGGAACTCCAGGTCTTTCGCCCTGTTCGCCCCGTTCCGCGCTGGCAGAGAGAAAGTTACGCGTCTGCGGGTTTGAACGTCAAATCCGGGGGTGGCGTCCCCCGTCACACCATTCCCGCCCGGCTATCCGGCCTGGTCGGCGGCGGTGCGGCACGCTCGACGGATCTTCCGGAAGGTCAGGCCCCGCGCGCACGGCGCCCCGCGGCCCGGATGTTGCGCGGGGTCAGGCGGCGATTCCGTCAGCGCGTCGACCGGCCGGTACGCCGCCCGGCCAGCCAGGCGCGGACGCCGAGCACCCCGACGGTGGTGCCGATGGCCAGGGACGCCGCGATCAACAAAGCGTGGATCCAGAGGAAGCCTGTGGCGGGGAAGTCGCCGACCGTGCCGGTGGACCAGGATCGCGGGTCCTTCCAGATGGCGACCGCGAACCTCGGCCAGATCACCCAGGTCCAGATCCCGACCCCGGTGAGGAAGAGCGCCCAACCGCGCGACAGCACCATGACTGCCGAGTATGTCAGCGCCCAACGGGCCGGCCGGTGCAGCGGCGGGTCGGCCGAGGCGCAGGTCACGGCCGCAGCGACGGCCGGGAGGCCGCGGGCGGCGGGCACCCGGTCGCGAGGCTCCGGGCGCCGGCGGGCCCAGGGCCATGCCGGTCATCTGCCGCCGAGTTGCCGGAAGGTGATCGAGTGGCGGAGGGCCGGCACCGGCGGGATGCTGTGCTGCCAGCTCGCCCGCGCCGCGCCGGCGAGCACGTACGCCGACCGCGGCGCCAGCTCCACCTCGTACACCCTGCGGTCGTCGCCGGTGCCCCGCTGGAAGCGCAACAGACACGCGGCGCCCAGCGAGAGCCCGACCACGGTCGGCCCGAAAGCGGGGGCGTCGCGGTGCCAGCCGATGACCGAGCCCGGCGGGTACCGGGTGACCAGGGCCTGCGCGAGCGAGGTCGCCGGAACGCCGGCGAGCCCGGCGCACCGCTCCCGGACCCCGTGCAACTCCACCGGCAACGCCTCGGCCTCGGTGAGCTGGAACGAGCCGTAGTCGTAGTCGAAGCCGAAGTGGCGGACGGTCCGCCGGGCGATCTGCCCGTGCATGCGGACCTCCCGGAAGTCGAACGCGGCGAGCGCGGTGAGCAGTGACCGCTCCTCGTCGGGGTCGACCAGGTCCGGCTGGTACGTCAGACCCGCCGGTCGCTCGTGGACGCCACGCATCCGTCCCATCAGCCCGACGGTAACGGCAGGGCGAGGCCGGCGCGGGCGCATCCGGCGCACCGTTCCACCATTTTCACCATTGCGGGACCGGGCACCGAACGGGTGGTCGCGGAAACGGGAGGCCCACCTCGGGCCGGGGGCCTCCCCGACTCCGTCAGAAGCAGGTGCCGATTCCGCCGACCGCGGGGTTCGCCCGGTCGTGGTAGTGGATCGTGCCGGTCGGATCGGCCATGAAGCCGCCCCAGATGATGCAGCCACCCTTGACGTACGCTCTGGTCGGGCCGGCCGCCCACAGCCTGTTGCCGTCGTCGACCTGGGTGGGCAGGTACTGCGCGGCGAGGTAGACCTGGGTACGGGTCAGCGAGCCGGCGTACGCGGACTTGACGGTGACCGTGCAGCCGTACCCGACGACGGGGTTGTACATCAGGTAGACGGTGCCGAGCCGCACGCCGGTCTGCGCGTGGTGGATCGGGTCCTGGTCCTGGACGGTGTAGCCGAGCCCGCAGAGCGCCTGCGGCGTCACCGGGTTGACGACGGCGGCCTGTGCGGTGGCGCCGGCCCCGGCGACGAGCCCGACCGCGACGGCGAGCACGAGCCCGATCCGACGAATGGTGCGGTACATCTACGTCCCCCTCTTCTCCCTGCAACGGATGCGGGACCAGAATGGTCGGCCGGGGTCACGGTACGAATGTGCCGGGTGAACACTCCGCATTGTGTCCGGATGTGCGGTTGCCCAATTCCGACCGACGCCGCCTGGGGAGATGCACCCCCATCAATTGACGCTCGACGACTATGACGTATTTCGCACGAGACATTTCTGTGAACCGAAAATTGCCGAGTTGTTTCCCGGTCGCGCGGGTTGGGCACTGATTCCCCGACCGCGAACGACCGTCATCGGAGGTGGCCCGTGCAGCCGTCGACGTTCAACCCCTGGGCCTGGCGCGACCCGGCCGCCCTCGCCGGCGGGTACGCCGGGGCGAGCCCCGACGCCGCGCCGCCGGACGGGCCGGAGGGCGCCGGCGACGGACCCGACGCCCCGGGCCCCGGCACTCCGGTCGACCTGGTCGGCTACCGGGTGGAGGCCGCCGACGGGCGGATCGGCTCGGTCGACGCGGCCAGCGACGACACCGACGCCCGCTGGCTGGTGGTGGACACCGGGCCGTGGATCTTCGGCCGCAAGGTGCTGCTGCCGGTCGGCACGGTGACGCGGGTCGACCACCTGGACCGCACCGTGCACGTGGACCGCACCCGGGAGCAGGTCAAGGAGTCCCCGGCCTTCGACCCGGACGCCTGCCGGGAAACCGGCTACCGGGACCGGGTCGGCGACTACTACCGGGAGACCTACCGGCAGCGCTGACCCTGGGGCGCGGGTCACGCAACGGACACACCGGTTACGGTGGAAGGCATGGTCCGGCCGATCAGCTACGCGCCGGGGGTCGTCGACCCGGTCGACGGCCTCCCGCTCGGCGTCGTGACCACCTTCCCCACCAGCTCCGGCGACGGCCGCGAGCAGATGATCGACCTCCTTCGTGCCGGCGGACTGCGGTTCCGCGACGGCGGGCGATGGCGGTCGGCTCACTGAGCCGACCCCGACCGATCCCGGGACCCTCCCGGTCGGCGCGCGACCGCGCGCACCTCGTCCGTCACGCACGAAAGGCGTACCACCGTGTCTGTTCCACGAATGCTCACCGGGGACCGCCCCACCGGGCGGCTGCACCTCGGCCACTACGTCGGCAGCATCGCCAACCGGGTGCGGCTGCACCAGCGCTACGAGAGCTTCTTCATCATCGCCGACCTGCACATGCTCACCACGCGCAACACCCGCGAGGACATCGAGCGGGTCGCGGTCAACGCCCGGGAGATGGTCACCGACGTGCTGGCTGCCGGCGTCGACCCGGCGCGGGCGACCTTCTACCTCCAGTCGGCCATCCCCGAGGTCGGCGACCTGAACACCCTCTTCCAGAACCTGGTCACGGTGCCCCGGCTGGAGCGGGTGCCGTCGCTGAAGGACATGGCCCGCGACTCCGGCAAGGAGGAGATGCCGTACGGCCTGCTCGGCTACCCGGTCCTCCAGGCCGCCGACATCCTCTGCGTCAAGGGGCAGGTCGTCCCGGTGGGCAAGGACAACGCGGCGCACGTCGAGGTGACGCGGGAGATCGCCCGGCGCTTCAACCACCTCTACGGAGAGGTGTTCCCCGTGCCGGAGATGATCGCGTCCGAGACGCCGACCCTGGTCGGCACTGACGGCCGGGCGAAGATGAGCAAGAGCCTGGGCAACGCCATCTCGCTCTCCGACGACGCGGCGACCGTCCGCCGCACGGTGATGGGCATGTACACCGACCCGAACCGGGTCCGCGCCGACGTGCCGGGCACCGTCGAGGGGAACCCGGTCTTCGCGTACCACGACATCTTCAACCCCGACCGCGGGCAGGTCGACGACCTCAAGGAGCGGTACCGGGCCGGGCGGGTCGGCGACGTGGAGGTCAAGGAGAAGCTGGCCGTCGCGCTCAACCGGTTCCTGGACCCGATCCGCGAGCGCCGGGCGCGGTTCGAGGCCGACCCCGGGTTGGTCGACGAGCTGATCGTCGAGGGCACCGAACGGACCCGGCACGAGGTGCGGCAGACGGTCCTCGAGGCCCGCCGGGCGATGGGACTGACGAGCGCGTACACCCAGGTGCGGCGGCGGGCCGAGCGGCGCCGCAAGGCCCGGGCCACGCCGGCCTGAGCGGTCGTACGCGCAGCGCCCCGGCCCGGGACCGTGCGGTTCCGGGCCGGGCGGTGGCGTCGCCGGAGGCCAGCCGCTGCACCGGCCGACTGAGCTGCCCCGCCATACGGCGGCACCGGCCGGATTCTGGCAGCGGCAACAACCACGTGCTGTGGTGGCTGCGGACCGGGTGACCGGTCTGGCGGCGACGGACGGTTGTCGCTAGGTTGCAGCTTCGAGCCTCCTTACTGCCTTCGATCGGGGAAATCGGCGTCGTGTCGCACATCGAGAAGATCGCCGGGGAGCTTCGTGCGTTGACGGCCGGCGTCGACAGGGCCCAGGGGCTGGCAGCCGCCGCCGACAACCAGGCCCAGGAGGTGGCCCTGCGGGCCGCCGGCGCCGGCTTCGCCGCCGTGGCGGCGGGCCTGGCCCGTGTGCGGGACGCCATCGCCGGAATCCGGGGTGGTCTGGGCGGCCTCGCCACCACGCTCGGCGAGGCCGCGAAGGCGACCGCGGCCGTCCCGCAGGAGGCCACGCCGGACGAGACGACCGCCGGGCTGACCCCCGTGGGCACCGCGATCGACGGCATGCGCGGCGCGGCCGCCGCCACCATCGCCCAGGTCGGCGAGGCGCAACGACTCGTCACCACCGTCCTGCAGGGCGGGCAGCCGGGGCCGCTGGTGCAGGCGCTGGAGAACGTCAAGCAGGTGCTGGTGCTGACGGTGCAGCGCACCGGCACCGCCCGGCAGTTCGTCGACACGGCGATCGCCGAGGCGCGGCAACTGGGGTCGTCGGGAAACTGACCGGGGCCGGCGGCGCCACGCCGACCGGCCCCACCCCCGCGGATCACGCCTCCACCGTTTCCGTCGCGGGCGGCAGCGCCCCCGACCTCGTGCCGTGGACCAGGCGCCCCACCGGGGTTCCCGGCGGCGCACCGACCGGACCGCGTACCCGCATCCCGGCCAACGAGAGGCCGCCGGAGCGGCGGGCACTGGAACTGGAGAACGACGGCGCCGACGCGATCGCCGACAAGGGCTACCGGGTCCACCAGAACCCGACGAAGCAGGAGATCGCGGATGCGCTGCTCCGCACCGGTGACATCGTCGACCCGCGGAGATCGCCGGATTACCTGATCGAGAGCCACGTCTTCGATTGCTACTCTCCCTCTCCCACCACTTCGACCCGAGCCGTCTGGAGCGCGGTCAAGAGGAAGGTCGACGACGCGCAGACCCAACGCGTGGCGGTGAATCTCCGGGACTGGGGTGGCGACCTCACAGCCCTGCGGAAGCAGTTCCACGACTGGCCGGTACCAGGGCTGGAGGAACTGGTGGCGATCACCCGAAGCGGCACTATCGTCCAATTCCTGAGGCGGACCTGAGGAAGGGCCGAGCACATGTCCATCACCTACCGGCTGACGCTCGCCGGCGACATCCCGTTGGAGCAGATGGCCCGGTTGGCCGCTCCGAGTGCGACCGAGACACCGACGCCCGCAGGTAACCGCCTGCTGAGCGCCGACCTCAACGACGAGTGCGGTTTCGTCGTCAGCATCACGTCCGGCACCCACGGCTACTACGAGGCCGAGGATGACGGTGGCCCGTGGGTGTGGGAGCCGGAGACCTACGTGGACGTCGGCTTCCACATGCGCAAGGACACCCTGACCGACCAGGGCCGACCCCACATGCTGCGGACCGTGGGCCGGATCCTGGCCGACCGGTCCGAGGACGCGGCGCTGGTCCTCAACGACAACTGGTTGATGCTGACCCGCGTCGACGGCACGGTCCGCCGGCACAACGAGGCCGACTGGTACGACGAGGCGTACGACAGCTTGCTGCCCCGCTGACCCGGTCGCCGCGACGCGCCGGGGACGGGCGCCGGCGTCCTACCATCCGATCGTGACGGACTTCGATACCTCGGCGGTGGTCGAGACGGTGTGGCAGCGGCAGGCCGCCTGGTCACGGGCGGCCGTCGAGGCCAAGCGCGTGATCATCCGGGCGCGCCTGGCCGTCGCCGCGCTCACCCTCGGCGCCGCCGTGTGCGGCGCCCTCGCCAACCAGCTGGGGCAGGCCCACCTCGGCGCCGGCCGGGCGCTCGCGATCGTCGCGGCGGCGGCGCTGCTCCTGGTGCCGTTCGCCGCCCGGTGGGCCGGCCGCGACGCGGTGCACGCGTGGGCCCGGCTCCGGTCTCGGAGGCACTGGAGGCGGACGCGTACCGCTACCTCGCCGGGGTCGCCCCGTTCGGCGGCCCGGACCGGGACGCTGCGTCGGAAACGACACCTACCGGCCCACGTCGGTGGAACTTCCGGCTGGCCGTCCGCCGATGCCCGGCGGCGCGGACTCACCCCTGCGACGGCTGCACCGAGGGCAGGACGGCGGACGGGCGCCAGCCGGCCCGGTGCAGCGCCACGCAGAGACCGCGCAGCGCGGCGGCCGTCGGGTCCGGGTCGAAGCCGCACCCCCAGACCGCCCGACCGTCCACCCGGCACCGCACGTACGCCAGCGTGCCGGGCTCCTCGTCGAGGGTGAACGCCTGCTCGACGTGGTCGAGGACGACCGGTGCGGGGCCGGACTGGGCGAGGGCCCGCGCGATGCTCGGCAGCAACCCGTGGCCGGCGTCGCCGCCGACGACGAGCGGCCCACCGCACACGGCGAGTTCCACCTTGACCGCGCCCGGCCCCGGCGCGCCCGCCGACACCTCGCACGACACGAGTTGCACGTCGAGGGCGGCAGGCAGGAACTCGGCGCGGAAGACCGCCCAGAGTTCCTCCGCGGTCACCTCTCTGCCCTCGTCGTCGGACACCGCCTGGCTCAGCCCCGACACCTCGATCTGCAGGCTGCGCGGCAGGGCCAGCCCATGGCAGGACCGCAGCAGGTATTCCACGCCGCCCTTGCCGGACTGGCTGTTCAACCTGATGATCGCCTCGTACGAGCGCCCGATGTCCTTGGGGTCGATGGGCAGGTACGGCACGTCCCACCGGTGTTGCGACAGCGCCACGCCCCGGTCCGCCGCGTCCGCGGACAACGCCCGCAGGCCCTTGCTGATGGCGTCCTGGTGGGACCCGGAGAACGAGGTGTGCACGAGGTCGCCGGCGTACGGGTAGCGTTCCGGCACCCGCATCCCCGTGCACTGCTCGACCTCGTGCCGGACGGCGTCGATGTCGGACAGGTCGATCTGCGGGTCGACGCCCTGGCTCATCAGGTTGAGGGCCAGCACGACCAGGCAGACGTTGCCGGTGCGCTCGCCGTTGCCGAACAGGCAGCCCTCGATCCGCTGGCCGCCGGCCAGCAGGCCCAGCTCGGCCGCGGCGACCCCGGTCCCGCGGTCGTTGTGCGGGTGCAGCGACAGGCAGACGTGCTCCCGCCGGGGCAGGTTGCGGCTCATCCACTCCACCTGGTCGGCGAAGACGTGCGGCCCCGCGCACTCGACGGTCGCCGGCAGGTTGATGATGATCTCCCGGTCGTCCGCCGGGTCCCAGACGTCCGTGACCCGCGCGCAGACGTCGAGCGCGAAGTCCAGCTCGGTCTGCGAGAAGGACTCGGGAGAATACTCGAACCCGATCCGGCCGGGGTGCGCGTCGGCGAGTTCCCGGCACAGGCGTGCGTGGTCGACCGCCAGCCGCAGCACGCCACCGCGGTCCGCCCGGAAGACGACCCGACGCTGCGTCGGCGACGTCGAGTTGTACAGGTGCACGATGGCCTGCGGCGCGCCGGCGAGCGCGTCGAACGTACGCCGGATCAGTTCCTCGCGCGCCGGCACGATCGCCTGGATGAGGACGTCGTCCGGGATCTCGTCGTTCTCGATGATCCTGCGGGTGAACTCGAACTCGGTCCGGCTGGCGGCCGGGAACCCGATCTCGATCTCCTTGTAGCCCATGGCGACGAGGAGCCGGAACAGCCGGGTCTTGCGGTCGACGTCCATCGGGTGCGGCAGCGCCTGGTTGCCGTCCCGCAGGTCGGTCGACAACCAGCGCGGCGCCGTGGTGATCCGCTTCGCCGGCCAGGACCGGTCGGCCAGATCCACGGCGGGCACGGGCGCGTACCGCCGGTACGGCAGCCGGCTCGCCCGCTGCCTCACCTGTCCTACCGGAAAAGTCGCCTTTGCCATGGAGCCTCCCCCGTCCTAGCGAAAAGGTCTTCGGATCAGCGAAAAGGGGTCAGTCGAAGATCGGCCCCTGGGTGCGGGAGCGCTTCAGCTCGGAGAAGCCGGGCGTGCCGGCGATCAGGACCAGCCCGTCCCAGAGGCGGCCGGCGGCCTCGCCGCGCGGGGCGGGCGACACCACCGGGCCGAAGAACGCGACGCGCCCGGCCGGCCCGTCCACCTCGACGACCGGGGTCCCGGCATCGGGCCCCACCCGGCTGACCGCCTCCTCGTGCGACTGGCGGATCCGCCCGTCGAACTCGGTGCTCTCCATCGCCGCCGCGAGCGCGGGGTCGAGGCCGGCGGCCCGCAGTGCGTCGCCCACCGTCTCTGGCAGCACGTCCAGGCGATGGCGCAGTCCCCGGTCGTGGAACCGCACGCCCAGCGCCGCGTACAGCAACGGCACGGCCTCGCCGTCGTAGCGCTGCTCGGCGGCCGCCAGCACCCGGAGCGGCTTGATCATCTCCCGGACCGTGTCCCGCTGCTCCGGCGTCAGGTCCTGGTTCTCGTAGAGGATCGCCTGGCTCATCAGGTCCCAGCACGGCTCGATCCCGCGTACCTGCTGCACCTGCACCAGCCACTGCGACGAGATCCACGCCCAGGGGCAGAGCGGGTCGAACCAGAAGCCCACCTTCATGCCGATCCTCCTCCTGAGGTCCCACGGATCGTGCGCAGCGCGCCGGGCAGGCAGGCGAGGACGCCGACGAGGATCGCCGCCACCGGCAGCACCATCCCCAGCCGCAGCGCCTCCGCGTACCGGTCCACCGGCGCGGCGCCGTCCGCCCACGCCGACAACCGCTGCGCCAGCAGCAGGCCCACCAGCGTGACCGCCGCGACCGGCCCGAGCTGCCGGACGGTGTTCAGCAGACCCGACGCGGCGCCGGCCAGCGCCGGCTGCACCTCGCGCATCGCCACCGCGGCCATCGGCGCGATCAGCAGCCCGTTGCCCAGCCCGATCACCACCATCGGGCCGAGGAAGGTCAGCCAGGCCGCGTCGAGCCGCATCACCGCGGCGGCCCAGCCCATGCCGGCGACGGTGAACAGCAAGCCGCCGAGCAGGACCACCCGGCCGTCGAGCCGGTCGGTGATCTTCCCGGCGAACGGCGCGAGCAGGGTGGAGATCAGCGCCGGGGGCGCCAGCGCCAGGCCCGCGGCCAGGGCGGAGAAGCCCAGCACCGACTGGAAGAACAGGGTCATCAGCAGCATGAAGCCGATGATCCCGAAGGAGACCGCCGCGGCCACGACGACCATCGTGGAGTACGAGCGGATGCCGAGGAGCACGAACGGCACCAGGGGTTCGCGGTCCTGGCGACCGCGCTCGTGCCAGACGAACGCCAGCCCGAGGGCGACCGCCGCCGCGATCATGACCAGCGTCCACGGCGCCCAGTCGAACCGTTCCCCCTCCATGAGCGGGAAGGCCAGGCAGAACAGGGCGGCGGAGGCCAGCACGATGCCGCCGATGTCGAGCCGGTGCCGGCGGTCGAAGCGCAGGTCCGGCACGGCGACAAGGGCCAGGACCACCGCCGCGACACCGATCGGCACGTTGACCAGGAAGATCCACCGCCAGTCGAGGGTGGTGACCAGCAGGCCGCCGACGGACGGGCCCGCGACGGCCGCCACGCCGCCGACCGCACCCCAGATGCCCATGGCCAGGCCCCGCCGGGTGGGCGGGAACAGGCTCACGATCATGGCCATCGTCTGCGGCAGCAGAAGCGCCGCGCCGAGGCCCTGCACGGCCCGGGCCGCGATGAGCTGGCCCGGGCTCTGGGCCAGCCCGCAGAGCAGGCTGAACACCGTGAAGACGGCGATGCCCACGACGAACAGCCGGCGCGGACCGAAGAGGTCACCGAGCCGGCCGGCGGTGATCAGCAGTACGGCCACCACCAGCACGTACGCGTTGACCGACCACAGCACCGTCGGCAGTGAGGCGCCGAAGTCCGCGCGGATGTCGGGGATGGCGATGTTGACGATGGACACGTCGAGCATCGTCAGGAAGAACCCGAGGGCCAGCACCACGAGACTGACCCACGGATTCTCCCGCCATCCCCCGCGGGCGGCGGCCTCCTGCTGCAGGGCTTCGGACGTCACTCACTGCCTCCAGATTGCGGGCGGCACCTTGTTGGTGCGCTCGACGCGACTCACCTTGTCGACGCGGCGGGCGGTGATCGCCCCCGGAACCTGCCGGTGCACCGCTGCCAGGTGGTAGAACTGGGCGGTCAGGTGAGCCAGGACGTCCTCGGCGTCGGCGCCCCCGGAATACTCCAGCGTCAGCGCGGTGGCGGCCCTCGGCGACTCGGTGTCGCGGGTCAGGACGAGCTGGGCCTCCTCGACGCCGGGCAGGGTGCGCGCGGACGACACCACCTCACCGACGCTGAACAGGGCACTGCGCAGGCTCACCGCGTCGTCCGCCCGTCCCAGGACCCGCAGGCCGTCGGGACGGCCGCATCGGCACTCGGCGGACGCCAGCCGGTCACCGAGACGGTAACGCACCGCCGGCATCGTCCAGCCCGTGCCACGCCGGGTCAGCAGCGCGCCCTCCTCCTCCAGCTCGAGCATCTGGTCGGGCATGACGTGCAGGGTCTGCAGGTCGCACGCGGGGGTGTTGGTGGCGATGATGTACGTCTCCACCGAGCCGTAGTTGGCCCAGTACTCCGCCTCCGGGAACGCCTTCTGGACGACCCGGTGCTTGGCGTCGGTCCACGGCTCGGCCAGCCAGATGATGGTGCGGATCGGCAGCGTCTCGTTCGCCGCGATCAGGCCCTCCGCGAAGTCGGCCAGCGCGCTCGGGGTGCCGGTGAGCGCGTCGAGGCCGATCTCGCGGAACATCGGGACCCAGTTGCCCACGTCCTCGGGCGCGTAGGCCCCGGACGGCAGCACCGTGCACCGCGACCGCTCGGCGAGGGCGTGGATGTAGTAGTGCGACGCCCACAGCCGGCCCGGGTTGAAGAGGTTGAGCAGCACGTTGTCGGGCCGCAGCGGCCGCCACTCCCGCAGCACCCGTTCCACCGCCTGGTGGTACGGCACGTAGGTGAGCTTCGGCTTGCCGGTGGTGCCGCCGCTGGACATCAGCGCGCTGCCCGTCTCCCGGGCCAGCTCGCGGGTCACCGCCACGATCTCCGCCGGGCCGCTCACCGCCAGGTCGGACAGGGCGGCGGCGTCCGGCGGCACCGGCGCGCCGCCGCGCCCGTCCAGGCCGCGCGCCTGGGCCAGGACGTCCGCCCAGGGCAGGTCGCCGATCGTCGCGGTCATGCCGCGCCTCCCTCACGGGCGATCCATGCGGCGTGCGCCGCGATGTACGCGCGGAACCGCGACTCGATCACCGGTCGCTGGATCTTGGCGATCTCCTCGGTGGTGGCGTACCCGACCGCGCCGTCCGGTTCCACCTCGGAGAGCCAGAACTGGTTGCCGTCCCAGAGGAAGTCGGCCGCGAAGTACGGCATCTGGAGCTTCTCGGCGATGTAGTCGATCGAGCTCTCCAGCTCCTCCGGCAGCGGCGGGTACTCCAGCCGTCCCCCGTTGACCAGGTTCGCGGTCAGCGACTCCCCCTGCGGGATCCGGCGCAGCACGGTGTGCGCCTTGCCGTCGATGACGTACACCCGGAAGTCGTTGACGCCGGTGCCGAGGTAGGGCTGGACGACCACGGCCGTGTCGGCGCCGCCGGCCAGGCCGATCAGCCCGCGCAGCTCGTGCTCGTTGTTGGCGAGGCAGACGCCCTGGCCCATGCCCCAGTACGCGGGCTTGACCAGCATGGGGAAGTCGAGCTTCTCCAGCACCGGCTCGTAGTGCCGGCTGATCGAGTCGCGGCCGGTGCCGATGCGCACGGTGGGCACCCGCGGGACGGGGCAGTCCCGCAGGTACAGCATCGTGGCCATCTTGTCCGTCGTGATGTACGACATGCGCGGATGGATGGGCAGGTAGAAGCCCGCCTGCTCGACGATCGAGTACGCGAACAGCTGGTTGCAGACCTCCTGCACCTGGTGCGGCAGCGACCACAGCGAGGTGACCAGGATGGTGTCCTCCGGGGTGATCCGCTCGCCGTCGAGGAACACCCGGGGCTCGTCGCCGACGGCCTCGACCGCCAGCGCCTCCGCCTTGTGCAGGGACATGGCGAGGCCGCAGTCCTTGGCGATCTCCGTGTAGGTCGTCCAGATGGCGGCTGCCTCCGCCGCCCGCTGGCGTACCGTGCCGCGGTCGGGGTAGATCCAGCAGAGCCGGCGGGCCAGCTGGGTGGGGGCGGGCGTCATGATTGCTTCTCCTCACTGGTCAGGAAACCGCGGACAGCGGCGCCGAACGCCTCGGGCTCCTCGAGGAAGCACAGGTGGCCGGAGTGGTCGAGGAACTCCACGCGGGCGTCCGGCATGGCCTTGGCCAGCCAGTTGCCGACCTCCGGCGGGTAGACCGCGCTGCGGCGGCCGTGGACGAGCAGGGTGGGCAGCCGCAGGGCGGTCACCCGGTCCCGCCAGTCCTGCGTGAGCACGTCGGACAGCAGGCCGGCGACCGCGTCGGCGTCGGCGCCACGGGCCTGCCGGACGAGTTCCGCGACGAGCGCCGGGTCCGGGGCGGGACCGTCGACGGCGAAGGAACCGCGGACCAGGTTCTCGGCGAACGTCCCACAGTCGCCGCGCACGTCGCCGAGCAGCGCCGTGGCCCCGGCCCGGTCGAGGGAGCCGAACGCCGCGTACGGCCAGCCGTCGTCGGCGAGCAGCAACGGCGTCTGTTCCACGCTGATCAACCGGCGGACGCGCCGGGTGCCGAACGTCTCCAGGTAGGTCCAGGCGACGGTCGCTCCCAGTGACCAGCCCAGCAGCGTCACGTCGTCGGCGCCGAGGCCCTCGACGACCTCGTGCAGCGCGGCGGCGCAGTCGGACAGGGTGGGCGGCTGCGCCGGGGCGGGCGCGTCGCCGTGCCCCGGCAGGTCGACGGTCACCACCCGGTGGTCGCGGCCGAGGTCCGCCACGGTGGTGTCGAAGAAGTGTCGGCTGGCGGCGAGGCCCGGGACGAGGACGAGGGTCGGCCCGGCGCCGTGGCTCTCGGCGCGCATCACCGGCTCACCAGCTCGAACTGGCGGCGCAGGGCGGGCTTGTCGATCTTGCCAACCGGCGTGTGCGGGATCTCGTCCACGAGGCGCACCGTCGCCGCCAGCCGGTGCCCGGCCAGGACGGCGGTGACCTGCCGGACGGCGTCCTCGGCAGCGACGCCGTGGCCCGGACGGACCGCGACGAGCACCCGGTCGGTCAGCTCACCCGGATCGAGCGGCAGGCTCACCACCTGCGTGCCGGGACTGGCCGCGCGGCACTCGGCGTCCAGCACGGGAGCCAGCACCGGTCCGTCCGGCGTGGACAGCACCTCCGAGACCCGGCCGATGATCCGGAACGCGCCGTCGCCGACCTCCTGCGCCACGTCGCCCGTCCAGAACTCCCCGTCCCGGAACGTGCGCGCGTTCGCCGCGTCGGCGAAGAGGTAGCCCTCGCTGGTGCAGTCGGAGCGCAGCACCAGCTCGCCGATGCTCGTGTGCTCGTCCACCAGCGGCGCGAGCCGGGCGCCGACGCCGCGTACGGGCGGCATGGCTCCGCTGGTCTGCAACTCGTCGGCCATGTTGCCGAGGGCGAGGCCGAACTCGGTCGAACCGTAGATCTGCCGGATGTGGACGCCCAGCGTGTCCGCGGCGGCGCGCACCACGTCCGGGCTGAGGTAGGCCCCGCCGCAGAGTGGACGACGCAACCGCGACAGGTCCACCTGTGCGTCGGCGCCGGCCCGCACGAGCATCTCGTAGTGCGCGGGCAGCGCGCTCATCACCGTCGCCCGTTCCCGCTGCAACCGGTCGAGGTACGCCCGCGGCGAGTCGTCCGGGTCGGCCAGCACCAGCCGGGCGCCGCTGAGCAGGGCGGCGAAGACGTGCAGGTCGGTGGCGTGCGCGACGTCCAACGGGTGCCGGCAGTAGAAGACGTCGTCGGCCACGATGCCGGTGTCGGCGAGCCAGCGCCGGCGCTCGGCGACGAACTTGTCCTGCCGCCAGACCATCATCTTCGGGAAGCCGGTGGAGCCGGAGGTCCACAGTTGGCGGAACAGGCCGGCGTACGGCTCCTCGGGCGCCGGCGGCGCGTCGACGTCGAGGTCGTCCAACGACACCACCGGCACCGCCCCTGGGGCGACGTGGTGCTCCCGCCCGGCGACCAGCAGCACCGGCCGCGCCTGCCCGACGGCCCGTTCCGTGTCGGCGGCGGTGAAGTTGCGCATCAGCGGCACGTACCGGGCGCCGACCCGGGCGACGGCCATGATCAGCGCGACGTAGCGGACGCTGTTGGGCAGGGCGAAGGCGACCGTGTCGCCGGCCCGGACCCCCCTGGCGTACAGCCCGGCGGCGAGCCGCTCGCCGAGCGCGACCAGCTCCCGGTAGCGGATCCGGCTGCCGTCGATGTCGACGACGGCCACGTGGTCCGGGCGGCGCGCCGCGACGTCGGCCACCGCCTGGCAGAGCACCGCGGTCATGCCGCCACCCACGCCGCGTAGGTGCCGAAGCGCCAGTCCTTGGCCAGGCAGTCGACCTGCCCGAACCCGGCCTTGCGCAGCCACTCCAGCTGATCCTCCAGCGTGGCGCAGATGTCGAGCTTCATCCGCTCGCGGCCCGCGGCCCACTCGTCGGGCGGGCACTCCGCGCGCTGCACGTGCGCCTCGTGCTGGAAGTCGTACATCGCCTCGACCTGCGCGTTGGGACCGGCCAACTGCTCGACGTTGACGAAGACGCCCTGCGGGGTGAGCACGTCGCGGATGCGCTGGAAGAGGTCCTGCTTGTCCTCGTGGGTGAGGTGGTGGATCGCCAGGCCGGACACGACCGCGTCGAAGGGGCCGGCCGGCAGCGGGTCCTTCATGTCGCACACGAGCACCGTGACGCGGGGGTTGCCGGCGAACCGCTCCCGCGCCTTGGCGAGCATCGCGTCCGAGTGGTCGACCAGGGTCAACTCGGCCTGCGGGAGCTGCTCCAGGACGGCGCCGCCCAGCAGCCCGGTGCCGGCGCCGAGGTCGAGGATGCGGGCCGTCTCCGGGACGGTCTCGACGACCGCGTGCACGGCGCTGGAGTAGATGAGGTCGAAGGAGGGGATGAGCTTGCGCCGCATCACGTCGAACGTGCCGGAGTTCCAGATCTCGGGTTTGCTGTCGGTCCTGGTCATCGCGTGGTCCCTTCGCTTCGTGAGCTGAACAGTTGGGTCTAGGTCGGCCAGGTGGTGCCCGGCCACCCTGTGTCCGGGTGCCGCGCCTGCCTCGTCGGTGTTCCGGCGAGGCACGCCGCCGGGCTGTCGTCGGCGGGCCGTGCCGGGCCGGGTCAGCACCAGAGCTTTCCGCGCAGGTAGTACGGCTCGGCGTCGGGTTCGTCGGGCCGGGACTCCTCCGCCGCGCCGATGTGCGCCGCGACGAGGGCGGCGACCTCGGCGACCCGACCGGGGCGCATGACCGAGTAATGGGTCCCGTCGACCGGGTGCGGGTCGGCGGCGCCCGGCAGGATCTCGTCGAGCGGTACCAGGCCGGGGAAGGCGTCGCGCCGGGTCTCCCGCGCCCGCAGCAGCAGGAGCCGCTCGTGCGGCGTGCCCGGCCGGTGTCCCTCCAGGATCTCGGAGTTGCGGCGGTAGACGCCGAACAGCCGCCCCAGGTCGTCGGCGTCGAGCGGCGCGGCGAGCAGACCCGCCCGGACCAGCGCGTCCTGCAGGGCGCACAGGGCCGCCGGCAGCTCGCCGGCGGGCACCTCCGCGGGCAGGTGACCGCTGACGTCCTCGCCCTGCGCCAGGTCGGTGAAGAAGCCGGCGAGCCGCTGTCGGAGGCTCACGGCCACGGCCTCCGGCCGGCCCGTGAACGAGTCGATCGCGGTGACCGAGCAGACCCGCCGCCCCTGCTCCGCCACCAGCCCGGCGACGTGCGCCGACACGGTGCCGCCCATCGACCAGCCGACGAGGTGCACGTTCGCGCCCTCCGGCAGCACGTCGCAGAGGGCGTCGCCGTACCGGCCGGCCAGCTCCGTCATGTCGGCCGGCAACTCCTCGCCGGGTTGCAGGCCGGCCGCCCGCAGCCCGTACACGGTGGCCCCGGCCGTGACCGCGTGCCGGTCGAGCGCCTCGACCAGCGGCTCGTAGCAGAGCACGTCGCCGCCCACCGGATGCACCAGCACCAGGGTGCGGGCGTGATCGCCGTCCTTGATGCGCACCAGCGGCGTACCGCCGTGCGGGTGCTGCTCGGCCCGCAGCAGGCCCGCCTGGTCGGCGACCGTGCGGCTGCGCATCAGCGACGCCAGGGGCAGAGCCCGGCCGAAGCTCGCCCTGATCCGGTGGAACAACCGGACCGCGAGCAGGGAGTTGCCGCCGAGGGCGAAGAAGTCGTCCGTGACCCCGCGTACGTCCGGGCCGAGCAGTTCCTGCCACAGGTTGAGCAGTCGGGCCTCGTCCGCCGTGCGCGGCGCGACGACCACCTGGTCCGTTCCGGTTACGACGGGACCGGCGGCCAGCCGCGCGACCAGTGCCTTGCGGTCGACCTTGCCGTTCGCCGTCAGTGGCACCGTGTCGACCACGGTGACGACGGCAGGCACCATGTACGACGGCAGTTCGGCGGCGAGGTGCGACCGCAGCGCGGCCGGGTCCGGAGCGGCACAACCCGGTGCCGGGATGACGAACGCCGCCAGGTACGCCTCGCCCCGCCCGGCGGCCACCACCGCGACCGCCTTGCGCACGTCGGGATGGTCGGACAGCCGGATCTCGATCTCGCCGAGCTCGATGCGGTGCCCGCCCACCTTCACCTGGTCGTCCTGGCGGCCCAGGAACTCCAGGATGCCGCCGGGCCAGTACCGCGCCCGGTCCCCGGTGCGGTACCGCCGCTCGCCGGTCACCGGGTCGGCGGAGAAGGACGCCCGGGTCAGGTCGGGCGCGTTCCGGTAGCCGTCGGCCACCCCGACCCCGCCGATGTAGAGGTCGCCGGGCACCCACGCCGGCGCGTCGGCGAGCTGCCGGTCCAGCACGTGCATGGTCTGGTTGGCCAGCGGATGGCCGTACGGGACGCTCGACCAGCCCGGCGTCAGGTCCTCCGTCCAGAAGTAGTTGGACCAGATGGACGCCTCGGTCGCCCCGCCGGCGGCCATGACCCGCGCCGTGGGGCACGCCTCCGCGATCCGGTCGAGCAGCGGCAGCGGTACCCAGTCGCCGCTGAGCATGACGAGCCGCAGCGCGCGGAGCATCTCCGGCGCCCGGCCGGCCAGGTATTCCAGCGTGACGGAGAACAGGGCGGGCACCGAGTTCCAGAGCGTGATGCCGTGCTGTCGGCACAGCTCCCCCCACTGCTCCGGGTCGGGCACGTCGCTGTGGGCGGGCACGACCACCGTGCCACCGGCGCCCAGGACGGCGAAGATGTCGAAGACCGACAGGTCGAACGCGAGCGAGGAGACCGCGAGCACCCGGTCGGCCGACGTCAGGGCCAGCCGCCGCGTCAGGTCCCGCAGGGTGTTGGTCGCCGCCCCGTGGGAGATCACCACGCCCTTCGGGGCTCCGGTGGAGCCGGAGGTGTAGATGACGTAGGCGGTGCGCCGCAGGTCGCCGCCCAGGCCGTCGGGGCCGGTGCCGCCGGAACCGGTGCCGCCGTCCGTCGGCACCGCGACGACGGGCAGGTCGGGCAGCCCGTCGAGCGGCGCGGCGTCGACGGCGACGACCGCGGTCGCGCCGCTCTGCCGCAGCACCTCGCCGACCCGCGCCTCGGGCCAGGTCGGACCGACCGGCAGGTACGCGCCGCCCGCCCGCAGGACGCCGAGCACGGCGATCGGCTGCTGCCACGACTTGGGCACCCGCACGGCGACCAGGTCGGTGCGCCCCGGATCCGCGCCCACACCCGCGTCCCGCAGCCGGACCGCCAGCGTCGCCGACAGGCGGTCGAGCTCGCCGTAGGTCAGGCTCCGCTCGGCGTCGACGACCGCCACGGCGTCCGGCCGGCAGCGCATCTGGTCGACGGCCGCCTCGTGCAGCTCGCCCGCCAGGCCGGGCGCCTCGGTGCGGTTCGCCCGCCGGCGGTCGGCGAGCTGCCGGTCGGGCAGTGGCTGCGGGCCCGCCACGGTCCACGCGTCGGCGTTCGCGGCGAGCTGCCGCAACCGGTGCCGGTGGTATTCGGCGAGGTCGTCGACGAGGCCCGGCGGGTACGACGACCGGTCGTGGTCGAAGTTGCACACCAGCGCGCCGTCGAACTCGAAGACCTGGTGGTCGAGGAGGACCTCGGGGGTGGCGATGGCGCTGTGCGCCAGCGTGGCGGCCGGCAACGCGAGCCGGAAGCCGTCGGAGATGCCGGGCACCAGGTCGAGGCCGCTGCTGAACACCACCGGTACGGGGTTGCCGACACTGCCGTCGCGCCGGTTGAGCTCCCGGCCGACCGCGACCCCGGAGAACTCGCCCGCGTCGAGGTCGTCGTACAACTGCTTCTGCAGCGCCTGGCACCGCTCGACGAAGGAGCCGGGCATGTCGTCGTACGTCACCAGCAGCGTGCTGGCGGCGTTGCCCCACATCCGTTCCCGGCCCGGCGCGCCGGTCACCCGGTCCGAGGACAGCACCGACACCGTGCCGGGCTGACCACCGGACCAGCGCAGCAGACACTCGACGTAGAGGGCGAAGAGCGCCAGGCCGGCCGACACCCCCTGCTCGGCGGCGTGGTGTCGGAACCGCTTCCAGTCGTCCACGTCGAGCTGGTGCGCCACGCGGTGCAGCGGCACGTCCCGGTCGGGCTCGGCGGCCTGCGTGTCCAGGGCGCGCGGCAGATCGGGGGCGGGCGGCAGGCTGTCCAGGCGGGACCGCCAGTACCGCTCGGCCGTCCGGCGGGCCGGCAGCGACCTGCGGCGTTCCTGCTCGACGAGGTAATCCGCGAAACTCTCCGTCTCCGGCGCGGGGCGATGGAAGGGATCGACGTAACAACGGGCCAGCTCGGCGAAGAACAACTGGATCGTGGCTCCGTCGAACACCGTCAGTCGTAGCGCGACCTGCAGATTGGTCCCGCCGTCGGGCAGTCGGACGAATCGGAAAAGGAAGGGTCGACCGGCATCGTGCGGCGGCATGTCCGACACTATTTCGCGGCGCAGTTGCTCCAGTTTTCCGGGCACTTCGTCGATGCGGCAGGCCGACAGATCGCGCACGTCCACGAGCAATTCCGGCCGGTCGTCCACCATTGGGGCGAAATGCTGCGTGGCCTCCGGCATCACGCGCGTACGGAGCACGGGACGCACCTGCCGCAGCCGGGCGAGAGCATCGGCGAAACGCTCCGGGTCGGGCGGCGTGGCGGCGGGGAACGCGTACTCCTGGATGTAGAGAGCCGGCGAGGCATGGCCCGTGACCCCCTGCTCACCGATGAGATACGCCTGCTGGAGGTCGGTGAGCGGCAGGCGGGTCGGGCCGCCGGTGAGCGCGCCACCCGGGGCGGACCCACCCGTGGACGGGTCCTCGCCGAGCAGCGCGACGAGTTCGGCGATGCACGCCTTGATTACCGCTCTTGATTGTTCATTGAGCGATGGTGGATTTGACTGCCCGTTCCGAATACTTGACAAAGAAGCCGCTTCCCCCCGTGGGAACACAGGCATTCGGCAATCCCCCCAATGATTTCCGTCCGACGCCATGCCGGACAACAGCTCATCAGAAACCGGATTTGCGATTCCCGACTGTAGTTGACCAAGTCGACCCGAACGGTCAGGATGATCAGCGATCTGGATCACAGCACTATTTTCGGCGTCACCGAGCGTCAGGACGGGCGCGATTGGTGCCCAAATTCGCAGGCCGGCACCCGATCTGCGGGTAATCACTCTGTCACTGACGCATGGCGATGGCATGGGAATGTCACCTACCCGGCAGCGACGCTGGCGGGCCGGGGTGGCGAAGGAATCCCGTGTAGCGCATAATGCGCGGCCGAACCGCCGCGGCAGCCCGATGAGTGCCGACAGGGGGAGGTATCGTGCCGCATCGACGGATAAGCAGGGACTTGCGGCTTACGGCGGTCGGTCGGCAGCCTCGGCGGCGGCGGGCGGCTGCGGCGGGCGGCTGCGGCTGGGCGGCTGCGGCGGCGGACTGTCGAAGGGGCCCTGGTTGTCCCGACGCCCGAAAGTGTCGGTGTCCGACACTACGGTGTCCCGATGACCGACGTAGCCGTCGCACCCGTGGTCCGCCTCCGCCCTCCGGAGGACGGAGGCGAACGCGAGATCCTGTCCGGCCTGCTTGACTTCCTGCGTGCCTCGGTCGTGAACAAGGTCGCCGGGCTCACCGACGAGCAGGCGTTCGGTCGGCCGGTGCTCGCGTCCGGGCTCACCCCCGCTGGGCTGGTCAAGCACCTGACCGGGGTGGAACGGTACTGGTTCAGCATCGACTTCGCCGGTCACGAGTTGCCCCCGCCGTGGACCGACGACGAGCCCGGTGCGTTCGCGCTCGCCCCCGAGGACTCGCTGGCTGAGCTCGTCGAGGCGTACCTGGCCGAGTGCGCGCGGTCCTCCGCGGTCGTAGCGGGCGCGGCCCTCGACGACCGCGCCCGGGCCGCCGACGTTTCCTTCACCCTGCGGTACGCGCTCGCGCACATGATCCAGGAGACCGCGCGTCACTGCGGCCACCTGGACCTGCTGCGCGAAAGCATCGACGGGCAGGCCGGCGAGTAGTCAGCCCCTCGGGCTGGCGGGGATGGCAGCCACAGCAGCAGCCGTCATCCCCCGCTTGCCGCTCACCTCAATCCGGTTGGATCCGTGTTCCCGCGGCAGGTCGGTGTCCGCCGCCCGGACAGCCCGGCCGTGGGCACCCCTGCGGACGATGGGCGCACCGTCAGCGGTCGGCCCGACCCTGCCGGACCCGACGGTGCCGCCGCCACACGTGCAGCACCACACCGGCGGCGATCACGGCCAGCAGGGCCCACTCGCCGATCCCCAGCTCACGCTCAAGGCGATGGTAGGAGGCCGCGCCCAGGTAGCCGAGCAGCGCCACGGCCGTCGCCCACACCAGCCCGCCGGCCAGGTTCGCCCGCAGGAACGGCGGCCAGGGCATCCCGCCGGTGCCAGCGACCATCGGCACCACGGCCCGCAGGACCGCCACCCACCGGCCCAGCACCACCGCCCACGCGCCGCGTCGGGCGATCAGGCGGCGGGCACGCCGGATGCCGGCGCGCCGGCGCGCAGACCCCGAGGCTCGGGCAAGCATCTGCGGGCCGTACCGTCGGCCCAGCGCGTAGCCGACCTGGTCACCGAGGCACGCCCCGACCGTCCCGGCGACGACCACCACCCACAGCGGCAACTCACCGGTGTGCGCCACGAGCCCCCCGATCAGGATCGCCGTCTCGCCCGGTACGACCAGCCCGAGCAGGGTCGAGGACTCCAGGGCCGGCAACACGAACACCAGGGCCAGGACGAGGACCGGCGGTAACCCGGTAAGCACCGCCACCAGCCGGTCCACCCCCTGATTGTCGCCCACAACCGGTTGATTCGCGGCCAAGAACCCCTCCGGTGCCGCCGGGGCGGTCGGGACGACACCGCGGGGGACCGTCGAGGGCGGCGACCTCGCGTACGGCCTCGGCGATGGCCGGGGAATCCTTCCGCATCGCACCGTGGTTGCTCGCGACCTTCGCGCTGATCCGGATGTTCGGGTTGCGGGCGGTCACCGTGTCGAGGAGCGGAAGCGATCGCAACCCGAAGGTGGCGGAGTCCGGGAGCCTGTGGACACCTTGCGTGGACACACTGTCCACGCGCGTCTAGGCTTGCGGCGTGTCCCTACTCACCGTCCTTCTCACGGTCCCTGTGATCGCCCTGCTGACCCAGCCGCTCTGGGCGCCCTCCTGGGGCGCGGGCATCCTCGGGGAGGTCGCGACGTTCGGCGTTCTGGGCGGGATCACGGCGACCGCTGTGTTCTTCGGCCTTGTCGCCCTCTACTGCCGGCACCTGCAGCGGCTCCAGGAGTGCGTCAATCCCGAGGCTCGTTTGCGGTCCCCACGGTCCGTCTGGTTGATGTTCGCCATTCCGTTCAACTTCGTCGAGGACTTCTTCATCATCGCCGACCTCGGCGGCAGCCTCCGCCGCGACGGCCGCGTACCGGGTTCCGTCATCCGCGCGTGGACGGTTGCCGGCGGAACGTGGTGCCTCTTCCAGATCGCCTCGCTCCTTCCCGGAACGGTCGGCGTGGCGTCGGGCGTGCTCGCGCTCGCCGTCTGGGCCTGGCACTGGCGCCACACCGCTCTCATCGGGCGCCGGTTGACCGCCGCCGTCACCGCCTAGGAAGGCCCACCCGTGCCCCTTCCCCGCTTCCACAGGCTGTCCCTCGACGAGCAGGAGCGCATCCTCGCCGTCGCCACCCGCCACCTCTCGATTCGCGGCCTCGCGGGCGTGTCGGTCAATGAGATCGCTGACGAAGCCGGCCTGTCCCGCTCCGCGATCTACAACTACTTCGACGGTAAGAGCGACCTCGTCGACGCTGTTCGCGCCGCCGCCATCAGAAAGGTCGCTGCGGCGCTCGGCAACTGGACCACGCAGCCCGACCCGGCGGCGTTCTGGGCCGAGTTCCGGGCAGGCTCGGCGCAACTTTCCGCACTCCTCGCCGAGGCTCCAGAACTCCGCCAGGCCCTCGCCACCGTCACCGGCGGCGGGCTTGACGAATGGGTGAACGCCTTCTTCGAGAACGCGGTCGCGCTCGGGCTCGTGTCCCCGCAACACCGCCGCCTCACCCGGGTAGCCACAGGCGCGATCCTCGCCGCGGCGGACGCCGCTGAACTCGCTGAGCCAGGCAGCATATCGACGGCGGACGTGGAGGCGGTGCTGCGAGCAGTCTGGCGCGGGTGACGATGATCCGGCGGGCGAGGCGTCCGCCACGATGAAGTGGCGCTGACCGAAGTCCTCACTACGCAGGTCCAGCTCGGCTCGCAGCCCGCCCTCGACGACGAGACGGTGCCACTCTGCGTCCACATCGGACACCTCGAAGTTGAGCAGCAGGCGCGATGAACGAGGCGGCCCTCTGGCTCGCTACGACGACCAGCCCACACGCGCTGGAACAGACCTGGGCCGCACTCGCCCGCCTGCAGAAGAGCCTCCGCGCCCGCTGACCACCGCCCGGACGCGTGGTCGCCGCGAGCGCTGACCCGGCCTGTCCGGATGCGGTCATGGCCGCAGCCGGACAGCTCATCAGACCTGGCGTCGCCCGACCTACTCACTAACCTGGCGTCGCCGGGCTGTTCCCGGCGATGCCGTACCTCTCAATGGATCGATAATTATCTTGAAGAACACAAGGAACGTGCTGATCGCCGGGGCGGGTGCGTTGCTGCTCCTGCTCTGCTGCGGCTTTGGCGTTTTCGGTTACCGGGTCGTGTTCAAGGACGACGCCGAGGATGTGGCGGAGAAGTACCTCTCCGCCGTCCAGGACAGAAAGGTCGATGACCTGCGGGCGGTGATCTGCGCCAGCGAGCAGAAGCGGATCGATGACGATGACGCGTGGGATGACGACGAAGGCCTGCTGGACTGGGAGATCACATCCAGCAAGGAGCGCGAGAACTCGGCGACCGTGACCGCGGAGTTCACCGGAACCGACAACGGCAAGGTCAGGACCGGCAACATCACCATGACCCTCCTCAAGGAGGACGGCGACTGGAAGGTCTGCGACGTCGACGAGACGCGGGACTGAATCGGTAGGGGCGCGACCGCGACATGCGGTCGCTCCTTTCCCGATGTCAAGGCTGCGTCCGCGTCCTCGCCCGCTCAGGACCGGAGAACGGCGTCGCCGAACTACTCGGCCCGATCCCCGACCTCGACCGGGCCATCGAGGTCGCGCTCGCCGACGCGCCGTTCGAGCTGACCGCCGGCAGCCAGGAGAAGGTACGCGGCAGGTGCCGCGCCCTGGCCG
This sequence comes from Micromonospora sp. NPDC047465, assembly GCF_040643125.1. NCBI lineage: Bacteria > Bacillati > Actinomycetota > Actinomycetes > Micromonosporales > Micromonosporaceae > Micromonospora > Micromonospora sp. NPDC047465. The sequence goes on from NZ_JBEYTP010000062.1 coordinate 24,365, forward strand.
CCGAGACACCCCGGCGTGACTCTCCTGCCGGGTTTCGCCCGGCACGAGGACCCGGCCTGGCTCGCCGGCGCAAGCGTCGCGATCGTGCCTCGCACGCCGATACGGTCCGCCTCGCCGCACTGGAAGCCGTGGCCGCGAGTACCCCACTTGGGTGGTCGTACGCGGCGCAACCTGGCTTCAATTGCTTCTGGGCGTAGGCGCCGTGGTTGCCAGCCCATATGCAGGCATCCTGCTTGGTCTTGTGATGTTGCTCGGCTATCTGGCCGGCCAGCGGGTGCGAACTGATTCAGCGATACGTACACGCGTGGTCGAGACGCTGGCCTGGGCGTGGCGTCAGGGGCGGGGCAGGTACACCCGCCAGTCGGCGACGGTGACCACGTCGAACGCGCCTGGTTCGGGGCCGAGCCGCTGGTCGAGCCGGGCGGCCAACGGCGAGCCGACCGGCGCGACCCAGGCTGCGTCGGGATCGGCCGCCACCGCCCGGCGGTATGCGGGCAACCGGTCGAAGCCGGGGCGCAACTCGTCGTCGACCACCGCGCAGACCACGTTCTCGCCGGTGGCGTAGGTGAGCCGGTTGCAGGTCCAGTAGCCACCGCGCACGTGCCGTACGCCCAACTCGACGAGGGCGTCGACGAGCACGCGATGCCGCTCGGCCTCGGCGTAGGTGGCCGGCACGGTACGGATCGCCTCGACGGTCGCCACCGCACCCGTGCCGAGGATGGCCGCCAGTACGACAGGCGCCACCACGCGGAGGACGCCGGAGCGTCGACGGGCCGCGCGCCACAGCGGCCAGAGCAGAGCGGGGGCCGCGACCGCCAGGCAGGAGAGGTAGCGGGAGCTCTCCACCGGGGTCCGCCCGGCCGCGCTGCTCACCACGTACGCCGCGAGCACCGCTGCGGCCCCGGCCAGCAGCGCCAGCCGCACCGCCGCCGACACCCGCTGGTCGTCTCCCCCTGCGGCCCCGCCGGGGCGTGGACCGTCACCGTTCCCCGCAGCTGGCAGGACTTCGACATCTGCTGTCGGACCCTGCGCTGAGCGGAGGATGCGCCAAGCGGACAGGATGGCGAGGAGCAGCAGGACGGGGAATGCGAGCGCCCACCAGAGCTGCCAGGTGGCGCAGTGGCTCGGCGAGCAAAAGCCCATCCCGAGCGGCGGCCCGAGGACCAGGCCGCCGTGGAGCCGCTCGCCCCAGCTTGCCGTCGCGTCCCCGCCGCCGGCGGCCAGGACCGCGGCGAGCGGGTTGCGGCCGTGCCGGAGGCTGTCCACCAGCATCGGCGCCGCGCCCAGCAGCAGCCCGCCCGCCACGACCAGCCCCGCCCGACCGGCCAGTTCCCGCCGCCGCCACACCACCAGCACCGTGCCGGTCCCGAGGACGTACGGCAGCAGCAGCGGGTCGACCCAGAGCATCAGCCCGGACACCAGCGCCCAGGCCGCCCAGCGAGGCAGCCGCCGACCCGCTCCGTCGGCGCAGAGCGCAACGGTGAGCAGGGCGAGCGCCACCCCGGCCGGGTTCATCTCGGGGTAGCCGCCCCCGGCGATGAGCTGGTTCTTGACCACCCGGTCGGAGCCGAGCGCGAGGAAGCCGACGACCAGCAGGGCGAACCAGGGGTCGCCGCCGAGCCGACGGGTGAGCCGCCAGGACAGGGCGAGGAACAACGCGTACAGCGCGAGGGTGGGCAGCCGCAGCGCAAGCACCGATGGCCCGGTGAGCGCGACCAGCGGCGCGGCCAGGTACGCCTCGATCGTGCCCATGTAGGCCTGCCCGTAGAACCAGATCGGGAATTCCTCCCCGCGGGCGATGTGCAGGGCGGCCAGCCCCATGGTCGCCTCGTCGCTGTTGGTGGGCGGGGCGTCGGCGAGCAGCAGCGCCAGCCGGTACCCGACCCCGGCCAGCCCGACGAGCAGGGCGAGCAGCACCGGCAGCCGGGGACGCCGGGGCGTACGTGGCCGGGCGCGGTCGCATGGCTCCTGGCGTACCGTGGCGGTCATGCCTGCGATCATGGCATCCGGGCGGCTGGCGGCCCGTAGCCCGGCCTCGGCCAGCGGCGATGCTGGTGCCGAAACCTCGTCCGTCCTGCTCATGGCCGTTTGATCGCTGAGATGAGAACGCGGATCTTCCCCGATCAGACGTCGCTTCCTATTTCAGGATCCACGACGCGCCCAGCCCCTGACAAAGGGCCGAGGCTAGGCTGGGGCCGACGTATTGTCGCCACCGTGGAGATTCCCGTGAAGCTCTCGATCCTCATGCCGGTCTACAACGAGGAAGAACGCATCGCGGATGCTCTCA
>NZ_JBEYTP010000063.1:0-24909 GCF_040643125.1 Micromonospora sp. NPDC047465
TAGGCGGCGGTGACGGGGCCGGCGATGGCGCCGCCGGTGAAGGCGAGGCCGGCAGCGGTCAGGGCGGCCTTACGGATCAGATCGGTACGCATGATGAAGCACCTTTCGATCGGGGGTACGCGGCACACACCGGAAGGGGGCGGGTGCGCCACGGGTGAGGAAAGGTCACGCCAGAAGTGGGTGCGCCCGGCGTTCAGGGGGCGCGGTCCCGGGGGGATGTAACGACGCGGGTCCGGCCGGCATTCCGGCCGTCGCCCCGGCCCGTGTAATCGGCTCGGGGTCACGCGGTCACGATGGGTATAACGCCCCGGCCCCCCGGCCCATGCCCGCCGGGGTGGTGGCGCCCGCCACCGCAATCCACCACCAACCGGACACGGCACCCCACACCGCACCCGGGAGCCCTCGCCGAACCGGACACACACCCCAAGCAGGCGCTCAGCCGACAGCCGGGCATCGTTGGTCCAGGGCATCTGTGGCGGCGATGCCCGTCGCGGCCGGGCGGGACAGCGCGGTCGCCCGGGCCGGGTCGCCCGGCGCCCGCACGGAGCCCATGACGCCCGCCCTCGGCAGGCTGGCGGCGATCGGTCCGGTTCGGCGGCGCGGTGGGGCCGGCTTCGTTCGGCGGCGCGGTGGGTCAGTCCCGGGTGGCCGCGTGGCGGCGCAGCAGCGCGATCGCCTCGTCGACGAGGCCACGCTCGGTGAGCAGCGTGAGCAGCAGCGGCAGGGGGCGCCAGTCGTCGGCCTCGACCGCCTGCCGCAGCAGCGCGATCGCCTCGTCGGGCCGGCCCCGGGCGGCCAGCAGGGCGGCCAACTCGTCGCGGGCCCTCGGGTCGCCCTGGTCGGCGGCGATCCGCCAGTACCGTTCGGCCTCGTCGGCGCGTCCCTCCCCGGCGAGCAGCGCGGCGAGCCGGGCGGCGGCGTGCCAGTCGCCGTGCTCGGCGCGGGCCCGCAGCTCCTCCGTCCGCCCCCGGTCGGCCAGCAGGTCGACTAGGACGCTGCCCGCTTCGCTCGCGCCGGCCCGGTCGAGGTCACGCAGGTAGCCGGTCGGATCGGGCACAGCCGCCAGGCCCGAGGACTCCTCGCCGAAGAATCGGCTGCCGCCGAACTCCCGCCGGAGCTGGTCGTCGAGGTCGTCGGCGAGCTCGACCATGGCCCGTACGGCCAGCAGCAGGTGGGTGGGCACGAAGTCCTGCCCGAAGACGGGCACGGACGCCCATACCGTGTCCCCGGTGCAGTAGACGCGGCCGACGACGAGACCGTTGGTCAGGTCGGAGAGTCGCCGGTACAGCGACTCGGTCGGCTGGACCCCGGTGAGCAGCGGCGAGAACACGTCGACCAGCGGCGGGTCGTCCTGCGCCCGTACGAAGATCATGGCGGAGCCGACGCGGATGCCGACGTCTCCGTCGGCGTCGACCCGCAACTGGTCGGCGGTGACGCCCAGGATGCCGGCCAGCACCTCCTTGACCCGCTGGGTCAGCTTCCCCCCGTGGTCGGGTTCCCCGACGGGCTCTGGGGCGTGACCGGCCGCTCGGGCGGCCACGGGCCGCGCGGCGAGCGCGGCGGCCAGCCTGGTGCGGGCCGGCACGGGAACGGCCGTGGCCGTGGCGGCGGGCCGGGCCGACAGCGCGGAGACGAACCTGCCCAGCAGGCTCTCACGCGGCGTCATCGTGCTCGCCGTTCGGTCCGCCACGTGTGTCGTCGGACGGCTGCTCCGTCACCCGGACCTGGTCGAACATCTTGGCGATCACGAGCGGCGCCGCCACCCCGAAGGTGAAGCTGGCGAAGGCGGTGGTGGCCAGGCCACCCGCCCCGGCCGCGGCGGCGAGCCCGGTGCCGGCCACGGTCCGGAGCAGCACCGCGAACACGACGATCGGGGCGTCCCGCCGGTCCCGCCACGGCCACTGCCACCGCCCCCCGGACTCGGTGGTCGGGCGCATCATCCCGGACAGGTTGAGCGCCTCGGCCACCGCGCTGCCGACCAGCCCCCACATCGCGGCCATCCATAGAGACACATCCCTACCGTACTGACCGCCGCACACGGCGGTCGCACCAGCCCTCGGCTCTCCCGGCGGCCACGGTGACGCCACCGTCGACGGTAGAGCCTCCGGGCAAAGCGCGCCTGCCGCACGCAGCCCCGGCCCCCCGCGCGGCGTGCCCCTGCGGGGGCCGATCAGACGAGCGGGTCGTCGGCGACCCGGGGCTGATCGTCCCCGGTCGGCGGCTCGGCCGCGCACGCGTACCCCTGATGACGCCCGGTCGGGAAACTCCGACCGGGCGTCGTCGTCTCGCCGTGGGCGACGGCTCGTATCCTTTCGGCGAACCTCTGGTGGGCTTTCGAGGATGAAAGGACACGGCGTGAGTAACCAGGCCGAGACGTTGGAGTTCCAGGCCGAGGCGCGTCAGCTGCTCCAGCTGATGGTCCACTCGATCTACTCGAACAAGGACGTCTTCCTGCGCGAACTGATCTCGAACGCCTCGGACGCGCTGGACAAGCTGCGCCTGGCGTCGATGGTCGACAAGGACCTGGAGGTCGACACCTCCGACCTGCACATCGAGATCGAGGTCGACAAGGCGGCGCGCACGCTGACCGTCCGGGACAACGGCATCGGCATGTCCCGCGACGAGGTGGTCCAGGTGATCGGCACGATCGCCAAGTCGGGCACGGCGGAGCTGCTGCGCAAGCTGCGCGAGTCCGCCGACGCCGGGGCGCGGCAGGAGCTGATCGGCCAGTTCGGGGTCGGCTTCTACGCGGCGTTCATGGTCGCCGACCGGGTGGAGCTGGTGACCCGGCGGGCGGGGGAGACCGGCGGCACCCGCTGGGAGTCGGCCGGCGAGGGCACCTACTCCGTCGAGGCGGTCGACGAGGTGCCGCAGGGCACCGCGGTGACCCTGCACCTCAAGGCGGCGGACGCCGAGGACAACCTGCACGACTACACCGCCGAGTGGACGATCCGGGAGATCGTCAAGCGGTACTCCGACTTCATCGCCTGGCCGATCCGGATGACCGTCGAGCGCCCGGGCGAGGGCGACGCGACCACGACCGAGACCCAGACGCTCAACTCGATGAAGGCGCTCTGGGCCCGGCCCCGCGACGAGGTCGACGAGGCCGAGTACAAGGAGTTCTACAAGCACGTCAGCCACGACTGGGCCGACCCGCTGGACATCGTGCACATGAAGGGCGAGGGCACCTTCGAGTACGAGGCGCTGCTGTTCATCCCCTCCCACGCCCCGCTGGACCTGTTCGCCCCGCAGGGTCGCCGCGGCGTGCAGCTCTACGTCAAGCGCGTCTTCATCATGGACGACTGCGAAGCGCTCATGCCGAACTACCTGCGCTTCGTCAAGGGCGTGGTGGACGCGCACGACCTGTCGCTGAACATCTCCCGGGAGATCCTCCAGCAGGACCGGCAGATCCAGGTGGTCCGCCGTCGGCTGGTCAAGAAGATCCTGTCCACCGTCAGGGACATGAAGGCCAACCACGCCGAGCGCTACCGGACCTTCTGGACCGAGTTCGGCGCGGCGGTCAAGGAGGGCCTGATCGACGACACGGAGAACCGGGACACCCTCCTGGAGATCCTCTCGGTCGCCTCGACCCACGACCCGGCCGAGCCGACCGACCTCGCCGGCTACGTCAGCCGGATGAAGGACGGGCAGGCCGACATCTACTACGCCACCGGCGAGTCCCGCTCGATGATCGAGAACTCGCCGCACATGGAGGCGTTCCGCGCCAAGGGCTACGAGGTGCTGCTGCTCACCGACCCGGTCGACGAGGTGTGGGTCGAGCGCGTCGGCCAGTACGACGGCCGGACCCTGCGCTCGATCGCCAAGGGCCAGGTCGACCTGGACACCGAGGAGGAGAAGAAGGAGGCCGAGGCCGAGCGCGAGCAGCAGCGCAAGGACTTCGCCGACCTGCTCACCTGGATGGGTGCCACCCTCGCCGACTCCGTCAAGGAGGTCCGCCTCTCCTCCCGGCTGACCACCTCGCCCGCCTGCGTCGTCGGTGACGCCCACGACATCACCCCGACGCTGGAGAAGATGTACCGGGCGATGGGGCACGAGGTGCCGGCGGTCAAGCGGATCCTGGAGCTGAACCCGGGGCACCCGCTCGTCACCGGCCTGCGCAAGGCCCACGAGGAGGGCGGCACCGAGGAGTCGCTGAAGGAGACCGCCGAGCTGCTGTACGGCATGGCGCTGCTCGCCGAGGGTGGGGAGCTGGCCGACCCGTCCCGGTTCACCCGCATCCTCGCCGACCGTCTCGCCCGTACCCTCTGACCGTCGTGTCCCGGCCGGTGGGGTCGCTCCCACCGGCCGGGCGTGGAAACCGCGCGGGCTGGGTATCACCGCCGGCCATGAGCACGAGTACCGCGGCGGACGCCGCGCCGGCGGCCCTCGGCACGGTCGCGGTCGTCGCCCACCGCAGGAAGACCCTCGGCGGCGGCCTCGACGCGCTACGCGCGGAGCTGGCCGGCGCCGGGGTCGAGAACCTGATCTGGTGCGAGGTGCCGAAGAGCCGCAAGGCGCCGAAGAAGGTCCGTGAGGCGCTGAAGAAGGGCGCCGAGCTGGTCTTCGTGTGGGGCGGCGACGGCATGGTGCAGCGCTGCGCCGACGCCCTCGCCGGCTCGGGCGCCGCCATGGCGATCCTGCCCGCCGGCACCGCCAACCTCTTCGCCGCCAACCTCGGCATCCCCGAGGACCTTTCCGAGGCCGTCCGGATCGGCCTGCGCGGCCCGCGCCGTGCCCTGGACCTCGGCAGGCTCAACGGCGAGCACTTCGCCGTGATGGCCGGCGCCGGCTTCGACGGCGACCTCATCCGCGACGCCGACCGCACGCTCAAGGGCAGGTTCGGCCGCCTCGCGTACATGTGGACGGGGTTGCGGCACGTCCGGGGCGAACTGGTCCGCACCCGGATCACCGTCGACGGCGCCGAGTGGTTCGACGGCGAGGCGAGCTGCGTGCTGTTCGGCAACGTCGGCACCATCACCGGCGGCATCCCCGCCTTCGACGACGCCCGCCCCGACGACGGCTGCCTGGAGGTTGGCGTGTCCACCGCCGACGGCGCGGTGGACTGGGCGCGCACCCTCGGCCGGATGGCCGCCGGCCGCTCGGCGGAGTCGCCGTTCGTACGCATCACGCGGGGCCGCAGGGTCAGGGTCCGCCTCGCGGCGCCGCGCAGGTACGAACTTGACGGCGGCGCCCGCAAGGAGGTCACCAAGCTCAAGGTGCGGGTCGTCCCCGGTGCGCTGACGGTCTGCTGCCCCGAACCCGTCTCCTGACCGGCGCCCGTCCTCAGGGAGGTGCTGGTGGGGTGTAACGCCCACACGACCTGCGACGCTGCCGACTTTCGTCATTCTGAATGAAAGTAGTGTCAGCGGCGACGAAAGGTCTGGACACGCTGACGGCAAGTCAGTAGTGTCGGGACACATCAATATGTTTCATCGAGATGAACCGGCGGCGCGGTGACTCTCGACCGTGGTCCCAGGCGGCGCAACACGCCCGGCGGCCACGGGTAAGGCCAGGGATGGCACCCCGGGTCGGCGCTCCAAGACAGCGCCCCGGTGCGGAAACGCTCCGTGGCTTGACCGATGCCCATCCCTTCTCACTCACATCCCGTCACCCCGACGTGGCAGCTGTCTGACGCGCGCGCGAACCGGCTCGGCGCTGGCATCAGGCAGACCCCGTTCACCCAGGACGACCGTGACAGCTGGTCACGGCCGAGGACCTCGTGCGGCCAGGGAGGGGCCGCACAGGCTGCCGATACGAAGAAGCCGTCGATCTGATGAAGGGTTCGTACGGGCATGTGACGACGCTCGACCTGGATCCGCGGACAGGCGTGCCCCTGCCGCCCCTGGGCAGCTCCCGAAGCCTCGGGACGCGGCAGCGCTGACTACTCATGACATCGGCCGGCCGACGCACGCTGCGCCGGTGTCCCTCTCGGACCGTGAAAGAGGAATCCATGAACGGGTACTCACCGCCCGGTCGGCTCTCCGTGGGCCGGCTCCGGCATTCGATTGCGGCAGTCGCCACGGCGGTCCTGCTGCTGGTGACCGCTGGACTGGTGGCGGCTCCGGCGAACGCGCGCCCGGTCGACGCGGACCGCGCACGGACAGCCGACGCGAGCGGGCCGCCCCGGCAGCTACAGGCCCAGGTGTTGACCTGGACCGCCGGCGACAACTTCCTCTCGTACCTCTCCGCGCCCACCACCGCCGTCGCCGGGCCGGCGACGCTCGTGTTCGAGAACAGCGCCGCGACCGGCAACACCACCGGTATGCAGCACACCCTGACGTTCGACACCACCAACCCGGCGTACAACAGCGACGTCGACGTGAACATCCTGGCCGACCCGACGGACGCCAACGGCGGCCGGTGGACCGTCGACGTGGTGCTCTCGCCCGGCACGTACCGCTACTTCTGCGCCATCCCGGGCCACGGCGGGATGGCCGGCCTCCTGGTCGTCACCGGTGGCGGCTCGGACACCACGCCGCCGACCGCGTCGGCCGCGGTGTCGGGCGAGCGGAACGACACCGGCGCCTACCTGGGGTCGGCGACGGTGACGCTGTCCGCGACCGACGAGGGCTCCGGCGTCGACCGGGTCGAGTACTCCCTGGACGGCGGCGCGTACGGCACCTACTCGGCGCCGGTGACGGTCAACCAGCCGGGGCAGCACACGGTGACGTACCGGGCCACCGACAAGGCGGGCAACACCTCGACCCCGCAGTCGGTGTCGTTCACGGTGGTGGAGGCGCCGAAGCCGGACACGACCCCGCCGACCGCGACGGCCGCGGTCACCGGGCAGCGCGACGACAACGGCGCGTACGTGGGTTCGGCGACGGTGACGTTGTCGGCCACGGACACCGAGTCGGGTGTCGACCGGATCGAGTACTCCCTGGACGGGGGCGCCTACGCCGGCTACTCGGCGCCGGTGACGGTCAACCAGCCGGGGCAGCACACGGTGACGTACCGGGCCACCGACAAGGCGGGGAACACCTCCGCGGCCCAGTCGGTCTCCTTCACGGTGGTGGAACCGCCGAAGCCGGACACGACCCCGCCGACCGCGACGGCCGCACTCACCGGGGAGCGTGACGACAACGGCGCGTACGTGGGCGCGGCGACAGTGACGTTGTCGGCCACCGACACGGAGTCGGGCGTCGACCGGATCGAGTACTCCCTCGACGGGCAGCCGTACGCCACCTACACCGCGCCGGTCGCGGTGACCCAGCCCGGCCAGCACACGCTGAGCTACCGGGCGACGGACAAGGCGGGCAACACCTCGGCCGCGCAGTCGGTGTCGTTCACCGTGGTGCGACCGCCGGAGCCGGACACCACCCCGCCGACCGCGACGGCCGCGGTCACCGGGCAGCGCGACGACAACGGCGCGTACGTGGGTTCGGCGACGGTGACGTTGTCGGCCACGGACACCGAGTCGGGTGTCGACCGGATCGAGTACTCCCTGGACGGGGGCGCCTACGCCGGCTACTCGGCGCCGGTGACGGTCAACCAGCCGGGGCAGCACACGCTGAGCTACCGGGCGACGGACAAGGCGGGGAACACCTCGGCCGCGCAGTCGGTGTCGTTCACCGTGGTGCAGCCGCCCGCCCCGGACACCACGCCACCGACGGCGACCGCCACGGTGAGCGGCCAGCGGGACAGCGCCGGGGCGTACGTCGGCGCCGCCACGGTCACCATCTCGGCCACGGACGCCGGCACCGGCGTGGACCGGATCGAGTACTCCCTCGACGGGCAGCCCTACGCCGCCTACTCGGCGCCGGTCACCGTCAACCAGGTCGGCCAGCACACGGTCAGCTACCGGGCCACCGACAAGGCCGGCAACACCTCGGCCGCCCAGTCGGTGTCGTTCACCGTGGTCGACCCGCCGGCGCCGGACACCACCCCGCCGACCGTCACGGCGGCGCTGTCCGGCCAGCTCGACGACCACGGCGCCTACCTCGGCAGCGCCACCGTCATTCTCACCGCCGCCGACGCCGGCTCGGGAGTGGACCGGATCGAGTACTCCCTCGACGGGCAGCCGTACGCCCGCTACTCGGCGCCGGTCACCGTGAACCAGCCCGGCGGGCACACGGTCAGCTACCGGGCCACCGACAAGGCCGGCAACACCTCGGGCGCCGCGTCGGTCACCTTCACCGTGGTCGCCAGCGGCCCCAGCGCCTGCCCGGTGCCGGACACCCGGCCGACGGTGTGGCTCGGCACGGTGGACAGCGGCGTGCCGAACCGGGTGGTCGCCGACGGCTGCACGATCAACAACGCCATCCACGACGAGAAGGCGTGGCCCCACCACGGCCAGTTCGTCAAGCACGTCACGGACGTCGCGGAGCACCTGCACCACCTCGGCCTGATCGACCACAAGGAACACAGTCGCCTGGTGAGCGCCGCCGCCCGCTCCGGCGTCGGCAAGCCGGACGGGAAGAACGGCTACCAGCCGCTGCTGGACGCCTCGGCGGCGTCGTTCGGCCGGTGGGAGCACGTCGGCGCGGGCGGCTTCACCCGCAACGCCGACGGCTCGATCACCAGCCGGGCCGTCCCCGGCCTCGGCATGCTCTGGCTACCCACCGCCGAGTACGGCGACTTCTCGCTGAAGCTGCAGTGGCGCGACGACGCCCCCGGCACCGGCCGCGCCAACAGCGGAGTCTTCGTCCGCTTCCCCGACGTGCACGGCCACGCCCAGGAGTCCCGCCCCGAGTGGGTGGCCATCAAGTACGGCCACGAGCTGCAGATCTACGACCGGCCCGACGGCGACCAGTACAAGAGCGGATCGGTGTACGGCTTCGACCGGGTCGACCTGGCCGGCGCGAAGGTGGCCCCGAAGGGCACCTGGAACGACTACGAGATCCGGGTGGTGGGCCAGCACTACTCCGTCTTCCGCAACGGCGAACTGATCAACGAGTACGTGAACACCCCGGACGCGGTGTTCAGCCCGCCCCGGGCCGACGACCCGGGCGGCGCCGGCCGCCAGCACGCCCGCGGATACATCGGACTGCAGAACCACGGCACCGCCGACGTCGTGAGCTTCCGCAACGTGCGGATCGCGCCGCTCTCTGCGTGCTGCCCCGGCGGCGCGCCCTCCTCTGCCAACCCGAGCAGCTGCTGCTGACGATCGAAGGGAACAACCATGGCGAAGAACAGGATCGACCGTCGGGCGTTACTGCGCGGCCTCGCCGGCTCCACCGTCGCGGTCGGCGCGGCCAGCCTCGCCGGAGCGCTGCCCGCCACGGCGTCCGGCGGCGCCTCGAACGGCCACCTGGTGCCGCGCGGGCACCTGGGCATCCAGCTCTACAGCGTCCGGGACAAGGTCACGCAGTTCGGCTTCGCGGCCGTCTTCGAGGAGCTGTCCCGCATCGGCTACCGGGAGGTGGAGTTCGCCGGCTACACCCAGGGCAACGTCGGCCCGATCACGCCGGCGCAGATCCGCCAGCTGCTCGACGACAACGGGCTGAAGGCGGCCGGCAGCCACCGCGGGCTCGGCGACTTCCGGAACAACCTGGAGTGGGAACTGGACGTCGCCGAGACCCTCGGCATGCCGGCCCTCGGCACCGCGCAGGCGCCCACCGGCAACCGCACCATCGCCGGGTACCAGGCCGCCGCCGCCGAGTTCAACGCGTGGGGCGCCGCCGCCGCGGCCCGGGGGATCAAGCTCTACCAGCACAACCACACCATCGAGTTCAGCTTCGCCGTCGACCGGCCCGACGTGCGGCTGTACGACCTGTTCCTGGAGCTGACCGATCCCCGGTACGTGTTCCTGGAGATGGACATCCTGTGGGCGTACGGCGGCGCCCGCAAGTACCCGGGGTTCCGGCCGGTCGACTACGTCAACGCGCATCCGCACCGGTTCCCGTTGTTCCACGTCAAGGACGGCGTCCCGCTGCCCGACCCGCAGCAGGGCAACTCCTACCTGGACGTCGAGTTCGGCGCCGGGGTCATCCCGTTCGCCGAGTTCTTCACCGAGCTCGACGGGGGCGGCCGGTTCACCTACCTGTGGGAGCAGGACACCGGGCCGAACGCCCAGCCCAACCCGCCGGGCTCCCTCGGCGCCGCCGAGCGCAGCTACCAGCGCATCGTCGACCTGCGGGGTGACCGGTGAGCGCCTGGCGTCTCGTCGAGGACCCCCCGCCGCCCGGGGACGGCGGCGCGCCCGAGGACGACCGTGCCGGCAAGCGCCGCGGACCGAGCACCCGCCGGCTGCTGGTGGTGGCGGCCACCGTGCTGCTGACCCTGGTCGGCGCCGGCGGCCTGGCCGCCGCCCGCTCCGGGGCGTTCTTCGCCGAACGGCCGGAAGGCTGTGCCAGGCCGGACCGCAGCATGCAGCTGTACGCGGTGGAGTTGCCCAAGGACGGCACCCAGATCCGGCTCGGCTACGGCCTCACCCCGCAGACGGCCTCCTACCCGGGCCCGACGATCGAGATGACCGAGGGGGAATGCGTCGCCATCACCCTGCACAACCTGGTGCCGGCGGCCACCCTGACGCAGCTGCGTACCGACCCGGCGCATCCGCTGGGCGTCTCGCTGCACGTGCACGGGGTCAAGTACACCCAGCTCTCCGACGGCACCGTGCAGAGCGGCTCCTTCGTCCCGCCCGGCGAGTCGCGCACGTACACCTGGTTCGCCCAGCAGCGGAACAGGAAGACCGGTTCGCCGGGCACGGCCGGCTACTGGTGGTACCACGACCACGTGGTGGGCGGTCCGCACGGCACCCAGGGCCTCGGCGCGGGGCTCTTCGGCGGGCTGGTGGTCCGGCGACCCGGCGACCCGAAGCCGGATCGCACCTACACCGTGGTCTTCGGCGATCGGCAGAGCATCAACCTGCGCCGCGGCGCGGCCGCCGACACCTGCGACGCGCAGAACCCGCAGCCGGGGCCGACCTGCCTGGTCGCCCGCAAGGGCGAGAAGGTCGAGTTCATCGTCGTCGGCATCGGCAACGACATGCACACCTTCCACCTGCACGGCCACTCCTGGGCGGACACCCGGACCGGCCTGGTGGACAACGGACAGCCGTTCGCCGACGGCGTCCCGATCATCGACAACAAGCCGCTCGGCCCCGGCGACTCGTTCGGGTTCCAGGTGACGGCCGGTGACTCGGTCGGACCGGGGCACTGGATGCTGCACTGCCACATGCAGTTCCACTCCGACGGCGGCATGTCGACCATGCTGCACGTCCTGGACGAGGACGGGGCGATGCCTCCGGGCCACAGCCACCACTCCCACCCGGCGAACGCCACCGGCACCACCGCCGACGCCGGGCAGCACCAGCACAACTGACCGCCGCCGGCCAACCGCGCCGCCGACGAGAGGGCGCCGGCCGCCGGTCCGTCCGGAGCTGTACGGACCGGCGGTCACCCCGGGCCGCGTCACCGCCGTGGGCCCGCCGGCGTCTCCTGACCGCACCGTCTCCTGCTCGACCCGCTCGGACAACGCACCTCCGCCACACCTCACCCGTGAAGGAGTCGAAATGGCCCAACAACGCCGTTTCCGGCTGTCCCGATGGGGCGGACGTCGGCCCGTCGACGTCACAGCCTCCCCACCACCGGTCACCCGCCGGGCCCTCCGACGCACGAGCGCCCTCGCCGCGAGCGCCGTGCTGACGCTCGGCCTGCTGGCCCTGCCCGCGCACGCCGCCGGCCCGACGCCCGTGCAGGCGGCGCCCGCCGAGGCCGCTGCCGCGGTGAAGCTGCTGGTCTTCCACGGTCCGGTGGACCAGCAGGACGACCCGGTCACCAAGGCTGTCGACGCGATCCGGGACCTGGGCGCGGAGCACGGCTTCGCCGTCGACGCGTCCGCCGACCCGGGGGTGTTCACCTTCGGCAACCTGGCCCGGTACCGGAGCGTGGTGTTCCTGTCCGCCAACGGGGTCACCCTCGACGACGCCCAGGAGGCCGCGTTCCAGGCGTACATCAAGGGCGGCGGCGGTTTCCTCGGCGTGCACGACGCGGCCCGCGCCCAACCCACCTCCGCCTGGTTCACCGGCCTGATCGGCACCCGCCCGGCCGCCGGCCTGCCGAACGCCGAGAAGCCCGTCTCCGCCTCGGCGAGCGCGGAGAACCCGCCGAACGAGACCGCCGCGAAGGCGATCGACGGGTCGACCGGGACCAAGTGGCTGACCTTCAACCCGACCGGCTGGCTGGCGGTGAAGCTGGCGAAGCCGGTGGTGGTGAGCCGCTACGCGCTGACCTCCGCCAACGACTTCCCCGGCCGGGACCCGAAGAACTGGACCCTGCAGGGCTCCGAGGACGGCACCACCTGGACGGACCTGGACACCCGCAGCAACGAGACGTTCCCGCAGCGGTTCCAGACCCGGCAGTTCAGCTTCACCAACAGCAAGGCCTACCAGCACTACCGGCTCAACGTCACCGCCAACAGCGGGGAACCGCTGATCCAGCTCGCCGAGCTGTGGCTGATCGGCCCCGACGCCGGCCCGCCGCCGGACAGCACGGTGCAGCAGGCCGTGGTCGACCTCACCGACCGGCAGCACCCGGCCAACCAGGGCCTGCCGCTGACCTGGAAGCGTTCCGACCAGTGGATCAACTGGGACCCGAGCCCGACCGGCCGGGTGCACACCGTCGCGCAGGTCGAGGAGGGCACCTACAACCCGGGCCTGAGCGGCAACGGTCCCTTCCACCCGATCTCCTGGTGCCAGGACTACGACGGCGGCCGGTCCTTCTACACCGGCATGGGGCGCACCGAGGCCAGCTACACCACCGACAAGCAGTTCCGCAGCCACCTGCTCGGCGCGATCAGGTGGACCGCCGGGCTGGTCCGCGGCGACTGCCAGGCGACCGTCGCCTCGAACTACCGGATCGAGCGGCTGACCGCCACCAACCAGCCGGGCCAGCTCGACCAGATCGGCGAGCCGCACGGCCTGACCATCGCGCCCGACGGCACGGTGTTCTACGTCGGCAAGGCGGCCTGCCCGTCCGGGCCGGCAGTCAGCTGGGACGACCCCAAGGTCGGCCTCGGCTGCGGCACCATCCACCAGTGGGACCCGAAGACCAAGCAGGTCAAGCTCCTCACCACCCTCGCCGTGATGGGAAACCGGGGCAGCGGCAGCGAACTGGTGAAGAACGAGGAGGGCCTGGTCGGCATCACCCTCGACCCGCAGTTCGCGCAGAACCGCTGGATCTACGTCTACTGGATGCCGCACGAGTCCATCGACCGGGTCAAGCGGATCGGCCAGCGGACGGTGTCCCGGTTCACCTACGACGCCGCGAAGCAGACCATCGACCAGGGCACCCGCAAGGACCTGCTGCGCTGGGACACGCAGATCCACAGCTGCTGCCACGCGGGCGGTGGCATGACCTTCGACGAGAGCGGCAACCTCTACATCGGTACCGGCGACAGCAACTCGTCCGGCGGCTCCAGCGGCTACTCCGGCAACAACTGGACCCAGGAGTACCAGGGCGTGTCGTTCCAGGACGCCCGGCGTACCTCCGGCAACACCAACGACCTCAACGGCAAGATCCTGCGGATCCACCCGGAACCGGACGGCACCTACACCATCCCCGACGGCAACCTGTTCACCGGCAAGGAGGAGGGCGGCGGCAAGACCCGCCCGGAGATCTACGTGATGGGTGTCCGCAACATCGCGCGGATCGCCTGGGACCCGGTCAACGACTGGCTGACCGCCGCGTGGGTCGGCCCGGACGCCGGTGGCCCCAGCCCGGAGCTCGGACCGGCGAAGTACGAGACGGCGACGATCATCACCTCCGCCGGCAACCAGGGCTGGCCGTACTGCATGGGCAACCGGCAGCCCTACCGGGACCGCAGCAACACCGACGCCAACGTGCTCGCCGGCTGGTACGACTGCGACAACCTGAAGAACACCTCGCCGCGCAACACCGGGCTGGTCGACATCCCGCCGGCGCGGGACAACATGATCTGGTACTCGCCGCAGGGCGGCGGCCCGGTCTACCCGAAGCGCACCGACGGCAGCGGCCTGCCGACCTACCAGGTCGGGCAGGAGACGTTCACCCAGCCGTACCTCAAGGGCGGCGGCCAGGCCATCATGGACGGCCCCACCTACCAGCGGGAGAAGGTCGACGTCGACAGCGGCGTGGCCTGGCCGGCGTACTGGGACAACAAGTGGTTCATCGGTGACCAGTCCAACGCCAACAACCGCGTCGCGGTGACCGTCGACCCGGCGAACGTGCCGAAGCAGGGACCCCCGGCATTCGCCGAGGACCTGCGCAGCATCATCCGCTCGGGCAGCGGCGGCACCCAGCTCCAGTCCTGGATGGACGCCAAGTTCGGCCCGGACGGCGCGCTCTACCTGCTGGATTACGCCGGCGGGTTCTTCAGCCTGCACCCGAACCAGAAGCTGATCCGGATCGCCTACCAGGGCGGCCCGGCCACGCCGAACCCGAACCACGCCATCGCGCGGGCCGTCGCGCAGAGCAACCCGAAGACGATCGCCTTCTCCAGCGCGAAGGCCGGCGGCGTGGCCTGGGAGTGGAACTTCGGTGACGGCAGCGCGCCGTCGCGCGAGGCCAACCCCACCCACACGTACGCGAAGTTCGGCACCTACCAGGCGACGGTGAAGGTGACCTACGCCGACGGCGAGGTGGCCACCGGAACGATCGAGGTGGTCGTCGGCTGCGCCGTACCGGACACCCGCAGGACGGTGCGGATGCTCGACACCGACACCGGGGTGACCAACCACCAGGTCGGCGGCGACTGCACGGTCAACGACCTGATCGACGACGAGCGCATGTGGACCGACCACGGCCAGTTCGTGAGCCACGTCGCCGCTGTGGTGGGCGACCTGCGCAAGGCCGGCGTCCTCGACAGCCGCGAGGCGTCCGCGCTGCAGAAGGCCGCCGCCCAGTCGCCGATCGGCAAGGCCCCCGGCTACCAGCCGATCTTCGACGGCTCGGCGGGCTCGCTCGCCGACTGGCGGCAGGCGCCCGGCGGGTCGTTCACGCTCCAGCCGGACGGCTCGATCCGCAGCTCGGGCGGGCTCGGCATGCTCTGGTACGCCAAGCAGGAGTTCGCGGACTTCTCGCTGCGGCTGCAGTTCCGGGACGTCTCCACCGGCAACACTTACGCCAACAGTGGCGCGTTCGTACGGTTCCCGGACCCCCGGACGCCGCTGGAGCAGCGGCCGGCCGGCAGCTGCGGGACGGTCGGGTCGGCCCGTAGTTCCCAGGCATGGGTGGCCATCTACTGCGGTCACGAGATCCAGATCTACGACGGTCCCACCGGCGAGCCGCAGAAGACCGGGTCGATCTACAACTTCGACCCGATCGGGCTGGACCAGGCCGGGGTGACCCCGAAGGGCCAGTGGAACGACTACGAGATCCGGGTGGTCGGGCAGCACTACACGATCACCCGTAACGGCGTCGTGATCAACGAGTTCGACAACACGCCGGGCAAGGCCTCGTCCCGCCAGGGCGACCCGCCCACGGACCTGCGCCAGTTCCTGAGCGGATACGTCGGGTTGCAGAACCACGGCAACAGCGACCTGATCGAGATCCGCAACGTGCGGGTGCGGGAGCTGTAGCAGCCAGGCGCCGGGTGCGGAGGTGATCCTCCGCACCCGGCACGCTGCCGGCGGCCCCCGCGACGACGATCGTGCCGGCCCGGCCGAGGTGGACAGACTCTCCACCGGCGCGGGGGCCGGCGTCGGCTGCGCGGTGACCGTCACCGTGCCCCACGACCGGTGGGGCAGCTGACCGGCGGGTGCCGACCGTACCGCTCTGGGGACGGCCGGCGCCCGCCCGGTGAGCCGCCCGGCGGCGGGCGGCCGGGCGCTACGCCCCCGCCGAAGCCGGCTCGACCGGCTGCGTCCGGACCGGCGGTGACCCCCGCCGCGACAGCACGCCCGGCCACCAGGTGCGGCGGCCGATCTCCAGCGCCAGGGCCGGCACGAGCAGGCTGCGCACGAGGAACGTGTCCAGCAGCACGCCGACGCCGACGATGACGGCCGACTGCACCGACGGCACCAGCGGCAGCACGCTGAGCGCGCCGAAGGTGGCCGCCAGCACCACGCCCGCGCTGGTGATGACGCCGCCGGTGACCGTCAGCGCGTGCAGCACGCCCCGGCGGTGCCCGAGCCGTGCCGTCTCCTCCCTGGCCCGGGTGGCCAGGAAGATGGTGTAGTCCACGCCGAGGGCGACCAGGAACAGGAACGTCTGCAGCGGGATCCCGACGAACAGCTTGGGATAGCCCATGGCGTCGAGGATCAGCCCGGCCGCGCCCATCGCGGCGACGTAGGACAGCACCACGCTCGCCAGCAGCAGCAGCGGCGCGACCAGGGCCCGCAGCAGCAGCACCAGGACGACGAACACCACCGCCAGGATCAGCGGGCCGACGACCCGGTTGTCGCGGCTGACGGTGCGTTCCTCGTCGAGCAGGTACGCGGTGTCCCCGCCGACGAGCGCCTGCGCGTCGGGCACCGCGTGCACGGCGGTGCGGAGCCGGTTGACGGTGTCCAGCGCGGCGTCGCTGTCCGGCGTGTCCGCGAGGACGGCCGCGACGCGTACCCACCGGCCGTCGGGGGAGCGCTGCGGCTCGCCGACCTCGGCCACCCCGGGCACCGCACGGGCGGCGGCCACCACCTGGTCGGCCGTGCCGGCGGTGGCCAGGATCTCGGCGGGCGCCACGGTGCCGCTCGGGTAGTGCGCGGCGATCATCCGCTGGCCCGTGATCGAGCCGACCTCGGTGGTGAACGACTGGTCAGCCGGCATGCCGATGCTGAGGTTGCCGATGCCGAAGCTGAGGGCGACCAGCGCCGCCGCCGTGCCCAGCCACACCACGCGCGGGCGGCGACCGACGACGCCGGCGACCCGGCGCCACAGCCCGTGCCCGGACGCCTCGTCGTCGACGACCGCGTCGGGGGTGTGGCGGGGCACGAACGGCCAGAACAGCCAGCGCCCGAAGATGACCAGCACGGCCGGCAGGAGCGTGGTCATGGCGAGGAACGCCGCGGCGATGCCGACCGCGCCGACCGGTCCCAGGCCCCGGGTGGCCGGCAGTTGCGCGGCGAGCAGGCACAGCAGGCCGACCGCGACGGTCGCCGCCGAGGCGCAGATCGCGCCGATCGACCTCCGCAGCGCCACGGCCATCGCCGCGTGCCGGTCGGCGTGCCGGCGCAGCTCCTCCCGGTACCGGGCGATGAGCAGCAGGGCGTAGTCCACGCCGACGCCGAAGACCAGCACGGTGAGGATGCTCTGGCTCTGGAAGTCGACCGCCAGGCCGCCGTACTCGGCCAGCAGGTAGACGACCGCGCTGGCGAGCTGGTTGGCCAGCGCGACCGTGAGGAGCGGGATCAGCCACAGGACCGGGCTGCGGTACGTGAGGAGCAGCAGCAGCGCGACGGTGCCCGCGGTCGCCAGCAGCAGGGCGGTGTCCATCCCGGCGAACGCGTCGAAGACGTCCTCGGTGGCGCCGGCCTCGCCGGTGAGCGCGGTGCGCAGCCCGTCGGGGGCGTCGGCGGCCAGCCGGTCCCTGATGTCGGCCACCGCGTCGGCCCGCTGCTCGTCGTCGCCGGCAACCGGGAAGGACACCAGCACCGCCCTGCCGTCCTCGCTCGGGACCGGGGGCGGCACCTGGCCGCCGTCGGCGTACGCGGCGTACGCGGCCCGGTCGCCGTCGACCTTCGCGCGGTCGGCGTCGGTGAGCCCGCTCTCGCGCACGTAGACGGCGACCGCGAGGGGCGCCTGGGAGTCGGGGAACGCCGCCTCCGCCCGCTGCACCGCGCGGCTGGCCTCCACGGAGGCGGGCAGCGCCCCGAGGGTGTCGTTGTTCTGCACCTCGGTCAGCTTGATCGCCAGGGGTCCGGCCACCGCGACGAGGACGAGCCAGAAGACGAGCATCGCGTACTTGGTGCGTCGGCCGGACGGTAGGCCGGCCAGTCGTTGCCGCCGGGACATGTCGGGTCTCTCCTGCCTGGTTGTGGTCACGTCTCGATCCTTCGGCCGGAGGGGGGCGGGGGCAGGGGTGTCAGGTCCCGAACGTGGGTGGTGCTAGCACCACCGATTCCGGTGGGACCGGTGCCGGAGAATGGGCGCCGTGGACAGCTCCGTACGCGCGTTCGTCAGGCAGTCGGTCCGGCCCGGCGCGCTCGCCGCCGTGCAGGGCCTGGCCGTGGCCCTGCTCAGCCTGACCACCAACGCGGCGCTGTTCGTGCTGTCGGTGGTCTCGCTCGCGCTCATCCCGGTCCTCGGCATCGGGTTCGCGCTGTTCCCCGCGGTCACCGTGCTGGTGCGGTGGTCGACCGGGCTGCAACGCCGGGTGGCCGGGTGGCACGGCATGCCGATCGCCTCGCCGTACCCGCCGGCGCCCGAGGGCGCCCGGCTCGGCACCTGGCGGCGGTTCCGCTGGGTGGTCGGTGACCCGGCGACCTGGCGGGACTTCGCCTGGCTGATGCCGGGCATGGTGACCGGCGGGGCATGCCTGCTGGCGTTCGTCCTGCCGGTGTACGGGCTGGAGGGCGTCCTGCTGCTGCCCTTCGTCCTGTTCGTCACCGTCGACTGGTACGGCTACGGCGTGTTCTGGCCGATGGACAACCTCGTGCAGGCGGTGCTGTCCGTACCCCAGGGATGGTTGTTCCTGTTCGCCGGTCTGGCGGTCGCGCAGTGGCTGGTGTGGCTGCACTTCCGCTTCGCCGGGTTCTTCCTGGCTCCGACCCGGACGCAGGAGCTGGCGCTGCGGGTCCGGCAGCTCGCCGCCACCCGGGCCGACACGGTCGACACCCAGGCCGCGGAGCTGCGCCGGATCGAGCGGGACCTGCACGACGGGGCGCAGGCCCGGCTCGTCGCGCTGCGCATGAGCATCGGCCTGGCCGAGAAGCTGATGGCCGACGACCCGGCCGCGGCGCAGCGGCTGCTCACCGAGGCGCAGGAGACCAGTGGCCGTGCCCTGGTCGAGCTGCGCGACCTGGTCCGCGGCATCTACCCGCCGGTGCTGGCCGAACGCGGACTCGACGGCGCCGTGCGGGCGCTCGCGTTGGCCGTGCCGCTGCCCGTGGAGCTCGACGTCGCGTTGCCCGGCAGCCCGCCGGCCGCGGTCGAGTCGGCGGCCTACTTCGCGGTGGCCGAGGCGCTGGCCAACGTCACCAAGCACAGCGGCGCGGCGCGGGCGTGGATCCGGCTGGCGTACCGCGACGGTCGGTTGACCATGGTGGTCGGCGACGACGGCCGGGGCGGCGCGACGCCGGACTCCGGGACCGGCCTGTCGGGCGTGCAACGCCGTCTGGCAGCCTTCGATGGCACGATGACCGTGACGAGTCCGCCCGGCGGACCGACTGTCGTGACCATGGAGCTGCCGTGCGAGTTGTCATCGCGGAGGATCTCGCCCTCCTCCGGGACGGGCTGACGCGCATCCTCGACGCGTTCGGCTGTCAGGTGGTCGAGGCCGTCGCCGACGGGCCGTCCGTGCTGCCGGCGCTGGTCCGGCACCACCCGGACGTCGCGGTCGTCGACGTGCGCCTGCCGCCGACCTTCACCGACGAGGGGCTCCAGGCGGCGTTGCAGGCCCGGACCCGGCTGCCGGGCCTGCCGATCCTCGTGCTCTCCCAGCACGTCGAGCAGTTGTACGCCCGCGAGCTGCTCTCGGACCGTGGCGGGGGAGTGGGCTACCTGCTCAAGGACCGCGTGTCCAATGTCGACCAGTTTGTCGACGCGGTGCGCCGGGTGGCCGGCGGTGGCATGGTGATGGACCCGGAGGTCGTCTCCCAACTCCTCGCCCGTAACGCGACGGCACAGCCGCTGCGGGAGCTCACCGCGCGGGAGCGGGAGGTGCTGGGCCTGATGGCCGAGGGCCGGTCGAACGCGGCGATCGCCGGGCGGCTGTTCGTCACCGAGAAGGCGGTCAGCAAGCACATCAACAACATCTTCAGCAAGCTGGGGCTGCCGCCGTCGGACGACGACAACCGGCGGGTGTTGGCGGTCCTCGCCTACCTGCACGGGTGAGGTCGCCGCGTGGCTGGCCGGCGCCGCGGTCGGGGCTGCGGGCCGCGCACCCGGGCCGTTGTGCTGGCCGGCTGATCGTCCGCGAGGATCGCCGGAGGTTGCCTCAACCCGGCCCTTCGTCCCGGTGCTTGTTAGGTTCGGCTCGTGATCGACAAGGACGCGGCGGTCGAGTGGGTGATCGCGCACGGCGACGAGTCCGACGGGCACCGACTGGCGACGGTGCTGACCGGGGTGTGGCCGACGCCGCTGGGCGTGGCGGACGCGTTGTTCGCCGACCAGTCTCCCGAGGGCGGTTTCCCGGCACCCTGGTCGGCCGGCGCCCCCTCCGTGGCGGCGACGTGCGAACGGCTCACCCGGATCATCGAGTTGGACCTGCGGTACAGCTCCCGGGTGGACCGTTGCGCCGACTGGCTCGCCGCGCTGGTCGCGCCGGACGGCACGGTGCGCTCCGCCGTGGACGCCGGGCACCTGCCGTCGCAGGACCCGCTCTACCTGTCCGCCTACGTCGGCTGGTGCCTGGCGGTCCTGGACCGGCCCGAGGCGGCCGGGCGGGCCGCCCGGGCGGTGCGCGACGCCGTGGGAGCCTCCGGCGACTGGCCGTCGTGCCTCACCACCACCTGGCTCGCCGCCGCCCTGCTGTGGGCGGTGGGGCTGCGCGAGGAGGCGGACCAGGGACTGGACGTCCTGGCGCGGCGGCTGCTCGACGCCCCGCCGGCCGACGTCGCCCGCGCCGGATGCGCACTGCGGACGGCGTTGCTGCCCCCGGGCCATCCCCTGTTCCGCGCCGTGGTCCGGCGGCTCACCGCGACCCAGCGCCCGGACGGCTCGTGGCCGGTCGACGGTCCTCCTGCCGAGCAGGTGGCGGTCGCCATCACCGCGATAGGCGCCGTCGCCGGCCTGGTCTGACATCCGCCCCCCGTCCGGAAGGGCGTGCACGTCGACGAAGGGGTCTCCCGTCGGCGCCAACTTGTTCTATAGTCCTACTGTCGTAAGACAACAGGGGAGGCGCGGCGGGTGATCGAGTTCGTGCTGGACGGCCGGTCGAAGGTGAACACCTACATGCAGCTCGTGCAGCAGGTGAAACAGGCCCTGCGGGTGGGGTTGCTGGTCCCCGGGGACCAGCTGCCCAAGGTCCGCGACGTCGCGCAGTCGCTGGCCATCAACCCCAACACGGTGCTGAAGGCGTACCGCGAGCTGGAGATCGAGGGCCTCGCGGAGGGGCGGCCGGGTGTCGGCACCTTCGTCAGGCGCACCCTCGCCGGAGCGTCCCTGCCCAACCAGGCCGAACTGCGGGCGGAGCTGGTGGCCTGGCTGCACCGCGCGCAGGCGGCAGAACTGACGCCCGAGGACATCACCGCCCTGGTGGAGACGACCATGCGGGCCACGCTCCCGGTCGAAGCCCCGCCGCAGAACGCCACGTCGGCAGGATGAGAGGACACGCCATGGAGGCCGTGCTGGAGACCGACCAACTGGGCAAACGGTACGGGAGACACTGGGCGCTGCGGGACTGCTCGTTCCGCCTGCCGGCCGGGCGGATCGCCGCTCTGGTCGGGCCCAACGGGGCGGGCAAGAGCACGCTGCTGCACCTGGCGGTGGGCCTGCTGCGGCCCGACGCCGGGGCGGTGCGGCTGTTCGGCGAGCCCCCCTACGACAACCCGGCGGCGTTGGCCGACATCGGCTTCGTCGCCCAGGACACGCCGCTGTACCGGGACTTCACCGCGGCCGAGCTGATCACGGCGGGTGGCAGGCTGAACCGCCGCTGGGACGCGGCGATGGCGCGTACCCGCCTGGCGGATCTCGGCATCCCGCCGAACAAGCCGGTCGGCAAGCTCTCCGGCGGGCAGCGGGCCCAGGTCGCGCTCGCCCTCGCCCTGGCCAAGCGACCCCGGCTGCTGCTGCTCGACGAGCCCGTGGCCAGCCTCGACCCGCTCGCCCGGCGGGAGTTCCTGCAGACCCTGATGGGCAGCGTGGCCGACTCCGGCACCACCGTGCTGCTCTCCTCGCACCTGCTGGCGGACGTGGAACGGGTCTGCGACCACCTGATCGTGCTGAACGCCGCCCAGGTCCGGCTCGCCGGCGCCGTCGAGGACCTGGTCGCCGCGCACCGGCGCCTGATCGGCCCCCGGCACGGCGGCGAGCCGATCCCGGGCGTCGCCGACGTCGTGCGGGCGAGCCACACCGACCGGCAGTCGACCCTGCTGGTGCGCGCCGACGGGCCCGTCGCCGACCCGCGGTGGAGCGTGCGGGACGTGTCCCTGGAGGACGTCATCCTGGCCTACCTCGCCGACGGCGACGCGCAGGCCAGCCACGAGGAATGGGGGGTGCCGGCATGATCTGGCTGACCTGGCGGCAACACCGCAGGGACGCGCTGTTCGCCCTGGGCGGGCTCGCGGTCCTCGGCGCCTTCATGATCGTCAGTGGCCTGGCGATGCGCGACGCCTTCGACGACTACGGCCTGCCGGAGTGCGTCGCCGCGGGCGACCCGGGCCCGACGCCGGGGCTCGGCGAGACCTGCGACAGGGCCTTCAACCAGTTCCACGACCAGTTCGGCACGCTGAGCCTGGCGGGCATCCTCTTCCTCGTGCTGCCGCTGCTGGTCGGTCTGTTCTGGGGCGCCCCGCTGATCGCCCGCGAGGTCGAGCAGGGCACCCACCGGTTCGTCTGGACCCAGGGCGTCAGCCGGCAACGCTGGGCGCTGGTCAAGTTCGGCTTCGTGGGAGCCGCCGCGCTGCTCGTCTCCGTCGTCTACGGGCTGGGCATGTCCTGGTGGCTGACCCCGCTCAACCAGGGCTGGCGGCAGAGCCGGTTCGACGCGTTCTTCTTCGACATGCAGGGCGTGGTGCCGATCGGGTACACCCTCTTCGCGGTCGCGCTGGGCGTCTTCGCCGGCACCGTCTGGCCCCGGGCGCTGCCCGCCATGGCCGGCACGCTGGTCGGTTTCCTCGGCCTGCGCGTCGCCGTGGCCGCGCTGGCCAGGCCGCGCTACCTGCCGGCCCGCGAGCTGACCTACCCGGTGCAGGGCTCCACCGACGAGCTCGCCATCAGGGGACGCGACTGGATCCTCTCCAACGGTGTCCGCGACGCCAACGGCAAACTCGTCGCACCCAACGCCCAGGTGATCTGCCCGCCCGGTGCCACGGGCCCCGACGGGCGGGCCTGCGGCGCCGACCTGGGCCTCGGGCCGGGCGCCTACAACTGGTGGCTCTACCAGCCCGAGAGCCGGTTCTGGCTGTTCCAGGGCATCGAGGCCGGTATCTTCGTCGCGCTCGCGGCGCTACTGCTCCTGCTGGCCGTCCGCCGTATCCGCCGCATCGCCTGACCACCGCCGGCTGCCCTGCCCGGGCGTCCGCCGGCCGCGCCTCGCCGACGCGGCCGGCGGGCCGAAACATACCTTCATTGCAAGCGTGTCAACATGTAGACAACATTCTTGGTTCTGTCTATCGTCAGCACCACTTAGCGATGTACTTCAATTTGAGAGGTCGTCAATGGTGCACATCAGACGATGGGCCGGCATAGCCACGGCCCTCCTGGCGACGGAACTCCTGGTCGCGGGCACCGCTGCGCACGCCGCCGCGCCCACGCCGGACCCGGCCCGGGCGAGCGTCGAGCAGGCCGTGACCGTCAAGCTGCTCGGGCAGGCCCGGGTCGCCGGCGAGGCGCACGCCGAGGAGCCCGACACCCGGGTCACCGTCACCCGAAAGAGCGGCCGCTGGGCCTTCGGCACCGCCGTCGCCCTCACCGGCCACGAGGAGGACGTCCACCCGACCGGCGCGATCTTCATCGCCCGCGCCGAGGCCGGCGGGTGGCAGGTGAGCTTCGACGGCGAGGCGGAGTTCGGCGAGTTGGCCGCCGAGTCGCCCCTGGTCGGCAAGCAGGAGAAGGACGTCTTCACCCGCAGCCCGGGCACGATGTACGCGGGCGGCGACTACCGGACCGGCATGGCCCTGCCGTTCGCGGTCGGCCAGACCTGGACGCTGACCAGCGGCCCGCACGGCTGGGGCGGCTACGAGACGCCGTACAGCTCGATCGACCTCGCGGGCGGCGACGAGGTGGTCCGCGCGGCCCGGGCCGGCACGGCGTACACGATGTGCCGGGGGTGGATCCGGGTGATCCACGACCGCGGCTACTCCACCGACTACTACCACCTGTGGAGCAACATCTCGGCCAACGGCACGGCGATCGGCCAGGGCGCCTACCTGGGCTACACGGGCACCGACGTCACCTGCGGCGGGGCCGCGTACGGCCGGCACGTCCACTTCGGGCTCCGGCAGAACAGCGCCTACGTGCCCATCGCCGGCCACGGCCTCGGCAAGTGGGTGTTCGAGAACGGCGCCTCGGCCTACCAGGGCGGCGCGCGGCACGGCTCGACCTGGCGGGGCGCCGGTGGCGCGATCTACAACTACGGCGCGCTGGGCTTCAACCAGGCGGTCGTCGACGCCAACGGCGGGGGCACGGTGAACAAGCGGTCCGGCCCCGGCACCGGCTACGCCGTGCTCGGCTCGGTGGGTGACGGCGCGACGGTCACCATCTCCTGCTCCGCCAACGGCACCAGCCACACCGGCCGGTACGGCACCACGTCGCTGTGGAACCGGCTCAGCGACGGCAGTTGGGTCTCCGACGCCTTCCTGTGGACCGGCGTGAACGGCGCGGTCAACGGCTGGTGCTGACCGGCTCCGCCGAGCGTCGACGCAGCGGCCCCCGCCGGAGACGGTGGGGGCCGCCGTGGCGCGGGGACGGGTGGTGGGCGGAGCGTCTCGGAGCCGCCGACCGGCCCGGGGTCGGGGCGCCGCTCCCGCCTACTCGGGAAAGCCGTCGTACTTCCAGTCCCAGGTGACGCGTCCGCCGTCGGCGAGCACCACGCTGGGAAAGTCGTCGCCCTCGATGCGCCGGAAGAGGCTGTAGAACTCGGCGACGCCGGGCAGGTCGGCGATCGGCTCCAGCGGCGCCGGTCCCTCGATGCGCACGCCGAAGCCGTGCTCGGCCTCCACCCGGGTGAGCA
>NZ_JBEYTP010000064.1:0-24651 GCF_040643125.1 Micromonospora sp. NPDC047465
CCAACCGCCCGTCGAACGCCGGACACCGCCCCACCAGACCCGCGGCCATCCGCACCGCCTGCCCGCCCTGACCGGGGAACACGAACACCACCCCGGGCCCGTGCCCGGCGGCGGTACCCGTCACCACGTTCCCCGCCGGGGACCCCGCGGCCAGCGCATCCAGCCCGGACAGCAGTTCGCCGGCGCTCCCGCCGACCACCGCGGCCCGGTGCTCGAAGGTCGACCGCGTCGTGGCCAGCGACCAGCCGACCGCCACCGGTTCCAGCCCCTCGTGCTCGCGCACATGTTGCGCCAACCGCGCCGCCTGGCCCGCCAGGGCCGCCTTCGACCGCGCCGACACCGGCCACACCGCCACAGCCGAATCCACCAGACCGGGGCCGCGGTGCACGCCGTCGTCGGCCGCGGAGTCCGCGCCGTCGGCCGGGGGAAGATCGTCGGCCTGCTCGATGATCATGTGCGCGTTCGTGCCGGAGACGCCGAACGACGACACCGCCGCCCGGCGCGGCCGGTCCACCACCGGCCACGGCCGAGGCTCGGTCGCCAACTCCACCGCGCCCGCCGTCCAGTCGATGTGCGGCGACGGGGCGTCCACGTGCAGCGTGGCCGGGACGACGCCTTCCCGCATGGCGAGGACCATCTTGATGACGCCCGCGACGCCGGCGGCAGCCTGGGTGTGCCCGATGTTCGACTTGACCGACCCCAGCAGCAGCGGCACGTCCCGGTCCTGCCCGTACGTCGCCAGCAGCGCCTGCGCCTCGATCGGGTCCCCGAGGGTCGTGCCGGTGCCGTGCGCCTCCATCACGTCCACATCACGCACGGACAGCCCCGCCGACGCCAGGGCCTGCCGGATCACCCGCTGCTGCGAAGGGCCGTTCGGTGCCGTGAGTCCGTTCGACGCCCCGTCCTGGTTCACCGCGGAGCCACGCACCACCGCCAGCACCGCGTGGCCGTTGCGCCGCGCGTCGGAGAGCCGTTCGAGGAGCAGCATGCCCGCGCCCTCGCCCCAGCCGGTGCCGTCGGCCGCCGCCGCGAACGCCTTGACCCGCCCGTCGGCGGCCATCCCGCGCTGCCGGGAGAACTCCACGAACAGGCCCGGCGTCGCCATGACCGTGGCCCCACCCGTCAGGGCGAGATCGCACTCGCCCCGACGCAGCGCCTGCACCGCCAGGTGCATCGCGACGAGGGACGACGAACACGCCGTGTCCACCGACACCGCAGGCCCCTCCAACCCCAACGCGTACGCCACCCGACCCGACACCACGCTCGCGGCGTTCCCGGTCCCGCCGAACCCCTCCACCTGGTCGCCGGCCACCACCAACAGGGACCTATAGTCCTGGCCGTTCGTGCCCACGAACACCCCTGTTCGCGAACCCCGCAACGACCCCGGAACAACCCCTGCCCGCTCGATCGCCTCCCACGACGTCTCCAGCACCAACCGCTGCTGCGGGTCCATCGCCAGCGCCTCACGCGGGCTGATCCCGAAGAACCCCGGATCGAAATCCGCCGCGTCGTACACGAAGGCGCCCTTGTCCGTGTACGTGGTGCCGGGCTTCTCCGGGTCGGGGTCGACGAGGCGATCAAGGTCCCAGCCGCGGTCGGTGGGGAACTCGCCGACGGTGTCGACGCCGTCGGCGACAAGCCGCCACAGGTGCTCCGGGTCGGTCACGCCGCCCGGGAAGCGGCAGGCCATCGCCACGATGGCCACCGGCTCGTCGCCGTCCACGGTGGACGGGGCGACGGTCTCGGCGGGTGCTCCGGTGTCGCCGAGCAGTCCGGCGAGCAGGAAGCGGGCCACCACCACCGGGGTGGGGTGGTCGAAGACCAGGGTGACGGGCAGCGGCTGCCCGATCGCGGCGACGAGCCGGTTGCGCAGTTCGACCGCGGTCAGCGAGTCGAAGCCGAGGTCCCGGAACGCGGTGGTGGCCGGGATCGCGGCGGCGTCGTCGTGGCCGAGCACGTCGGCGGCGAGTTCCCGGACCAGGTCGGCGAGGGTCTCCTCCCGCCGGGCCGGGGGCAGTTCGGCGAGCCGGCGGCGCAGCGTCGCCGCGACGCCGTCGTCGCCGTCGCCGTCGGGCGGCGCCCCGCCGTCGAGGGCGGCCTTCGCCTCCGGTACGCCCTCCAGCAGCGGCCGGCGCCGGGCGGAGGCGAACGCGGGGGCGAACCGGGACCAGTCGACGTCGACGACGGTGAGGGTGACGTCGTCGTGCTCGAGGGCCTGTTGGAGGGCGCCCATCGCGACGGCCGGGTCCATCGGTGGCACGCCCCGGCTGCGCAGGTTCCGGTCGGAGTCGGCGGTGTGCATGCCGCCCTCACCCCACGAGCCCCAGGCGATGGCGGTGCCGGCCAGCCCGTCGGCGCGCCGCTGCTGCACGAGCGCGTCGAGGTACGCGTTGCCGGCGGCGTACCCGGCCTGACCCGCGCTGCCCCAGGTGGCGGCAATGGACGAGTAGACGACGAACGCGTCGAGTTCCTGGCCGGCGAGGAGGTCGTGCAGGTGCGCGGCGCCGGCGGCCTTGCCGGCCGTCACGTCGGTCAGCTCGGTGGGGGTGACCGCCATGAGCGGGGTGGTCTGGGCGACGCCGGCCGTGTGCACGACGGCGCGTACCGGTGGACCGTCGGCCTGGACCCGGTCGAGCAGGGCGGCGAGGGCGGCCCGGTCGGCGATGTCGCAGGCGGCGACGGTGACCCGGGTGCCGAGGTCGCGCAGCTCGGCCGCCAGCTCGGCGGCACCGGGGGCGTCGGGGCCACGCCGGCTGACCAGCACGATGTGCTCGGCGCCGGCCGTGGCGAGCCAGCGGGCGGCGCGGGCACCGAGGCCGCCGGTGCCGCCGGTGACCAGCGCGGTTCCGGCGGTGGTGAAGCGCCGCACCGGGGGGCGGTCGCCGAGTCCGGCGCGGACCAGGCGGCGGACGAAGACGCCGGAGGCGCGTACCGCGAGCTGGTCCTCGCCGGTCGGTCCGGCGAGGATCGCGGCGAGTCGGCCGGCGGTACGGCCGTCGAGGCCGGACGGCAGGTCGACCAGTCCGCCCCAGCGGTGGGGCGCCTCGACGCCGATCACCCGGCCGAGGCCCCAGATCGTCCCCTGCCCGGGGTCGGTGAGCCGGTCGTACGAGGCGACGGTGACCGCCCCCCGGGTGATCAGCCACAGCGGCGCGTCGAGTTCGGCGTCGCCGAGCGCCTGCACCAGGGCGACAGTGGTGGCCAGCCCGGGCAGGACGGCACCCTCGCCGGCCTGCGGTTCCCAGGCGAGCAGAGAGACCACCCCGGCGACGTCGGCGCCGGCCAGGGACGCGGCGATCCCGGCCCGATCGGCGTCGGGTTCGACGGTCAGCGGCAGCAGCTCGGCTCCGGCGTCGGTCAGCGCGGCCTGGAGGGCCCGCACGGCCGGGTCGTCGTCGAGCCCGGCGGGCAGCGCCAGCAGCCAGGTGCCGTCGAGGCGGGCGGCGGCGGGCTCGGGGGTCACCTGCCAGTCGGCCCGGTACCGCCAGCCGTCGAGGAGGGAGTGTTCCTGCCGCTGGCGTCGCCAGCCGGCGAGGACGGGCAGCAGGGTGCGCAGCGACTCGATGGCCTCGGCGTCGTCGACGGCGAGGGTGCCGCGCAGGGCGTCCAGGTCGGCGCGCTCGACGGCGTCCCAGAACCGGTGGTCGAGCAGGCCGGCGCCGGCGGCCTGGGCGGCGGGCTCCTCGTCCGGCACCCAGTAGTGCTGTCGTTGGAACGGGTAGGTGGGCAGATCGACCAGACGTCCCGGCCGGCCGGCGAACGCGGGCCGCCAATCGACCGGCGTGCCACCGGCGTAGACCTCCGCCAGCGCACGGTGGAACCGACCCAGACCACCCTCACCACGACGCAGACTCCCCGTCACGGTCACCGCCGCCGGATCAGCAGCAGCCACCTCGACGGACTCCTGCACCGCCATCGTCAACACCGGATGCGCACTGACCTCCACGATCGTGGAGTAACCCGCCGCAACGACGCTGCGCACCGCCTCGTCGAAACGCACCGTCTGCCGCAGATTGCGGTACCAGTAGTCGGCATCCAGAGCAGCGGTGTCCAGCCAGTCACCCACCACCGTCGACCGGAACCGCACCTCACTCGTACGCGGACGCAGCCCGGCGAGCAGTTCCAGCAACTGCTCCCGCAGCGGCTCGACGTGCGCCGAATGCGACGCGTAGTCCACCGGAACACGGCGGACCCGCACCTCACGCGACTCGTAAAGGGCGACCAACTCGTCCAGGGCCGCGACATCACCCGACACCACCACGGAAGTCGGCCCGTTGACAGCAGCCAACGCCACCCGCCCGTCCCACCGGGCGATCGTCGCCGTGACCTCCTCGGCCGTCGTGGCCACGGACACCATGCCACCGTCACCGGCGATGCCGGCGATGACCCGGCTGCGCAACGCCACCACCGCCGCCGCGTCGTCCAGCGTCAGCGCCCCGGCAACATGCGCGGCGGCGATCTCACCCTGCGAATGCCCGATCACCGCCGACGGACGCACACCGTACGACTCCCACAACGCCGCCAACGACACACCCACCGCGAACAAAGCCGGCTGGACGACATCCACCCGCTCCAACGACGGCGCACCCGGCACACCACGCACGACGTCGAGCAGGGACCAGTCCACGTACGGACGCAACGCCTCCGCACACGCCGCCAACTTCTCCGCGAACACCGGAGCCGTGTCCAGAAGCTCCGCGGCCATGCCCACCCACTGCGAACCCTGACCAGGGAAGACGAAAGCCACCTCACCCGCAGTGCCGGCGACCCCGGCGACGACCTGCGACGCCGGCCGGCCGTCGGCGAGCGCGTCCAGCGCCGCGGTCAACTCGTCCCGACCGGAGGCGAAGACCACCGCCCGGTGGTCGAGGGGCGACCGCGAGAGCGCCGAGGTCCAGGCGACGTCGGCCGGGTTCAGGTCGGCGTCGCCGGCGACGTACCCGGACCAGAGCTCGGCCTGGCGGCGCAGCGCGGTGCGGGTACGCCCGGTGAGCAGCACGGGCGCGGGCGCGGGAAGCTCCGCCCGCTCGGCGTCGGCGGGGGCCTCCTCGGGTTGTTCGAGGATGAGGTGGGCGTTGGTGCCGCTCATCCCGAACGAGGAGACGGCGGCCCGGCGCGGCCGGTCCACCGCCGGCCACGGCGTCGGTTCGGTGACCAGGGCGACCGCGCCGGCGGTCCAGTCGACGTGCGGGGTGGGCTCGTCCACGTGCAGGGTGGGCGGCAGCACGCCGTGCCGCATGGCCAGGACCATCTTGATGATCCCGGCGATCCCGGAGGCGGCCTGGGTGTGCCCGATGTTCGACTTGATCGACCCGAGCAGCAGCGGGGCGCCGTCGCCCCGGTCCTGCCCGTACGTGGCGAGCAGCGCCTGCGCCTCGATCGGGTCGCCGAGGGTGGTGCCCGTACCGTGCGCCTCGACGGCGTCGACCAGGTCGGGGGTGAGCTTCGCGCTGGCCAGCGCCTGGCGGATGACCCGCTGCTGGGCGGGCCCGTTGGGGGCGGTGAGGCCGTTGGAGGCCCCGTCCTGGTTGACCGCGGAGCTGCGGATGATCCCGAGCACCGGGTGACCGTTGCGGCGGGCGTCGCTGAGCCGTTCGAGCAGCAGCACGCCGACGCCCTCGGACCAGCCGGTGCCGTCGGCGGACGCGGCGAACGACTTGCACCGGCCGTCGGCGGCGAGGCCGCGCTGCCGGGAGAACTCGAGGAACGCGCCGGGGGTGGCCATGACGGTGGCCCCGCCGGCGAGGGCCAGGCCGCACTCGCGTTCGCGCAGCGCCTGGCAGGCCAGGTGGACGGCGACGGACGACGACGAGCAGGCGGTGTCCACGGTGACCGCAGGGCCTTCGAGCCCGAACGTGTACGCGAGCCGGCCGGAGACGACGCTGGCGGCGGTGCCGGTGAGGACGTATCCCTCGACGCCGGGGGCGCGGTGCATGACGGCGGCGTAGTCCTGGCCGGAGGTGCCCATGAAGACGCCGGTGCGGCTACCCCGCAGCGACAGCGGCGCGATGCCGGCCCGCTCGAACAACTCCCAGCTGGTTTCCAGCAGCAGCCGCTGCTGGGGGTCCATGGCGACGGCCTCGCGGGGCGAGATGCCGAACAGGGCTGCGTCGAAATGCCCCGCGTCGGACAGGAACCCGCCGGACGCGGTGTACGAGGTGCCGGGGTTGTCCGGATCGGCATGGTGCAGCCGGTCGAGGTCCCAGCCCCGGTCGGCGGGGAAGTCGCCGATGGCGTCGCCGCCGGCCGAGACGAACCGCCACAGCTCCTCCGGCGAGCTGATGCCGCCGGGGTAGCGGCAGCTCATGGCCACGATGGCCACCGGCTCCGACTCCTCGGCGGTGACCTCGCGCAGCCGCTGGCGGGTCTGGTGCAGCTCGGCCATGACACGCGTCAGGTACCCACGGAGCCGTTCTTCGTCCGACATGGTCGGTCCCGAGCCCTCGTTCTCCACCGGCACGTTCGCCATGGTTGGTCTCACTTCCTCGTTCATTACCGGTAGGTGACGCGTGCCTCAGGAAAGCCCGAGGTCCCTGTCCAAAAGATCGAAAAGCTCCTGGTTGCTGGCCGTCCGCAGCCGGTCGGCCACGTCGGCGGCCTCGTCGGGCCGCTCGCCGGCGCCCCGCTCGGCGGCGCCGAGGCGCTCCAGCAGCCGGTGCAGCCGCATGGTGATCCGCACCCGGCCGATGTCGTCGGCCTCGCGCCGGGCGAGCGCCTCCTCCAGCCGGTCGAGCTCCTCGACGGTGGGCAGCGCCTCCACCGATGCCTCGCTGACCAGTTCGGCCCGCAGGTGCTCGGCGAGGGCCTGCGGGGTCGGGTAGTCGAACACCACCGAACTGGCCGGGCTGAGGCCGGTGGCCTTCGCCAGCCGGCCGCGCAGCTCCACGGCGGTCAGCGAGTCGAAGCCGAGGTCCCGGAACGGCCGGTCGGCCTCCAGGGCGTACGGGCTGTCGTGGCCGATCACCTCGGCGGCGGCGGTGCGGATCAGGTCGACCAGCAGCCGGTTCTGCTCGCTGGTGGTGAGGTCGGCGAGCCGCTTGCGCAGTCCGGCGAGCACCTCGTCGCCGCCCTCGTCGGCCGGGTCGGGACCGGTGCGCAGCGCCGCCACCTCGGGCAGGTCGCTGATCAGCGGCCGGGGCCGGGCGGAGGCGAAGACCGGGGCGAAGCGGGCCCAGTCGACGTCGGCGACGGTGAGCACCGCGCCGTCCCCCTCGACCGCGGCGCGCAGGGCGGCCATCGCCGGCTCCCGGTCGAGCAGCGTGACCCCGCGCCGGCTCATCGCCACAGCAAGGTCGTCGCTGATCATGCCGCCGCCGGCCCACGGCCCCCAGTTGACCGAGAGCACCCGGGCCCGGCCGGCGGGCCGGGACTGCGCCCAGGCGTCGAGGAAGGCGTTGCCGGCGGCGTACGCGCCGTGGTCGCCGACGCCCCAGGCCGCCGCGATGGAGGAGAAGTAGACGACCAGCTCCAGGTCGTCCGGGTCGAGCAGCTCGTCGAGGTGGCGGGCGCCGGCGGTCTTGCCGGAGACCACGTCGGCGAGCTCGTCGGCGGTGACCACGGCGACGGGGTTGAGGCGTCCGACGCCGGCCGCGTGCACCACGGCACGTACGGTCTCGCCGTCACGGCGCAGCCCGTCGACCAGGGCCGCGACGGCGTCCCGGTCGGCGAGGTCGCAGGCGAGCACGGTGGCCTGCGCGCCCAGGTCGGCCAGCTCGGCGACGGTGTCGGCGACGCCCGGGGCGTCCGCACCGCGCCGGCTGACCAGGATCAGCCGCCGGGTGCCGTGCCGGGCCAGCCACGTCGCGGCGTACCGGCCGATGGCGCCGGTGCCGCCGGTGATGAGCACGGTGTCCGGCGGCTGCCAGGCCGGGGTGTCGGACGCCTCGGCGCGGGCCGCCCGGGCCAGCCGCCGCAGGTGCGTGCCCAGGGGGCGGACGGCGAGCTGGTCCTCGGCGTCGGTGTTGGTCAGCGCCCGCAGCAGGTGCTCCCCGGCGGTGGCGTCCAGCTCGGCCGGCAGGTCGAGCAGGCCGCCCCAGTGCGCGGGGTGCTCCAGGGCGGTGACCAGGCCGAGGCCCCAGGTGGTGGCCTGGGCCGGGTGCGCGATGGCGTCGCCGGGGCCGGTGCTGACGGCCTGTCGGGTGAGCAGCCACAGCGGCCCGGCCGGGGCGCCGTCGGCGACGGCCTGGACGAGGGCGAGGTTGCCGGTGAGCCCGGCGGGCACGTTCGGGTGGTCGGGGTGGGCGCGCTCGTCCAGGGCGAGCAGCGAGACGATCCGGGTGGGTGGGCCGGCGGGCAGCAGCCCGGCCAGCTCGGCCCGGGTGACGGCCGCGGGGTCGACCGCGACGGTCCGTACGTCGCCGCCGTGCGCGCCGATCAGCTCGGCGATCCGGTCGGCTGTCTCCGCCGCCGCGCCCGCCGGGACGACCAGCAGCCAGTCCCCCGTGGCGTCGCCGGCGGTGAGCCGCCGCTGTGGCCAGGTGATCCGGTAGCGCCAGCCGTCGACCAGCGCGTCGGCCTGCCGCCGGCGGTGCCACTCGGCGAGGGTCGGCAGTTGGGCGCGCAGCGGCTGGTCGGGGTCCACGCCGAACCGGGCTGCCAGCCCTTCGCCGTCGCCCGCGGCCACGGCCTGCCAGAACGCCTCGTCGGCGGTGCCGGCCACGGCGGTGGCCTGCCCGGCGGCGCTGACCACGTCGCCGTCGCCGACGGGCCAGTACCGCCGGTGCCGGAACGCGTACGTGGGCGGCTCGGCCGGGTCGGCGGCGGGCAGCACCGCCGCCCAGTCGACGCGTACGCCGTGGCAGTGCAGCCGGGCCAGCGCGCCGAGCAGGGCGGCCACCTCTCCCCGGCCTCGGCGCTGCGTCCCGGTGACGAGCGGGCCGTCGTCGGGCAGCGCGTCGGCGGCCAGGGCGGTGAGCACGGTGTCGGGGCCGACCTCCAGCAGGGTGCCCACCCCGAGGTCGCGCAGGTGGGTGACGGTGTCGGCGAACCGGACCGCCTCCCGCACGTGCCGCACCCAGTAGTCCGGGGTGCAGACCAGCTCCGGGTCGGCGACCCGGCCGGTCAGGTTGGACACCAGCGGCACGGTCGGCGGGGCGTAGTCGCAGGTGGCGGCGACGGCGGCGAACTCGGCCAGCATCGGCTCCATCAGCGGGCTGTGGAACGCGTGGCTGACGTTGAGCCGCTTGACGCGTACGCCGAGCGCGGTGAAGTGCTCGGCCAGTTCGGTGAGCGCGTCGCCGTCGCCGGAGACCACCACGGCGGCCGGCCCGTTGACGGCGGCGACGGCCACCCGGTCGACGTACGGGGCGAGGGTGTCGGTGACCTCGGCCTCGCCGGCGGCGACGGCGAGCATCCCGCCGCCGGCCGGGAGGGCCTGCATGAGCCGGCCCCGGTGGCCGACCAGGGCGCAGGCGTCCGGCAGGGTGAGCACCCCGGCCACGTGCGCGGCGGCGATCTCGCCGACGGAGTGCCCGGCGACCAGGTCGGGACGGACGCCCCAGCCGGCCAGCAGCCGGTGCAGCGCCACCTCGACGGCGAACAGCCCGGCCTGGGTGAAGACGGTCTGGTCCAGCAGCGCGGCCTCGGCGCTGCCGTCGGCGGCGAACAGCACCGTCTTGAGCGGCCGGGGCAGGTGGGCGTCGAGGTGCTGACAGACCTCGTCGAGTGCCTCGGCGAAGACGGGGAACGTCTCGTACAGCTCCCGGCCCATTCCCGCGTGCTGCGCGCCCTGCCCGGAGAAGAGCGCGGCGACGGTGCCGCCGGACGCGGCGACGTCCCGGGTGAGGCTCGGGTGGGTCTGCCCGGCGGCGAGCGCCCGCAGCCCGGCCACGTACGTGTCCCGGTCGGCCGCGAGGAGCACCGCGCGGTGCCGCAGGTGGGACCGGCCGGTGGCCAGGGCCCGGGCGACGGCCGCGTCGGCGGCGGGCTCGGTTGACGCCCACTCGGCGAGCCGGGCCGCCTGGGCGCGCAGCGCGTCCTCGTCGGTGCCGGAGACCGCCCAGGGCAGCAGCGGGGGCGCCGGGGGCCGCGCGGCGTCGGTCCGTGGCGCGTCGCCCGTCCGCCGCGCGTCGTCCTCGACCGGCGGGGCCTGTTCGAGGATGACGTGTGCGTTGGTGCCGCTGACCCCGAACGACGACACCGCGGCCCGGCGCGGCCGGTCCACGACCGGCCACGGCTGGGGCTCGGCGAGCAGCGCGACCGCGCCTTCGGACCAGTCGACCTGCGGGGTGGGCTCGTCGACGTGCAGGGTGGGCGGCAGCACGTCGTGCCGCATCGCCAGCACCATCTTGATCACCCCGGCGACGCCCGCCGCCGCCTGGGTGTGGCCGATGTTCGACTTGATCGACCCGAGCCACAGCGGCCGGTCGGCGGGCCGGTCCTGCCCGTACGTGGCGAGCAGGGCCTGCGCCTCGATCGGGTCGCCGAGGCGGGTGCCGGTGCCGTGGCCGTCGACGACGTCCACGTCGGCCGGGGAGAGCCGGGCGTTGGCCAGGGCCTGCCGGATGACCCGCTGCTGGGCGGGCCCGTTGGGGGCGGTGAGCCCGTTGGACGCGCCGTCCTGGTTGGTCGCGGAGCCGCGTACCACGGCGAGTACGCGCCGGCCCTCGCGCCGGGCGTCGGAGAGCCGCTGGAGGAGCAGCAGGCCGACGCCCTCGCCCCAGCCGGTGCCGTCCGCGCCGGCCGCGAACGCCTTGACCCGCCCGTCGGCGGCGAGCCCGCGCTGCCGGGAGAACTCGAGGAACGCACCCGGCGTCGACATCACCGTGACGCCGCCGGCCAGCGCGAGATCACACTCGCCGGAGCGCAGCGCCTGCGCGGCCAGGTGCAGCGCGACCAGCGACGACGAGCACGCCGTGTCCACGGTGACCGCGGGGCCCTGCAGGCCGAACGTGTAGGACAGCCGGCCGGAGACGACCGCCGCGGTGTTGCCCGTCGCCTGGTAGCCCTCGGTCTCGGCCCGCGCGGCCATCAGCAGGGTGGCGTAGTCCTGCCCGTTGGTGCCGACGAAGACGCCGGTGCTGGTCTCCCGCATCTCCGTGGGGGCGATGCCGGCGCGCTCGAACAGCTCCCACCCGGTCTCCAGCAGCAGCCGCTGCTGCGGGTCCATCACCAGGGCCTCGCGGGGCGAGATGCCGAACAGGCCCGGGTCGAACCCGCCGACGTCGGCGACGAAGCCGCCCTCCCGGACGTACGAGGTGCCGGGGGTGTCGGGGTCGGGGGCGTAGATGGCGTCGAGGTCCCAGCCCCGGTCGGCGGGGAACGGGGCGATGGCGTCGCGGCCCTCGGCCACCAGCCGCCACAGGTCCTCCGGGCTGGTCACCCCTCCGGGGTAGCGGCAGCTCATGGCGACGATGGCGATCGGCTCGTCCAGCGCGGCGGCGGCCTGCGTGGGGGCGGCCGACTCGTCGGTCACGCCGAGGATCCGGTCGGCCAGCCAGCCGGCGAGCAGGGACGGGGTGGGCCGGTCGAAGACCAGCGTGGCGGGCAGCCGCAGCCCGACCGCCTCGCCCAGCCGGTTACGCATCTCCACAGCGCTGAGCGAGTCGAAGCCAATCTCGCGGAACGGCCGGTCCACACCGATCGCCTCGGCGGAGGCGTGCCCGAGCACCGCCGCGGCGTGCATCCGGACCAGCTCCAGCAGGGTGCGGCGGCGCTCCGGCTCGGCCAGGCCGGCGAGCCGGCCGCGCAGGGGGGACGCCTCGGTCGGCTCGTCGTGGTCGCGGGCACGGGCGGCGGCGATGATCCGGGCGACCTCGGGAACGTCCTCGATCAGCGGCCGGGGGCGGGTCATCGCGTAGGTCTGGTGGAACCGGTCCCAGGCGATGTCGGCCACGGTGAGGGTGGCCTCGTCGTGGGCGAGGGCCTGGGCGAGCACGGCGACGGCCAGGTCGGGGCGCATCGGCCGGACGCCGGAGCGGAACATGTGGTCGGCGGCGCCGTCGGTCTCCACCATGCCGCCGCCGTCCCAGGCGCCCCAGGCCACGGCGGTGGCCGCGAGGCCCCGGCGACGCCGGTCCTCGGCGAGCGCGTCGAGGAACGCGTTGCCGGCGGCGTAGGCTCCCTGCAGGCCGCCGCCCCAGACGCCCGCCCCGGAGGAGAACAGGACGAACGCGCCCAGGTCGCCGCCGAAGGTCTCGTCGAGGTTGACCGCGCCGGCCACCTTCGCGTGCAGGCCGTCGGCGAGCTGGGCCAGGTCGGTGCCGGCGAGCGGGCCCGCGAGGGCGACCCCGGCGGCGTGGAAGACCGCGTCGATCCGGACGCCCTGCCCGGCGAGCCGGTCGACGAGGCCGCGCAGCGAGTCGAGGTCGGCCACGTCGCAGGCCGCCACGGTGACGGTCGCGCCGAGCGCGGTCAGCTCCGCCTCCAGTTCGGCCGCACCGGCCGCCGCCGGGCCCTGCCGGCTGGTCAGCACCAGGTGGGACGCGCCGCCGCGGGCGAGCCAGCGGGCCACGTGCGCGCCGAGCGAGCCGAGGCCGCCGGTGACCAGGACGGTGCCGGCGGGCCGCCAGCCGGTGGCCGCCGGCGGGGTGTCCGTGCCGGCGCGGACGAGCCGGCGGGCGAACAGTCCGGAGGGGCGGACGGCGATCTGGTCCTCGTGCCCGGCCCCGGCGAGGACGGCGCCGAGCCGGCCCCGCGAGCTCCGGTCCAGGGCGGCCGGCAGGTCGACCAGGCCGCCCCATCGCTCGGGGTGTTCCAGGGCGACCACCCGGCCGAGGCCCCACACCGGGGCCTGCCGGGGGTGGTCGAGCGGATCGGCGCGACCGGTGGAGACGGCACCGCTGGTGGCGCACCACAGCGGGGCGGTGATCCCGAGGTCGCCGAGGGCCTGCACCAGGGCGAGCGTGCCGGCCAGCCCGGCGGGCACCACGGGACGGTCCGGGTGGCCGGTCTCGTCGAGGGCGAGCAGGGAGAGCACGCCGGTGACGGCGTCGGTGGCGAGGTGGGCGAGCTGCCCGGCCAGCGCCGCGCGGGCCGGGTCGGCGACGGTCACCGGGACGACGTCGGCCCCGGCCTCGCCGAGGGCCTGGGCGACCTGCCCGACCAGCGGGTGGTCGGCGTACGCGGCGGGCGCCACGAGCAGCCAGGTCCCGCCGAGCCGGGCGGAGGACGCGGCGGTGAGGGGCTTCCAGTGCACCCGGTAGCGCCAGGCGTCCACCGTGGACTCGTCGCGGCGCCGCTGCCGCCACCCGGAGAGCACCGGCAGCGCCTCGCCGAGCGTCCGCGCCGCGGTCCCGTCGATGCGCATGGCGGCGGCGAGGGCGTCCGCGTCGGCCCGCTCCACGGCGTCCCAGAACTGGCGCTCGGCGGGGTCCTCCACCGTGGCTGCCGGCCCGGTGCGCAGCGGCGCCTCGGGCCAGTACCGCTGCCGGTGGAAGGCGTACGTCGGCAGCGGCACGGCCGGTCCGGTACGCACGCCGCAGACGGCGTTCCAGTCCGCGTCGACGCCGTGTACGTGCAGCTCGGCGAGGGCGGTGAGCATCCGGGGCCAGCCGCCCTCGTCGTGGCGCAGGGTGTCCACCACGGCCGCCTCGTGCTCGCCGGCGTCGATCGTCTCCCGCATCCCGGAGCTGAGCACCGGGTGCGGGCCGACCTCCAGGAAGACCTGGTGGCCGTCGGCGAGCAGGCTGCGCACGGCCCGCTCGACGTCCACCGTCTCCCGCAGGTTGCGGAGCCAGTAGTGGGCGTCGAGGGTGGTGGTGTCGGTCTGCCGGCCGGTCAGCGCGGAGTAGAAGGGCAGCTCGGCGGGGCGGGCGGTGATCCCGTCGAGGGCGCTCAGGAACCGGTCGGCGACAGCCTCGATCCGCGCGGGGTGGAGGGCGCCCTCGACGTGGAAGGCGTCGACCGTCCCGCCCTCGTTGGCGAGGTCGACCAGCACCTGGCTGCGCAGGGCCACGATCCGGGCGGCGTCCTCCAGGGAGAGGGCGCCGGCCACGCAGGCGGCGGCGATCTCCCCCTGGGAGTGCCCGACCACCGCGGCCGGCCGTACGCCGAGTGAGCGCCACAGCCGGGCCAGGGAGACCGTCACCGCCCAGAGGGCGGGCTCCAGCACGCCGGACGCGGCCAGCGGCGGGGCGCCCTCGGCGCCGCGCAGCACGTCGGTCAGCGACCAGCCGACCCAGGGCGCGAGGACGGCCTCGCACTCGGCCATCGACGCGGCGAAGACCGGGGAGCTGTCCAGCAACTCCACCGCCATGCCGGGCCACGGCGAGCCGTCGCCGGGGAAGACGAAGACGGGGGCGGTGTTGCGCAGGGCCGTACCGGTCACCACGGCAGGGACGGCCTGGCCGTCGGCGAGCGCGGTGAGGCCCCGGGTCAGCTCGGCCTGGTCCCGGCCGAGCACCACGGCCCGGTGCGGGAACGAGGCCCGCGTGGTCGCCAGGGCGTACGCCACCTCGTCCGGCTGGATCTCGGGGTGCGCGGCGAGGTGCGACCGCAGCCGGACGGCCTGCTCCCGCAGGGCGGTCCGGTCCGCGGCGGACAGCACGAGCGGGACGAGCCCGGCGTCGGCGGCGGTGCCGGGCCGGAACTCCGCCACGACCGTGGGCTCGGGGGCCTGCTCCAACACCACGTGGGCGTTGGTGCCGGAGATGCCGAACGAGGACACGGCAGCCCGGCGCGACCGGTCGACGGCCGGCCACGGGGTCGCCTCGGTGGCCAGGGTCACGGCGCCGGCGGTCCAGTCGATGTGCGGGGACGGCTCGTCCACATGCAGGGTCGGCGGGACGATGCCGTGCCGCATCGCCAGGACCATCTTGATCACACCGGCCACGCCGGCGGCGGCCTGCGTGTGCCCGATGTTCGACTTGACCGACCCCAGCAGCAGCGGCCGGTCCGCCGGCCGGTCCTGCCCGTACGTGGCCAGCAGCGCCTGCGCCTCGATCGGGTCACCGAGGGTGGTGCCGGTGCCGTGCGCCTCGACGGCGTCCACGTCCACGCTCGACAGGCGGGCGTTCGCCAGGGCCTGCCGGATCACCCGCTGCTGCGACGGCCCGTTCGGGGCGGTCAGCCCGTTCGAGGCGCCGTCCTGGTTGACGGCGGTGCCCCGCACGACGGCC
The DNA here is from genome assembly GCF_040643125.1 of Micromonospora sp. NPDC047465. Classification (NCBI taxonomy): domain Bacteria; kingdom Bacillati; phylum Actinomycetota; class Actinomycetes; order Micromonosporales; family Micromonosporaceae; genus Micromonospora; species Micromonospora sp. NPDC047465. Next base: position 15,057 of record NZ_JBEYTP010000064.1, read on the forward strand.
AGGATGCGCCGGCCCTCCCGCTGGGCGTCGGAGAGCCGCTGCACGAGCAGCACGCCCGCGCCCTCCGCCCAGCCGGTGCCGTCGGCGGCGGCGGCGAACGACTTGCACCGCCCGTCCTGCGACAGCGCGCGCTGCCGCGAGAACTCGACGAACGTGCCCGGGGTGGCCATCACGGTCACGCCGCCCGCGAGGGCCAGGTCGCACTCCCCCGACCGCAGCGCCTGCGCCGCGAGGTGCAGCGCGACGAGGCTGGAGGAGCACGCCGTGTCGACCGTGACCGCCGGGCCCTCGAGGCCGAACGTGTACGCCACCCGGCCGGACAGCACGCTGCCGGAGGTGCCGGTGCCGATGTAGCCCTCCACCTCGGCGGGCAGGTCCATCAGACGGGACGCGTAGTCGTGGTACATGACGCCCGCGAACACGCCCGTCCGGCTGCCCCGCAGCCGGTGCGGGTCGAGGCCCCCCGACTCGAACGCCTCCCACGAGGTTTCCAGCAGCAGCCGCTGCTGCGGGTCCATCGCCAGCGCCTCGCGCGGCGAGATCCCGAAGAAGCCCGGGTCGAACTCGGCGGCCCCGTACAGGAATCCGCCCTGCCGGGTGTACGACGTGCCGCTGCTGTTCGGGTCCGGGTCGAACAGCGAGTCCAGGTCCCATCCCCGGTCGGCAGGGAACTCGCCGATCCCGTCCCCGCCCGTGGCCAGCAACTCCCACAGCTTGTCGGGGCTGTCGACCCCGCCCGGGTACCGGCAGGCCATGCCGACGATCGCGATGGGCTCGCCGAGGCCGGTGCCCGTGGCCGCCTCGGCGGTGGGGGCCGTGGCCGCCCGACCGCCGGCCAGCTCGGCGTAGACCTGGCCGGCGAGGATCCGCGCGGTCGGGTAGTCGAACACCAGCGTCGACGGCAGCCGCAGCCCCGTCGCCGCGTTGATCCGGTTGCGCAGTTCCACCGCCGTCAGCGAGTCGAAGCCCAGCTCCCGGAACGCCCGGTCCCCCGGCACCGCCTCGGCGGCGCCGTGCCCGAGGACCTGGGCGACCAGGCCGCGGACGAGGGCGTCGACCTGCTCGCGGGCCTCCTGCGGGTCCAGTCCGGCCAGCCGGTCGGCCCAGTTGCCCCGGCCCGCCTGCCGGCGGGCGTTGACCGCGCCCAGCAGCACCCGCAGCAGCGACGGCACCCGGCCGGCGACGACCTGCGCCCGCATCGCCGCCACGTCGATGACGGCCGGTACGAGCACGGGCCGGTCCGCGGCCAGGGCGGCGTCGAACAGCTCCAGGCCCGTGTCGGTGCTCATCCCGGTGATGCCGGACCGGGTCGACCGGGCGCGGTCGGCATCGCTCACCGACGCGGCCATGCCGGCGGTGTCCCACATGCCCCACGCCAGGCTGACCGCCGGCAGGCCGGCCTGCCGGCGGTGCACCGCCAGCGCGTCGAGGAACGCGTTCCCCGCCGCGTACGCGGCCTGTCCCGGGGAGCCCAGCACGCCCGCCGCGGAGGAGAACAGCACGAACAGGTCCAGGTCCAGGCCGAGCGTCGCCTCGTGCAGCCACCAGCCCGCGGCGGCCTTCGGGGCCAGCACGCCGGCCAGCCGCTCCGGGCTGATCGCCGAGACCACGCCGTCGTCGAGTACGCCCGCGGTGTGCACCACGCCGGCCAGCCGGCCGCTGACGCCGGCGACGAGCGCCGCCACCTGGTCGCGGTCGGTGACGTCGGCGGCGACGACCTCGACCCGGGCGCCGAGGCCGGTGAGCCGCTGCGCCAGCGCGTCCGCGCCGGGGGCGTCAGGGCCCCGCCGGGACACCAGCAGCAGCGACTGCGCCCCGTACGCCGTGACCAGGTGCTCCGCCACGAGGGCCGCCAGCGCCCCCGTGCCGCCGGTGACCAGGACCGTGCCGTCGCCGAGGGCCGGCGCGTCCCCCTCGGCGGGGAGCGTGGCGCGGGCGAGACGGGGGGTCAGGACCGCGTCGGCGCGCAGCGCCACCTGCCCGCCGGTGGCGGGCAGGTCGTCGGCGACGCCGGCCAGCACGGCGAGGGTGGCGGCGTCCGGGTCACGGTCGAGGTCGGCCAGCACCAGGCGCTCCGGGTGCTCGGACTGCGCCGAGCGGAGCAGGCCCCACACGGCGGCGCCGGGCAGGTCGGCGACCTGGTCGACGTCGCGGGCCGCCACGGCGCCCCGGGTCAGCACCACCAGTCGGGAGTCGGCCAGGGCGTCGGCGGCGAGCCACGCCTGCACCACCCCGAGCACGTCCGTGGTCACCGCCCGGACCGACCCCGGCACGTCCGGGCCGGACGGGGTGGGCACCGGCAGCACGAGGATCCGCGGCGGTTCCGCACCCGTTCCGGCCGCGGCGGCCAGCACCGCCGCCACGTCGGCGAACGCGGGCAGGCCGGCGTGGTTCGGCTGGTCCGGGCCGGCGAGCAACGCCCAGCCGGACAGGTCCTCGACCGCCGTGACCTCCTCGGCCTGCCAGACCACCTCGAACATCGACCGGGCCGCCGCGCCCGGGGCGGTCACGCCGGTCATCTCCCGCAGGACCAGGGAGTCCACGGAGACGACCGGCGCGCCCGTGGCGTCGGCGGCGACCAGCCGCACCGCCGAGCCGGCACGGGACAGCCGCACCCGCAACGCCGACGCGCCGGACGCGTGCACCTGGACGCCCTCGAACGCGAACGGCACCCGGGGGCCGTCGCCCGCACCGGCGAGCAGCAGCCCGACGGGGTGCAGGGCGGCGTCCAGCAGCGCCGGGTGCACCCCGAAGGCGCCGGCGGCGTCCGCCACGTCCTCCGGCAGGGCGACCTCGGCGTACACCTCGCCGTCGCCGGTCCACAGCCGGCGCAGACCCCGGAACGCCGGCCCGTACGCGAGGCCGCGCCCGGCCACCGCGTCGTACCAGTCGTCGAGCCGCACCTCGGTCGCGGCGGCGGGCGGCCACGCCCCCAGGCCGGGTTCCTCGGCGGCGGCGGGTTCCAGTACGCCCTCGGCGTGCCGCACCCAGCCGGCGTCCGGGTCCTCCTCGGACTGGGCGTGCACGGTCACCGCGCGGACGCCGGCACCGTCGGCCGGGCCGACGCGCACCTGCACCCGCATGCCCCCGACCGGGGGCAGCGTCAGCGGCGCGGCGACGGTCAGCTCCCGTACGCGGGAGGCGCCGATCTCGTCGCCGGCCCGCACCACCAGCTCGACCAGCGCCGTGCCGGGCACCACCACGACGCCGGAGACCGCGTGGTCGGCCAGCCACGGGTGGGTGGCCAGCGACAGCCGGCCGGTGAGCAGCACCATGTCCTCGCCGGCGACGGAGACCGCCGCGCCGAGCAGCGGGTGCCCGGCCGCACCGAGTCCGGCGCCGGACACGTCGGCGAGCCGGCCGACCGGCTCCAGCCAGTACCGCTCGTGCTCGAACGCGTACGTGGGCAGGTCCACCCGGCGGGCGCCGGTGTCGGCGAGCAGCGCGTCCCAGTCGACGGTGAGGCCGTCGGCGTGCAGCCGGGCGAGCCCCTCCAGCACGGCGCGGGGCTCCGGCCGGTCCTTGCGGACCAGCGGCACCAGCACCGCTGCCGGGTCGGTGAGGCAGCTCTGGGCCATGGCCGTGAGCACTCCGCTGGGCCCCAGCTCGACGTACGTGCCGACGCCGGCCTCGGCGAGCTGCTGGACGGCGTCGGCGAAGCGTACGGCCTCCCGGACGTGCCGCACCCAGTAGCCGGGGCTGCACAGCTGCTCCGGCTCGGCGATCCGGCCGGTCACGTTCGACACGATCGGCACGGTGGGCGGGCGGAACGTCAGGCCCTCGGCGACTGCCGCGAACTCGGCGAGCATGGGCTCCATCAGCGCGCTGTGGAAGGCGTGGCTGACCCGCAGCCGGTGCGTGGGCGTGCCCCGGCCGGCCCAGAGCGCGGCCAGTTCGTCGACGGCCTGCGCATCGCCGGAGACGACGACGGAGGTGGGCCCGTTGACGGCGGCGATGTCGACGCGGCCGGTCACGCCGGACAGCGACTGGGCCACCGACGCCTCGTCGGCGGCGACGGCGAGCATCGCCCCGCCGGCCGGCAGGGCCTGCATGAGCCGGCCCCGGGCGGCGACCAGCGCAGCCGCGTCCGCGAGGGAGAGCACCCCGGCGACGTGCGCGGCGGCCAGTTCGCCGATCGAGTGGCCGACCAGGAAGTCGGGGACGACGCCGAACGACCCGGCGAGCCGGGCCAGGGCCACCTCGACGGCGAACAGGCCGGCCTGGGTGAACACCGTCTGGTGCAGCAGCTCCGCGTCCGCGGTGCCGTCCTCGGCGAACATCACCTCCCGCAACGGCCGCGGCAGGTGCGGGTCGAGCTGGGCGCAGACCTCGTCGAGGGCGGCGGCGAAGACCGGATGCGCCTCGGCGAGCTGCCGGCCCATGCCGGCCCGCTGGGCGCCCTGGCCGGAGAAGAGGAACGCGACCCGGCCGCGGGAGGTGGCCGCGCCGGTGACCACCGAGGGTGCCGGCTCGCCGTCGGCGAGGGCGCGCAGTCCGGCGAGCAGGTCGACGCGGTCGGCGGCGAGCACGACGGCCCGCCGGTCGAGCCCGGCCCGGCTGAACGAGGACGCGGCGACGTCGACGGGCCGGGCCGAGGAGTCGGTGGCGAGGTGGTCGGCCCAGCGGCGGGCCTGCGCGGCGAGGGACCGGGGGCCGCGCGCGGACAGGAGCACCGGGACCAGCGGCGGCGGGGCCGCCTGCCCCGCCGGCTCCGGTTCCTCGGCGGGGGCCTGTTCGACGATGACGTGGGCGTTGGTGCCGCTGACGCCGAACGACGACACGGCCGCCCGCCGCGCCCGCTGCTTCTCGGGCCAGGGCCGGGCCTCGGTCAGCAGCTCGACTGCGCCGGCCGACCAGTCGACGTGCGGGGTGGGCTCGTCGACGTGGAGGGTGCGCGGCAGGACGCCGTGGCGCATCGCCATGACCATCTTGATGATGCCGGCGGCCCCGGCCGCGGCCTGGGTGTGACCGAGGTTGGACTTCACCGAACCGAGCCACATCGGCTCCCCGTCGGCACGGTCCTGCCCGTACGTGGCCAGCAGCGCCTGCGCCTCGATCGGGTCGCCCAGGGTGGTGCCCGTGCCGTGCGCCTCGACCACGTCCACGTCGGCCGGGGAGAGCCGGGCGTTGGCCAGGGCCTGCCGGATGACCCGCTCCTGGCTGGGGCCGTTCGGGGTGGTCAGGCCGCTGCTCGCCCCGTCCTGGTTGACGGCGCTGCCCCGGATCACCGCGTAGATCCGCCGGCCGTCGCGTTGCGCGTCCGACAGCCGCTGGAGCAGCAGCACGCCCACCCCCTCGGCCCAGCCGGTGCCGTCGGCGGCGGCGGCGAACGACTTGCACCGCCCGTCGCCGGCGAGCCCGCGCTGCCGGGAGAACTCGGCGAAGACGCCGGGGGTGGACAGCACGGTCACGCCGCCGGCCAGGGCGAGGTCGCAGTCGCGCTGACGCAGCGCCTGCACGGCCAGGTGCACGGCGACCAGCGACGACGAGCAGGCGGTGTCGACGGTGACGGCCGGCCCTTCGAAACCGAACGTGTACGCCACCCGGCCGGACACCACGCTCCCGGAGTTACCGGTGCCCAGGTACCCCTCCACGCCCTCGGGCAGGTCCACCACCCGGGAGGCGTAGTCGTGGTACATCACTCCGGCGAACACCCCGGTGCGGCTGCCGCGCAGCCGCTGCGGGTCGAGGCCGGCGGACTCGAACACCTCCCAGGCGCTCTCCAGCAGCAGCCGCTGCTGCGGATCCATGGCCAGGGCCTCGCGGGGCGAGATGCCGAAGAAGGCCGGGTCGAACGCGGTGGCCTCGTAGAGGAAGCCGCCCTTGTCGGCGTACGACGTGCCCGGGTTGTCCGGGTCGACGTGGAACAGCCGCTCCAGGTCCCAGCCCCGGTCGGTCGGGAAGTCCCCCACCCCGTCCCGGCCGTCGGCGACCAGTCGCCACAGCTCGTCCGGGCTCGTGACGCCGCCCGGGTACCGGCAGGCCATGCCGACGATGGCCATCGGCTCGCGGTCCTTCGCCTCCACCTCGCGCACGCGCCGCCGTGCCTCGCGCAGGTCGGCCGTGGCGCGCCGGAGGTAGTCGAGGAACTCTTCCTCAGTGGGCATCGGGCCACTCCGTATCGGGGTCAGAGGTCCGGGACATGCGCGCTCAGGCCGTGCCGAGCTCGTCGTCGAGGAGGCTGAACAGCTCCTCCGCGCTGGCGGAGCTGAGGTTGCCGTCGCCCGCGGCGGCGGCGTCGACGTCGGCCTCGGCGTACGTCCAGAGCGAGAGCAGCTCACGCAGCCGGGCGGCGACGGCGGTCCGGTCGGTGTCGTCGGCGGCGACCGCGCGCATGGCGGTCTCCAGCTTGTTCAGCTCGCCGAGCACCGACAGCGCGGAGGTGGTCCGCTCGGCGAGCAGCGACCCGCGCAGGTGGGCGACGATGGCCGCGGTGGTCGGCCGGTCGTAGATCAGGGTGGACGGCAGGCGCAGCCCGGTGGCGGCGCTGAGCCGGTTGCGGAACTCCACTGCGGTCAGCGAGTCGAAGCCCAGCTCGACGAAGCCCTTCTCCTCGTCGATGTCGCGCATCGAGGAGTAGCCGAGCACCGCGGCCGCGTGGGTGCGGACCAGGTCGGACAGCACCCGGTCCCGCTCCCCCTCGGGGGTGGCGGCGAGGGTGTCCGCCAGCGCCGCCGCCGCGTCCGCTGCCGAGGTCGCCGCCGCCGGTGCCCCGGCGGCCGGACGGACCAGGCCGTGCAGCAGCCGGGGCAGCGCCGGGCCGAGCCGGCCGAACACCCCGTGGTCCAGGCTCACCGGTACGACCACCGCGTCGCCGAGGCGCAGTCCCTCGCTGAACAGCTCCATGCCCTCGTCGGCGTCGAGGGGGTGGAAGCCGGCGCGGCTCATCCGCTCCTCGTCCACGTGTCCCTGCGGCCCGCCGGGCTCGTCGGGGTTGGCCCACGGCCCCCACGCCATCGAGGTGACGGCCAGCCCGCTCGCCCGGCGGTGGTGGGCGAGGGCGTCGAGGAAGGCGTTCGCGGCGGCGTGGTTGGCCTGGCCGGGGCCGCCGAACAGCCCGGCCGCGGAGGAGAAGAGCACGAACGCGGCCAGGTCGAGCTTCTCGGTCAGCTCGTGCAGGTGCCAGGCGGCGTCCACCTTCGGCCCGAGGACGGTGTCGAACCGGGCCGGGGTGAGTGCCGGCAGCACCCCGTCGTCGAGGATGCCGGCGGCGTGCACGACGCCGACCAGCGGCCGGTCGGCGGGGATCTCGTCGAGCAGCACGGCGAGGGCGTCCCGGTCGGTGACGTCGGCGGCGACGACCTGGGCGGTGGCGCCGAGCCCGGTCAGCTCCTCGACGAGCTCCGCCGCGCCCGGGGCGTCGAGGCCGCTGCGGCTGACCAGCAGCAGCCGGGGCACCGCGTGCCGGGCGACGAGGTGTCGGGCGACCAGCCGGCCGATGACGCCGAAGGCGCCGGTGACCAGGACGGTGCCGGCGGACAGGTCCGGCGTCGGCCGGTCCTGCGGCGCCGGCCCGAACCGGGTCAGCCGGGGCACCCGGAGCTGGCCGGCCCGGACGGCGAGCTGCGGTTCGCCGGTGGCCAGCGCCGCCGGCAGGGCCACCGCCGAGCGGGGGTCGTCGTCGAGGTCGAGCAGCACGAACCGGCCGGGGTTCTCCGACTGGGCGGAGCGCACCAGCCCCCACGCCGTGGCGGCCGGCAGGTCGGCGGGCCGTTCGTCGCCGTCGACGCAGACCGCGCCCCGGGTGATGACGACGAGCCGGGCGTCCGCCAGCGGCTCCCGGGTGAGCCAGTCCTGCGCCAGCGCCAGCGTCTCGTGGCTGACCAGGTGCGCGGCCCGCGCCGGGCTCGGCTCGTCGGCGCGCTTCCCCACGCGGGTGGCGAGCACCGCGGCGGGCACGGCCGCCCCGTGGGTCACGGCCTCGACCAGTTCGTCGAGGTCCCGGTACGCCTCCATGCCCGGCCAACCGTCGGCGTCGCCGAGCACGGCGATCCGGGCGGGCCGGTCCGTCCCGGGCTCAGGGGCGATCCAGTCGAGCCGGTGCAGCGACCGGTTCGCCGCCCGGCGGGCCGCGTCGAGCTGGTCCGTGCTGACCGGCCGCAGGACGAGGGAGTCGAGGGACGCGACGGGCACGCCGGAGGTGTCCGTGACGGTCGCCGCCACCGACGCCTCGGTGACCGTGAGCCGGACCCGCAGCTCCCGGGCCCGGGTGGGCTGGATCGCGACGTCCGTCCAGGAGAACGGCAACCCGGTCTGCGCCGCGCTCGGCTGCGCCCCGGTGTCGACGTGGTCGAGGGCGCTGGCGCCGATGGCGTGCAGCGCGGCGTCGAGCAGCACCGGGTGCACCGAGAAGGCGGCGCTGTCGGTGGCCGCGTCGGCGTCCAGCGCCACCTCGGCGAGGATGTCGCCGCCGCTGCGCCAGGCCGCGCGCAGGGCCTGGAAGACCGGGCCGTAGTGGTAGCCCTGCTCGGCGAGGTGCGGGTAGAGGGCGTCCAGCGCGATCGGTTCGGCGTCGGCGGGCGGCCACACGCCGGCCGGGGCCACCGTCACCGCCCGGGTGGGGGCGAGCAGGCCCGTGGCGTGCCGCTGCCACTGCCGGGCCTTCTCCGGCCGGTCGGTGCCGTCGTCGACGTACGAGTGGACGGCGACGGGGCGGCAGCCGTCGGCGTCGGCCGGGCCGACGCGGACCCGCAGGTCGACGCCGCCGGTCCGGGGGACGACGAGGGGGGCCTCCAGGACCAGCTCCGCCACGTGGGCGGCGCCGACGACGCGGCCGCTGGACGACGCCAGCTCCACCATGGCCGTGCCGGGCAGCAGGGCCGTGCCGAGCACGGCGTGGTCGGCCAGCCACGGGTGGGTGGCCAGCGACAGTCGGCCGGTGAGCAGCAGGCCCTCGTCGCCGGGCAGGTCGGCCGCCGCGCTGAGCAGCGGGTGGTCCACCGCGTCGAGGCCGACCGACGGCAGCCCGGCCCGGCTGGCGCCACCGCGCGACAGCCAGTACCGGTCCCGCCCGAACGGGTACGTGGGCAGGTCGACGGTCGGGGTCTTCGCGAGGACCTCGCGCAGGTCGACGGGCAGGCCGATCGCGTGCGCGGTGGCCAGGTTGGTCAGCAGCCGGGTGGGGTCGTCGTCGCCCCGGCGCAGGCTGCCCAGCGTGTGGCCCGTCGCGCCGGTGTCGTCCAGGATCGCCGTGACCGGCATGGTCAGCACCGGGTGCGGGGAGATCTCGACGAACGTGGTGTGCCCGGCCTCGATCGCCACCCGCACGGCAGTGTCGAAGCGCACGGGGTTGCGCAGGTTGTCGTACCAGTAGTGGGCGTCCATGGCGGTCGGGTCGGCCCAGTCACCCGTCAGGGTCGACACCATCGGGACGTGCCCGCGCTGCGGGGCGAGGTCCGCCAGATCGGCCAGCATCTGCTCGCGGACCTGCTCCACCGCCGGGGAGTGCGAGGCGTAGTTGAACCGGATCGGCCGGGCCCGGATGCCTTCGGCCCGGAACGTCTCCACCAGCTCCGCCACCTGCCGCGGCGGACCGGAGATCACCACCGTCGCCGGCCCGTTCACCACCCCGACAACCACCTCCGGGTAATCCGCC
>NZ_JBEYTP010000065.1:0-24467 GCF_040643125.1 Micromonospora sp. NPDC047465
GTCAAGGTGGTGTCGGGGCTGCCGCCGGACCGTGCGGTCAAGGTGGTGTCGGGGCTGCCGCCGGACCGTGCGGTGGAGGTGGTGTCGGGGCTGTCGGCGGGGTGGCCGGACCGGGCCGAGGCTGCCTCGACAGGTGGGCGGTCGGGTGACGTGGGCCCTGTCGAGCTGCCCCGTCCGTGGGGGCCGCCCGTCGTCAGCGGATGCCGAACAGCGCCCGGTTGAGCACCGGCTTCGCGGTCTCCTGGAAGTCGATGTCGGGGTCGAGCGACCGCACCGTGCCCTCCACGACGAGCAGCGACAGCAGCGGGAAGACCAGCTCCGGCGACGCGGCCACCCCGTACCGGCGTTGCAGGTCGAACAGCTCGCCGGCGAAGGCGATCAGGCTGAACTCCTTGGCCGACAGGCGGTAGCTGCGGGCCACCAGGTCCTTCACGCCCTCGGTGAAGGCCGGCACGTCCGCGTCGTCGGCGACGCCGATCGCGCTCTCCAGCACGATCGCGGCGCAGCGGTCACCACGCCCGATCGACATGTTGAGGAAGAAGTCCGCGAAGAGCCCGCGCATCTTGTCCGACAGTTGGACGCTGAAGCCCGCGTCCAGCACCACCACCTGCCCGCTGCGCGTGAAGTAGAGGTTGCCGGGATGCAGGTCGCAGTGGACGAAGCCGTTGATGAACAGCATCTGGTAGACCACGGTCAACGTCGACGCCGCGAACGTCCGGCGCATCGCGCGGGGGCACCGGGCGCCGGTGTCGACGGCCAGGTCGGGGATGAAGTCCATCACGATGGCGGCCGGCCGGCTCGCCGCGGCGTGCACCCGGGGCACGCGTACCCGCGGGACCCCGCCCAGGTCCTCCCGCAGCCGGTCGAGGTCGCGTCCCTCGCGGCCGAGGTCGAGCTGGCCCAGCACCGACTCGCAGAGGCTGTCCACCACCTCGCGGACCGGCACACCGCGGAACATCGGCAGCCGGGCGACCACCGAGGCGCCCCGGCGCAGCAGGCCGAGGTCGGCGGCCATCCGGGGACCGATCCCGGGCCGGCGCAGCTTCACCGCGACGGTGGCCCCGTCCGGCAGCGTCGCCCGGTAGACACAGGCGATGCTGCCGCTGGCCACCGGCGTCTCCTCGACCGAGGCGAAGACGGTGTCCAGCCGGTCCCCGTACACCTCGCGCAGCGCGGCCCGGCTCTGCGCGGCGTCCATCGGCGGCACGTCGTCCTGCAACATGGACAGCTCGTCGCAGAGCAGCGCCGGCACGACGTCACGGCGGGTGCCCAGCACCTGCGCGGCCTTGATGAACGTCGGGCCGAGCCGGGCGACCGTCCGCGCGACCTCCCGGGCGAAGCGGCGGCGGCCGGCCGGCCGGCCGTGCCGGAGCGCCGTGCCGGCGGCTGCGGCGAGCCCCGCCGCGAGTGACGCGGTCGCCACCGAACCGATGACGACCGCGCGTGCGCCCAACCCCGCCCCACCGGGTGCGAGCGGTGGACGGCGCGATCCGGTGGGTGAGGCGCCGCGCAGGGCCGCCGAACCGAGGGGGGAGAGGCCGAAGATGAACTTGGACGGAACCATCGTGCGCCTTTCTGCCGAGGGGTCAGCAGGCCGGGTCAGGCGGTCGTCGCGGACAGCCCCGGCACGTCCAGCGCCCGCAGGCGCAGGTTGGCGGCGTCGCCGTACCACAGCCGCAGGCCGTCCCAGGTCAGGCTGGTGGGCCGGCCGTCGACGTGGATCTGCAGCACGTTCCGCCCGGCGCGCAGGTCGAAGACGGTGATCGCCTCGCCGAGCCGGTCGGTGTGGGCGACGTACCGGTCCGTCACCGTCACCCCGGTGACGCCGAGCGGGGCGGGTACGGTGGCCAGGAGCCGCAGGTCGGAGGCGTGCCGGAGCTCCAGCGCGTCGGACCAGCCCAGCCAGATGCCGTCCTTGCCCGCCTCCATCCCGCAGATCGGCACGCCCGGCCGTGGGCTCGGCACGTCCCGCAGGATGTCGCCGGTCTGCGTGTCGCAGAGCCGCAGCGCCCCGTCGGTGGCGTAGAGCAGGTGCCCGCCGAGCGAGGTGAGCCCGGCCACCAGGCCCGGGCAGGACAGCGTGTGCCCGGGGGCGCCGGTGCGCGGGTCGAGGCAGGTGGCCTGCCCGCGGCCCTGGTCGGCGTACCAGAGTGCGTGGCCGGACCAGGTGAGGCCGGCGAGCTGGTCGGCGTCGATGGAGAGGTCGTGCACCGACGCCGCGGTGTAGATGATCATCGCTTGTCCGCCCGGTCGAGGTGACAGTCGAGGCGCCACCGGGTCACGTCCCGAGCGGCGGGACCCTCCGGACGTCGGGGGCGCACGTGCACGGTGTCGCCCGCGGCGACCCGCGTGTGCCGGAGCGGCCAGACGAAGACCGCCCAGTTGCAGCCGAGGTAGGAGGGCATGTTGGACAGTTCGATGCCCGGCGCCAGCGTGGCGGTGAAGTATCCGAGGACGGCGTGCAGCGTGCCGTCCCGCTCCAACGGCAGGGCCAGCGGCCGGGCGGCGCGCAGGCCGGTGTCGCCGCGGCCGGTGTCCACCAGCACGGCCGGCTCGCCGAGCAGGACCGGCTCGCGGCTGAGGAAGTGCAGGTGCGCCGACGGCTCGACCAGTTCCTGGACCACGTCCAGCCGCATGCCGAGGAAGTCGTCGCTCCAGATGCCCCAGCCCTCGTCGTCGAACTGCACGGCGGCGAGCCGGGTGACCACCCGCTCGGGCACGACGACCCCGCCGGGCCGCAGGTTGCGGCGGTTGAACGTGCGCAGGATGCGGGCCATGTCCTCCTCGGGCCCGAGGTTGCCCATCAGCTCGCAGACGGTCACGTCGACCTGGCGCGGCAGCCGGGCGAGGCGCGCGTCCCCGACGACCAGGGTCACCCGGTCGTCCCAGTCGTTGGCCTTGATGATCCGGTCGGCGACGGCGGCGACCTGGGGATCGGCCTCGACGGCGTACACGTGGGCGGCGCCGTGCCGCAGGGCCAGCGCGGTGAGCGCCAGGGTGCCGGCGCCGACGTCGGCCACCACCGTGTCCTCGTCGACCGCCGCGGCCAGCGCCCGGTCGTACGCCTCGACGCGGCGTCGGTCACCGAGCATCGCCTGGTGCATGAGCAGGTGGCGCTGGTCCATGTGCGATCTCCCGCCCGTCGACCGGCCTGATCTACTGGAGAATCATATAGCAGAAATTGACGCTTGTCCCCTGCCTCAGCGACCCGTGTGGCAGCCGCAGGTGCAGGCGACGGAGGGGGGTTCGCCGTCCACGCCGTGCTCGTGCAGGAGCTGCCGGGCCAGGGCGTGCACCGTGCCCAGCATCCGGTAACGCCGGCCCGACGAGCTGTGCCGGACCTCCAGGACCGACTTGTCCACCAGTCGCTCCAGCAGCATCTGCACCGTACGCGGCTCGCCGGCGATCGCCTTGTCGGCGACGGCCGCCGCCTCCAGGCAGAACGCGGCCGGCATCGCGCCGAGCGCGGTGAAGCAGCGTTGCTCGGCCGGGTCCAGCAGCTCGATGCTGCGGTGCACCGCGGCGTGCAGGGAGCGGTGGTGACTGGGCACGCCGCGGCGGGGCGGCTGGATCCGGTGCAGCGGGTCGTCGAGCCCGTCGACCAGCGTCTCCAGGCGCTGCGTCCGCAGGCAGGCCGCGGCGAGCTCGATGGCCAGCGGCAGCCCGTCGAGGGCCCGGCACACCGACGCCACCGCCTCGACGTTGGACTCGGTGAGCCGGAAGCCCGGCCGCACCTGCGCCGCCCGCCGGGCGAACAGCTGCAGGGCGGGCTGCGCGGCCAGGTGGCCGGGCTCCGCGTCCACGCCCAGCGGTCGGACCGGGTACACCGCCTCGTAGGGCAGCCCGAGCAGCTCCCGCGAGGTCAGCAGGATGGTGATCTGCGGGCAGTTCCGCAGCACGTCGTCCGCCAGGTCGGCGGCCTCGTCGGTGACCAGCTCGGCGTTGTCGAGCACGAGCAGCAGCTTCCGATCGTGCAGCCGGTGCACCAGCGGTTCGCAGCGGCCGGCGCCCCGGGCCGGTGGCTCGTCGACGGCGACCTCGACCGCCCGGGTCAGGTCCGGGCCGGTGCGGACGTTCGCCAGGTCGGCCACCGCCACGCCGTCGGCGAACCGCTCCCGCAGCTCCTCCGCCGCCGCCAGGCCGAGCGCCGTCTTGCCGACGCCGGCCGCCCCGGTCAGGCTCACCAGGCGGTACTCGCGCAGCAGGTCGCAGACCGCCGAGAGGTCCGCCGCCCGCCCGATCAGCTCGTCCACCACCGGTGCCGGCCCCCGCCACGGTGGTTGGTGGACGCCGGGCCGGGCGTCCAGCACCTCCCGGTACGCCGCCGTGAGCTCGGGGCCCGGGTCCACGCCCAGGTCGAGCTTGAGTCTCGTGCGCACGTCGGCGTACCGCTCGATGGCCCACGCGCGCTGGCCGATGTGGGTGAGCGCCTGGAGCACCCGGGCCTGCACCCGCTCGTTGAGCGGCTCCGCCTGGGCCAGCCGCTCGGCCAGCGGCAGGACCGCGTCCGGCCGGCGCAGCTCGAGGCCGAGCGCGACGTAGTCGAGCGCGGCGGCCAGGAACTCCTGCCGCAGCGGGCCGATGTCGTCCTGCTCGGCCAGCAGCGCGGACAGGTCGCCGATCTGGGGATCCTGCCACTGGTCGACGCTCTCGCCGTACCGGGCGAACGCGCTCTCCAACTCGCCGCTGTCCCGCAGCGCCGACGCCCGCCGGACGCCGGCGCGGAACACCTGCAGGTCGAGCTGGTCGTCGGCGATGGTCAGCCGGTACCCGCCGGGCACCGACACGATGACGTTGGTCCGCTGCCGTCGAGGCGTGTCGGGCTCGACCGCGTGGCGCAACCGCGCGACGTAGGTGTGGACCAGGTTGGCGGCCCTCGTCGGTGGCTGTCCCGCCCAGAGTGCGGCGATCAGGTCGTCCAGCGGCACATGTCGTCCGGCCCGCAGGGCCAGCAGGGCGAGGACCGCCCGCTGCTTCGGGGGGCCGAGGTCGACCTCCCTGCCGCGAATCGTCGCTCGGACGGGACCGAGGATCTGAATTCGGAGTTCGATCTCGGTCCGGTTCACACGTCCCCCAGCTGTCGTGGCGCTGTGCTCAGTGCTCCTCCACTTTAAGTGAAGAACTTCCATACTTAAAGAGGTGGCGCTGTCGCACTGGGTAGCCGACCCGGCGTCGTCCCGGCGTCAAGTGGCCGTCAAGAACGGTGCCGGAAACTTGGCTGCGGCAACCGGCGGCACCCGATCGAATCGTGTCCGGCCCAGGCCGGGCAGCTCTCGACCACGACCCGGAGCGGAGAGATGCGGACGATCGCACCCCACGGTTCGTACCCCCACCTCGCGACGCGGCCCCGCCCATGATCGTCGGCATCATCGGGCGCGGTCGGATGGGATCGGCCCTGGCCAGGGCACTTGCGGTGCACGGGGGGCCGGTGCTGATCGCCGGTCGCGGCGACCCGGTGCTACCGCCCGACCCCTTCGCCCCGTACCCCGGAATCCGGTCCGTCCCGACGGGCGCCGTCGTCGCCGGGGCCGACCTGGTCGTCCTGATGCTGCCGTTCGCCGCCGCCGTGGAGCTGGCCCTGGCCGGCCGGCTCGACGACGGACGAGGGCGTACGGTCATCGATGCGACGAACCCGCCGCGGGCTGGTGTCGCCCCGCCCGCTCCCGCGGAATCCGGTGGACGGTTGCTAGCGGAACTGTTACCGCAGTGGCGCGTCGTCAAGGCGCTCAACACCGTGCCGGCCGGCATGCTCGACGAGCCCGTCCTCGACGGGCGCCCGGTCACCGTGCCCCTGGCCGGCGACCACCCGCCGGCCAAGGCGGAGGTGAGCGCGTTGCTGCGCCGGCTCGGGTTCGCCCCGGTGGACGTCGGTGGCATCGACCGTGCGCCGGCGCTGGAGTCGCTGGCCGACCTGTTGATGGCGATCAGCAGCCGGCACGCCCTCCGGGGCCGGCTCGGTTTCCAGGTCGCCCTCGCGGAGCCGCGGGCCGCGGTGGACGGTGGGCTGTCCGGGCCCGCGCACGTCGAGCTGAGCCGCCGCGCGCCGGCCGGCGGCGAGCGTCAGCGCCGGCCGGCGCCCGCCGCGGAGAGCGCCCGCTCGCCGGCCGGTCGGCCGCCGAGGCCGAGCAGGTAGAGGCAGCGGGGGAGTGCCGCCGGCGGACCGGTGACGGAGACCGCCCCGCTGACCACGGCCTCGACCGGCTCGATCGCGCCGCTGCCGAGGTCGAAGAAGGTCCGGGCGTCGGTGGCGACCCGCAGCGTGGCGTCCGCGCCGGCCGTCCCCTGCACCGTGCGGGCCGCGCCGTCGGCGACGCGGACGTGGAACACCTCGCCCTCGATGTCGAACTCGTAGACCTCGTCGGCGAGGGCGCGGGCCGGGTCGACCATGGACTCGATGGCCAGCACGGCCCAGGAGGCCCGGGTGACCGAGGCGCCCGTGCGGACGGGCTGCTCGGCGAGCAGCGTCAGCCCGAACCGGGCCAGCACCAGGACCGGCTCCCGCAGCTTCTCGCCCAGCTCGGTGAGCGCGTAGCCCGCCGTGCGCCGCTCGGCGTCCAGCGGCTCGATGATGCCGGCCTCGGTCAGGAAGGCCAGCCGGTCGGCGAGCAGGTTGGTGCCGATGCCCGGCAGGGCGTCCAGCAGGTCGCGGTATCGGCGAGGCCGGACCAGCAGCTCGCGGATGATGAGCAGCGTCCAGCGTTCACCCACCACGTCCAGTGCGAAGGCCAGCCCGCATTGCTGGCCGTACGTCCGACGGTCCCGTTGCTCTTTCACGGCGCTCCTCGATGCCGCAGCGCGGACTCGGCCGCGCTTCTTTACTTAGACATAGTACATGACTGCCTCTTCCAGATTGCCCTCCTGCCTGCGGAAATTCCCGTGGCGCCGGTACGCCCCATATTGTCCATCCGCGACCTGCCTAGAATCGGCCCGGTGACGACCGCCGTACCGGCCGGGCAGGACCTCACCGACGTCCTTGCCCGCCTGCCCAAGGTCGAGCTGCACGTGCACCTCGAAGGGTCGGTGCGGCCCGGCACCCTGCTCCGGATCGCCCGCCGGCACGGCCTCGACCTCGGTCGGCTCGACGAGGCGGCGGTGGTGGAGCTCTTCCGCTTCCGCGACTTCCGCCACTTCACAGATCTGTACGAACAGTGTTGCGCGGCGTTACGCGACCCGGCCGACCTCGAGCTGATCACAGAGGAGCTCGCCGACGAGGCGCACCGGCAGAACGTCCGCCACCTGGAGGTGACGTTCAGCCCCGGCACGCACCGGCGGGGGGCGGGCATCCCGTTCGACGAGCAGCTCGACGCCGTGGCCCGGGGCGCCGAGCAGGCCCGCCGCCGTACCGGCGTCACGATGCGCTTCGTCGTCGACCACGTCCGGGGCGGGCCGCCGGAGGAGTGCCAGCAGGTCGCCGAGTGGGCGGTGGCCGGCGCCGGCCGGGGGGTGGTGGCGCTCGGCCTCGGTGGTTTCGAGCCGCGGCGCCCGGCGTCGCTGTTCGCGGAGGCCGTCCGGTGGGCGGCGGCGCGGGGGATGCCGTTCGTGCCGCACGCGGGCGAGGCGGTGGGGCCCGAGGGCGTCTGGGACTGCCTGCCGTTCCGCCCGCCGCGCATCGGGCACGGCATCCGGGCGGTCGAGGACCCGCGGCTGGTGGCGGTGCTGCGGGACCGGGGCGTGGTCCTCGAGGTCTGCCCCACCAGCAACCTGCGTACGGGCGTGGTCTCCGAGCCGGGGGCGCACCCGCTGCGCCGGTTGTGGGACGCCGGGGTGCGGCTCACCCTCAACACCGACGATCCCAGCATGTTCCACACCGACCTGCTCGCCGAGCACCGCCTCGCCGTCGAGTGGCACGGTTTCACCGTGGCCGAACTCGCCGCCATGACGCTGATCGGGGTCGACGCCGCGCTGCTGCCCGCGGCGGAGCGCGCGGCGCTGCGCGAGCGGGTGACGACCGAGCTGGCGGAGCTGGGCGTGACCGCCGCCGGCCTGCCCGCCTGAGTCCGCACGGTCAGCCCGGGCGCGGCGCCAGGCGGGACCGCAGCGCGGCGATGTGCGCCGGGGTGGTGCCGCAGCAACCGCCGACGACGCCCAGCCCGACCGGGCGCCAGGCCGCCCAGAGGTCGGCGAAGGCGTCGGGCGTCAGGCAGGGCGGGAGATAACGGTCCACCGGGGCGGCCGGCGGCACCCCGCTGCGGTCCTCCACGTTCGGGTACGCGCCGAGCAGGCCCGGCCCCGCGGTGCGGATCCGTCGCAACGCCCGGTCGGTGCCCGCCGGGTCGGTGCAGTTGACGAGGACCGCCGCCGCGCCGGCCGCCCGTACCGCGTCGGCCGCCACGGCGACGTCCTCACCGGACAGCAGGCGGGCGTCGCCGGTGCAGACGAAGCTCACCCAGGCCGGCAGGCCGTGCTCGCGTACCGCCCGGGTGGCGGCGACCGCCTCCCGGACGGTGTTCATGGTCTCGACCAGCGCCAGGTCGACGTCGGCGCGGGCGAGTTGGTCGGCCAGCCAGCCGTGCTCCCGCCGCAGCACCGCGGCGCCGGGCACCAGGTCCGGCCGGTAGCAGTCCTCGACCGGAGCGACGGAGGCGGCGACGAGCACCCGCCGGCCGGCCACCGCCGGGTCGGCCGCCCGGCGGGCCAGCGCCACGGCGGTACGGACCAGGCCGGCGGCCGTGGCCTCGTCCGTCCCGGCCCGGTACGCCGTCCGCAGGGTGGTGCGGAACGTGTCGGCGGTGAGCACGTCCGCTCCCGCCGCCACGTACGCGCCGTGGATGCGGGAGACGAGGCGCCGGCCCTCGGCGTCCAGCAGGCAGCGCGCCGTCCACCACGGGGCGGACACGGACCGGCCGAGCCGTTGCAACTCGGTGCCCAGCCCGCCGTCGAGGACCAGCGGCCCGGATGTCGACGCCCCCGGTACGTCCACCGACGCCTCCCCGCCCCTGCCGGCCCCGCTCGTCGTGGCCGGCCGCCCGATCGTGGCACGGTCGGTTCGGCCGGCACGACGTCCGCGCGCCGCCGGAGGGGAACTCCGCAAGCTGTGAGACAGGCGCGGCCGGGCCCCGCCGGCCACGCCGGTGCCGCACCCGGCCGGCGGGGTCAGGCCCGGGGGGAGGCGATCGCCGCGACGCCCCCGAGCAGCGCCCGCACGTCGTCCCGCGTCGTGTAGCGCGCCACCCCCGCGCGCAGGGACTCGGGCGCGTCGGGCGACACGGCCCGCAGCGCCCGCTCCGCGCCGAAGGTGCCGTGCCCCACGGTGATCCCCTCGGCGGCGAGGATCGCCGCCACCTCGGCGGCGGACCGGCCGACGACCTGGAAGGACACGATCGGGATCGGGGACCTGCCGTCCGGACGGCCGAGGACGCGCACCCCGTCGATCATCCGCAGGCCGCGGGCCAGCAGGTTGGCGAGGCGTTCGCCGTGCCGGAACACGGCCGAGCGGTCCCAACGGAGCAGCACCTCGGCCGCCACCCCCGCGGCGAGGACCGCCTCGATGTCCGGCCCCCGCGCCGCCCCCGGCCGGTCCGTGGTCCGGGCGACCACCGACCGGGGCCGCCCGTCGCGGTTCCACAGCACCCCGCACCGGGGGCCGTACCACTTGTCGGCGGAGGTGACGAAGGCGTCGCAGCCCCACGCGGCGACGTCCACGAACCGGTGCGCCGGCGCCTGCACCCCGTCCACGAAGATCCGCGCGCCGGTGGACCGCGCGGCCGCACAGATCGCCGGGATGTCCGGCGTGCTGCCGAGGACGTTGGAGCCGGCGGTGACCGCAACCCACCGGGTACGCGGGCTGAGCTGCTCGGTGACCGCGTCGACGGTCAGCTCTCCGCTCGGCGACAGGCCCGCCATCCGGACGACGGCACCCTGCCGCCGGGCGGACTCGCGCCACGGGTCCACGTTCGCGGCGTGGTCGAGAGCCGTGCACATCACCTCGTCGCCGGGGCGGAGTGCGGGCGCCACGGACCGGACGAACCCCTCGGTCAGGCTCGTCATGTCGGCGCCGAACGACACGATGCCGCCCGGTGCCCCGATCAGCGTACGGAAACGACCGGCCGCCCAGTCGAGCACCGTGCGGGGCCGCGGGTGCGCGACGTCCGCGCCGGCCCGCGCGGGATAACGGGTCATCACGTCGCGGACCGCGTGGTGCATCAGGGTGCCGGCGGGAGCGTCGAACCGCGCGGCACCCGGCCGCAGGTCGGGGAACTGCTCCGTGACGGGCCGTGTCACCAGGGCGGTGAGGGGGAGCGCATCCAGCTCGCCGAAGGTCATCTCATCGAGGGGGATCAGATCGCCGCGGCGGTCGTACGGACGCGCGCGGTGGTGCCGGTCGGCAAGGGGGAACCAGGCAGAGCACGGTCCCGACAGGGCACCGGCACGGTGTCTCCTCGATGGGCGCATGTGGACATCGCGTTCGTCGCAGCTGCGTGCTATCCCAGAGTCGTACTGACGGGCCGCGGGGGACGGCTCCTCTCAGTTCGGCGAAAAATATCACATCCGGCGCGTACGGGCGAGCCCGTGACGACGGTGAGTGAGTTTCGCCCGTGGCCGTGGCCGACCACCCTGCTCGTACCCGGCGCGATCCCGCACGACTACGGCATGAGCCCGGGCCCACCGGGTCCGACGTCGGTCGCCGCCGGGTCGGCGTCCGCGTCGGCACCCTGGGGGTCGCCCCACCACCGCCAGAAGTCCGCGCCGGTGGCCGGCGCCCGCCCGGCGGGTGCCCGACGCCGCAGGCCCGTCCGCCCGTCCGGATCGGTTCCGGTCCACCAGGACAGATGCCGCGGGTCGACCTCGGGCACCTCGGGACTCCCGTCGGCTCCGGCGGCCCGGGGGCCCTCCGGCGGGGCTCCCCCGTGACAGGCGACGGACACCATCGCGGACCTCCCGTCCGGTGTCGATCGAGGACAGTCAGGCTAACCCGCCGTCGGTCCCGGGCGGTCTCCCAGCTTGCGCAACACCGGGCGGCGCCGGAGGGGCTCCCACCAGGCACGGTTCGCGCGGTACCAGGCGACCGTCTCGCCGAGCCCGCCGTCGAGGTCCTTGCGCGGGGTGTACCCGAGCTCGCATCTGATCTTGCTCCAGTCGACCGCGTAGCGCCGGTCGTGCCCCTTGCGGTCCTCGACGTAGCGGATCCGGTCGGGGTCGGCGCCGCAGGCCGCCAGCAGGCGATCGGCCATCTCCCGGTTGGTCAACTGGGTGCCCCCGCCGACGTTGTAGACCTCCCCGGCCCGGCCCCGCGTCCGCACCAGCTCCAGCGCCCGGACGTGGTCGTCGACGTGCAGCCAGTCGCGCACGTGCAGCCCGTCGCCGTAGAGCGGGACGTCCCCGCCGTCGAGCAGGTTCGTGATCGCCAGCGGCACCAGCTTCTCCGGGTGCTGGTGCGGGCCGTAGTTGTTGGCGCAGCGCGTCACCCGCACGTCGAGCCCGTGCGTCCGGACGAAGGCCAGGGCGAGCAGGTCGCTGGCGGCCTTCGCGGCGGCGTACGGCGAACTCGGCAGGACCGGGTCCGTCTCCGGCCACGTGCCGTGCTCGATCGACCCGTACACCTCGTCGGTGGAGACGTGCACGAAGACCGCGCGGTCGCCGTGCCGTCGCCGGACCGCGTCCAGCAGCGTGTAGGTGCCGAGCGTGTTGGTGCGGACGAAGTCACCGCCGTCGGCGATGGACCGGTCCACGTGGGACTCGGCGGCGAAGTGCACGACCTGGTCGTGCTCCGCCACCAGCCGGTCCACGAGGTGGCTGTCGCAGATGTCGCCGCGGACGAAACGATAGGCCGGGTGGCCGGCGACGGGGCGCAGGTTGGCGAGGTTGCCCGCGTACGTCAGCTTGTCCAGCACCGTGATCCGGACGCCGCCCGGTCCCGCCGGCCGCAGCAGGGTGCGGACGTAGTGCGACCCGATGAAGCCCGCGCCGCCGGTGACGAGGATCCTCGTCGCGTTCATGCCGACCTCCGTCGCGTGCGCTCCCCGCCGGCCGGCTCGGCCCGGCTCCGCTCCTCGGCCACGGCCGCCTCGATCATCCGTCGCCACGGCGGCAGCGGGCCGAGGCCGGCCCGCGCCCACCCGTCGTGCCCGAGGACGGAGATCCGTGGCCGCCGGGCGGGCCGGGCGGCGAGCGTCCCGCTGCCGCTCGGGCGCACGCGGTCCGGGTCGAGCCCGTGCAGTGCGAAGACCGTCCGGGCGAAGCCGTACCAGGTGGTCCGGCCGGCCGCCGTGCCGTGGTAGATGCCCGCCGGCGCCCGCCCGGCGGCGGCCAGCCCGGCCAGCGTGACCAGCCGGTCGGCGAGCGCGCGCGCCCAGGTGGGCTGGCCGTGCTGGTCGTCCACGACGTCCACGAACTCCGTCTCGGCGGCCCGGCGCAGCACCGTGCGGACGAAGTTGGGGCCGTGGCGGCCGTACAGCCACCCGGTGCGGACCACGTAGCCCCCGGCGGGCAGCAGGCCGCGCACGGCCCGCTCGCCGGCGAGCTTGCTGCGGCCGTACGCGTTCAGCGGGGCCGGCGCAGCGTCCTCCGGCCACGGCGCGGTGGTCTCGCCGGAGAAGACGTAGTCGCTGGACAGGTGGATCAGGAGCGCCCCGCTGCGCGCGCACGCCCGGGCCAGGTTGGCCGGGCCGGCGCCGTTCACCGCGGTCGCGCCGGCCTCGTCCGACTCGGCCCCGTCGACGTCGGTCCAGGCGGCGGCGTTGACGACGACGTCGTGGCCGGGCACCGCGTGACGGACCGCGGCGGCGTCGGTGATGTCGAGCATGGCCCGGTCGAGGGTGGTGTGCCGGCCGCCGGCGAGGACCTCGCCCAACTCGCGGCCCAGCAACCCGCCCGCGCCGGTCACGAGCAGTCGTGGCGTCGGCGCGCTCATCGCCGGCTCCGGTGCGTCATCGCCACGCCCGCGTCGTCGGCCTCGTAGTCCAGAATGGATCGACGGGTGTCCCGGCGTGCGGGTGGACGCCGCGTCGGTTTTCCGATTCGCTGGCTCGACGGCCGGTCGTGACCGGCCCGCGAGTTCCGCGACGGGTGAGGAGGACAGTGGTGGACATCCGGGCGTTGACGATCGAGGGTTCGTGGCTGGTCACCCCGGAGCAGCACCACGACGACCGGGGCCTGTTCCTGGAGTGGTACCAGGCGGGCCGCTTCACCGAGACGGTCGGACGACCGTTCAGCGTGGCGCAGTCCAACGTCTCCGTCTCGGGACGGGGGGTGATCCGCGGCATCCATCTGGTGGACGTGCCACCCGGCCAGGACAAGTACATCACCTGCGTCTCCGGGGCGGTGCTCGACGTCGTGGTGGACCTGCGGGTGGGCTCGCCGACCTTCGGCCGGTGGGAGGGGGTGCGCCTGGACGACGTCGACCGCCGCGCCGTCCACCTCGACGCCGGGCTCGGCCACGCGTTCTGCGCGCTGACCGAGCCGGCCACCGTCGTGTACCTCTGCTCGTCGCCGTACGACCCGGCGGCCGAACGCACCGTCAACCCCCTCGACGCGGAACTCGGGATCGCCTGGCCGGAGGGGCCGCGTCGGCTGTCGCCCCGCGACGCCACCGCCCAGTCCGTGGCGCAGGCGCTGGCCGCCGGCGTGCTGCCGGCCTACGTGCCGCGCGGGTAGCGCGACGCCGCGCCGGCCGGGCGTCACCCGCCGCACCTGGGCGCGCCGGCGGCCGGGTGCGACGCGCCGGTCGCCGGCCCGGGTCGGGGTCGGGCCGGCGCGGGGACACCGACGACGGTGCCGCCGGCCGTGGCCGGCGGCACCGTCGCGCAGGCGGCGTGGTCGCGGCGACCCGCCGCCGCGGGTCCGGCGCCGGCCGGCCCGCCCGGCATCGCTCACCTGCTGTTGTACGGCATGGTCGGGAACCATCCGTAGTCGAACATCGCCGGTAGCCGGACGTCCCAGTAGACGACCATGAACACGCCCAGCGCGATCAGCATCCCGCCGGTCAGCGCGGCGGTCCGGGACGGGCTCGCCGCCAGCCAGCTCACGAAGCGGCCGCGGGTGAGCACCACGATCAGGGCGAACAGCGCCGTCACGACGGCCACGTTGCCGATGGACTGCAGGACGAACGCGCCGGCGCCGTAGAGCGGGTTGCCGGAATCGACGGCCCAGTGGAAGAGCTTGTTGAACAGCGGGTATGGACGGCCGATCAGGAAGCCGCCGACGAGGGCGCCGAGCACCACGACCCGGGCCGCCGGCCGGTGCGCGAACGGGTCCCGCAGCACCCCGAGCGCGGCCAGGCCCAGGTAGACGAAGGCCAGCCCGATCAGCCCGAACACGACCATGGACTGGACCAGGCGTACCGGGAGACCGCCGACCGTGGCCGTGGAGAGCTGCGGCAGACCGTCGCCGACCAGCACGCCGACGAAGCCGTAGACCGCGGCGACGGCGACCATGCCGGCCGTGAGCCAGCCCACCGGGCGTACCAGGCTGCGCAGCCCGGTCCTCGTCGCCCCGCCCGCACCGGCCTGGCTCATCGGGCCGATGGACGCCGCCATGGCGATGTTGCAGGCGGTGAACGTGCCGGCCAGACCGGAGACGAAGGCGAAGACGAGACCGGCCAGGGTGCCCCCGATCGCGGTCGCCTTGGCGTCGCGGCCGAGCACCGCGTTGGCCACCGAGTCGCCGATGACGTGGTCGACGAATTCGTAGGACCACAGCACCGACAGCAGCACGCCGGCGGCCGTG
The DNA here is from genome assembly GCF_040643125.1 of Micromonospora sp. NPDC047465. Lineage (NCBI taxonomy): Bacteria > Bacillati > Actinomycetota > Actinomycetes > Micromonosporales > Micromonosporaceae > Micromonospora > Micromonospora sp. NPDC047465. The sequence continues at coordinate 14,665 of NZ_JBEYTP010000065.1, forward strand.
GCGCCCAGCACGATCCGTCCCCGCCCGGCCGGTGTCGCCCGGGGGGCGACGGCGGCGGCTTTTTGCTCAGTGACAGCCATGACTGGATTTTGGGCGACCGGCCCCCGATCGGTCTTCTCGCAGGTTGCCGGATGTCCCGGGGCCCGACTGCGCCCGCTGACCGGCCGGGCCGGCCAATGGTCCGCGTCACGTCGGGGCTAATTTCTTGCACAAAGTGCAAGATCGCTTGTAGCGTTCCCGCGTGCACACCGCCGAGACCGAACCCGGCTCCGGCCGGCGCGACCGCAGGAAGCGCCGGACCCGGGCCGCGCTGACCGAGGCGGCGCTCCGCCTCGTGGCCGAGCGCGGCCTGGCCCAGGTGACGGTGGAGGAGATCAGCGAGGCGGCCGGCGTCTCCCCGCGTACCTTCTTCAACTACTTCGCCTGCAAGGACGACGCGCTGGTCGGCGACCACGCGGGCGACGCGGCGCGGCTGGTCGCGCGCCTGGCGGCCGTGCCGCCGGAGGTGCCGGTGCTGACCGCGCTGCGGGCCGCGCTCGCCGACGTGGTCGACGAGGTGCGCACCGAGCGCGAGCTGTGGTGCCTGCGGATGGACGTGGTGACGCGCAACCCGGTGTTGCTGCCCCGTCTGGTCGCCGGCAACGTCGAGACCGAGCGGGCCATCGCCGAGGTCGTCGCGGCGCGGGTCGGGGTCGACCCCGGCCACGGCTACCCGGCACTCGTCACCGCCGTGGCCGGCGCGGCGGTGCGTACCGCGATGACCCGGTGGGCCGCACACCCCGACGGACCGGACCTGGCCGACCTCGTCGACGAGGCGTTCGCCGCGCTCGCCGCGGGCCTGCCGCAGCCCGACCCGTCCTGACCCTGCAAGCCTCCTTCCGGGGAACGGTCCCCGGACGGCCCGTGAACCCGCACCCGTGAGGAAGCGTCAATGACCGCCACCGTGCCCGCCGAGACCCCCAAGGTCAGTGCCGGCCGCATGTCCCGCCGAGAGGTGCTCCAGGCACTCTCCGGCCTGATGGTCGGCATGTTCGTGTCGATCCTCGCCTCCACGGTCGTGGCGAACGCGCTGCCGCGCATCATCGCCGACCTGGACGGCTCCCAGACCGTCTACACGTGGATCGTCACCACCGAACTGCTGGCCATGACGGCGACCGTGCCGCTGTGGGGCAAGATGGCCGACCTCTACAGCAAGAAGCTGCTCATCCAGCTCTCCCTCGGCCTCTTCGTGGTCGGCTCGCTGATCGCCGGGTTGACGCCGAACGTCGAGGTGCTGTTGATCAGCCGCATCGTGCAGGGGGTCGGCGCGGGTGGCATGACCGCCCTGGCCACCATCGTGATGGCGGCGATGATCCCGCCCCGCGAACTGGGTCGCTACGCCGGCATCTTCGGCGCCGTGTTCGGCGTCGGCACCATCGCCGGCCCGCTCATCGGCGGCGTGCTGGTCGACACCTCCTGGCTCGGCTGGCGGTGGTGCTTCCTGATCGGGGTGCCGTTCACCCTGCTCTCGATCTTCCTGCTCCAGCGCACCCTGCACCTGCCGGTGACCCGCCGCAAGGTGCGGATCGACTGGCTCGGGGCGCTGCTCATCACCTCCGGGGTCTCCACCCTGCTGATCTGGTCGTCCCTGGCCGGCAACTCCTTCGCCTGGGCGTCGGGCTGGACCGCCCTGATGGTCGGCGGCGGGATCGCCCTGCTGGCGCTGGCCGTCGCGGTGGAGGCCCGCGCGGAGGAGCCGATCGTGCCGCTGGGCATCTTCCGCAACCGGACGGTCTCGTTGACCACCATCGCCAGCGTGCTGGTCGGCGTGGCGATGTTCGGCGGCACGGTGTTCCTGTCCCAGTACTTCCAGATCTCGCTGGGCAAGTCGCCGACGGTGGCAGGGCTGATGAGTCTGCCGATGATCTTCGGCCTGCTGGTCTCGTCGACGATCGCCGGCCAGCTGATCACCAAGACCGGCCGGTGGAAGCGCTACCTGGTCGCCGGCGCGGTGGTCATGTCGGTCGGCATGCTGCTGCTGGCCACCATCGACGCGCACACCAGCGGGCTGCTGCTCGGCGTCTACATGGCGGTGCTCGGCGTCGGGGTCGGCATGCTGATGCAGAACCTGGTGCTCGCCGCGCAGAACGACGTGCCCGCGCAGGAGCTGGGCGCCGCCACCTCCGTGCTGACCTTCTTCCGCAGCATGGGCGGCGCGATCGGGGTCAGCGCGCTCGGCGCGGTCATGGCCAACCGGGTCGCCTCGCTCTCCGCCGAGAAGCTCGGCCCGCTGGCCGGCGGCGCCGCGGGGGAGGGCTCCGCCGAGGTGCCCGACCTGTCCACCCTGCCGCCGCCGGTGCTGCGGATCGTCCAGGACGTGTACGGCACCGCCACCGCCGAGCTGTTCCTGATCGGCGCCCCGTTCGCGTTGCTCGCCGTGGTGGTCGTGCTGTTCATCCGGGAGAAGCCGCTGCACACCCTCAGCGGTGAGGAGCGGCGCGCCCAAGAGGAGGCGGCGGCCGCCATCCCCGGCGCGCACTGAGGATCCACGCCCGATGACGGAGGGGGCGGCCCGGCCTGCGCCGGTCGCCCCCTCGCCGGGTGTCGACGGCCCGCCCGCCCGGGCCGGCGCGTCGCTCAGGACGGGCGCAGCCGAGGCGGGGCGACCGGCACCGGCGGGCGCGCCGACGGCCAGGCCGCCGGGATGCGTTCCAGCAGCCCACCGGCGAAGACGTCCCGCAGGCCGAGCGGCTTGAGGTGCACATACCCGATGTGGCAGTCGCAGGTCGCGTTGACGCACGGGCGGGGCCGCAAGGCCGGCCGCCACGAGCCGTCGTACAGGTTGCCGATCGGTTCGGCGATGAAGTGGCACCGGCGCACCGTGCCGTCCCCGAGCACGGAGACGGCGGTCTCGCCCGCGTGGCAGGGCCGGTCGAGCGACACGTGCGGGCGGACGCTGAAGCCGAAGAGGGGGTCCAACTCCGTCCAGACCGCCTCCTCGGCGGCGTCGTAGCGCCGGCCCTCGGCGGCGTTCACCCACAGGTAGACCTCGGCGGGCAGGGCGGCCCGCAGCGCCCGTGCCTCGCCGAGGTGCTCCGGCAGGCCGACCACGCCGACCGAGTACCGGATGCCCAGCTCGGACAGCCGGAGGCAACGGCGCAGGAAGCGGTCCCGGTCGACCTGGCCGGGGTGGTACGTGGTCCACAGGGCGGCGGCGCGGGGGTCGGCGTCGGCCAGCCAGTCCACCCGGGCGGCGAGGTTGGTCTGGATGACGACCCGGTCGACGTGCGGCAGGTGCGACAGCGACACCATCGCGTCCCGGTACCAGCTGCGGGTCAGCCCCTCGCCCCACGGGGTGAACAGCACGGACAGCCGCACGTCGGTGGTGGCTGCGACCCAGCCGGCGAAGCGGTCCAGGGCGGCCCGGTCGGCGCGCAGCAGCTCCGGCGGGTCGCGCCGCTTGGCGAAGGGGCAGTACGGGCAGTCGTAGTTGCAGCTCGCCAACGGGCCCCGGTAGAGGATCGCCAGGTTCACCTCGGCACGTACCCGGTCATCGCGTCGCGGACCCGGGCCGAGGTCAGCCACGGGCCGACCGCGTCGGAGCGGGCCAGCCCGGCCGGGGTCAGCCGCAGCCCGCCGTGGGTGGCCCAGCCCCGGTCGACCAGGCGGCCCAACTCCGGGAAGTCCTCGCCGGGCGGGCGGCCGAACCGGGCCCGGTAGGCAGCCGAGTCGACGCCGTCGACGCGCAGCAGCGACTTGAGCAACCACCGGCGGCGCTGCTCGGCGCCGTCGAGGGTGAACCCGAACTCGGCGTGCCGGAAGTCGTCGGCCGGGCGGGCCACGTAGTCGTCGAGCACCGCCCGCACCTGCGACACGCCGACCGCGTAGTCGAACGAGTAGTGCAGGCTCGTGGTGTAGGAGCGGGCGCCGCAGCCCAGCCCGACCATGCCGTCGTCCTGGCAGCAGTAGTCCGGCCCGTCCGGCGCCGGCACGTCGGCGCGGCGGAACTGCCGCATCGACTCCTGGCGGTACCCGGCCGCGCCCAGCGTCGCCACCGCCTGCTCGTAGAGGGCGAGCCGCTGGGCGTCCCAGTCCGCCCGGCCGTGCGCCCGCCGCCCGAGCCCGGTCAGCGGCCGCACGTACAGGGGGTAGAGGTACAGCTCCTCGGGACGCCACGCCAGCGCCGCGTCGAGGCTCTCCCGCCAGGTGTCGGCGGTCTGCCCGTCGATGCCGTAGATCAGGTCGATGTTGAGCACCGGGATCCGGGCGTCGCGGATCGCCGCCAGGGCGGCCTCCACCTCGGTGCGGCGCTGCGGCCGGCCGGCGGCGCGGGCCTCGACGTCGAGGAAGCTCTGCACGCCGATGCTCACCCGGGTGGTGCCGTGCGCGGCGAGCACCGCGAGCCGGTCCGGCGTCGCGGTGGCCGGCGAGGTCTCCACCGACAGCGGTACGCCGGGCAGCCGCGCCCCCGTCGTGGTGGTGGCGATGTCGAACAGCTCGGCCAGCTCGTCGGCGCTCAGGTACGTGGGGGTGCCGCCGCCGAACGCCGCGCGGGCGTACCCGGCGTCGGCGCCGAGCGCGTCGGCGACCCGTTCGGCTTGCCGGCGCAGCTGCCGCAGGTAGCCGGTCACCTGCTCGGCGGGGGCGTTGGCGCGGGTGAACAGGTTGCAGAACCCGCAGCGCATCTCGCAGAACGGCACGTGCACGTAGAGGAAGAGCGCGTCGCGCGCCTCGGCCCGCCACACGTCCGCCAGCAACGGCCGGGGCCGCAACGGCCGGTACGAGGTCTTGTGCGGGTACGCGTACAGGTACTGCTGGTACGGCGAGCCGTCGAGGCCCGTGTCGGTGCTGGTCACCATTCTCCTGGGTGCAGGGTGAAGTGGGCGTACGGGACGGTCCACACCACGTCGTGGCCGATCCGGTGGCCGGTGTGGCCGTCCTCCCCGTACGCGGTGCCGTGGTCGGCGCAGACGATCGCGAAAACCGGCCGGCCCCGGCCGGTGAGCAGGGCGAACAGCCGGTCGATCCGGCCGTCGACGTACTCCAGGGCGGCAGCGTGGCTGGCCGGGCTGTCGACCTGCGCGCCGGGCAGGTGGTGCCGGTTGGGCTGGTGCAGCGCCGCGACGTTGAGGAACGTGAACAGCGGCTGCCCCGCCGGCACCCGCGGCAGCACCTCGGTCAGCCGGTCGAGCTGGGCGTCCAGGCAGGTGGGGGAGGTGACCCCGAACTCCGGCTCCCAGTGCGCCTCGGCGAACAGGCCGGGCAGCACCGCGCCGAGCGGGCTGCGCCGGTTGAAGAACCCGACCCCGCCCAGACAGAGCGTGTGGTAGCCGACGCCGGCCAGGGCGGTCGGCAGGTCCGGCGCGTCGAACACCCACGTGTCGCTGCCTGCGGTCTCGCTGCCGGGGAAGGCCGCCGCGTACAGCCGCTCGTGCCGGCCGGGGGCGACCGGGGTCGGCAGGAAACCGGCGAAGAACGCGTGGTGCGCGGCGTAGGTGAAGCTGGCCGGGGAGTGCCGGCGCTCCCACCGGCCGCCGGGCAACGCCCGGGCGAGGTGCGGCGTCCGGCCCTGCTCCGCCAGCTCGGCGGCGACGTCGTAGCGGAGCGTGTCGAGGGTGAGCAGGAGCAGGTCGTGGCTGCCGATCAGACTCCGCACGTCAGCACCTCCGCCCCGGCGAGGGCGCGACCGGCCGCCTCCGACCGCCAACGCCGCCACCGGCCGTCGATCAGGGCGTGCACCTGCTCGGCGTAGGTGTCCCGGCCGTCGGCCAGCACCCCCGGCAGCAGGTCGCCGAACGCGTTGACCTCCGCCACCGCGTGCCGCCGCCAGCCGACGAGGAACATCAGGTCGATCCCCACCTGGAGCGTGCGGGGAAAACACCCGGCGACCCGCTCGCAGGTCTCCATCGCCGCCGCCCACGCCGCCGGCCCGGCGGCCGCCCGCAGCGCGGCGAGGTCGCCGCGGGCGTTGCCCAGGTGCAGGTTGGTCAGCGGACCCCGGGCGGCCCGCACCACGGCATGGGTGGGCCGCCCGGCGACCACCACCACCCGCAGGTCGACCACCCGGTCGCCGAGCCCCGCCTTGGGCAGCCACCGCTCCACGTGCAGGCCCTCGGGCGCGATCCGGTCGACGATCGCGGCGACCTGTGCCTCGTCCGTGTAGCGGCGGGGCCGCAGCGAGTTGAACAGCCCGTCGGGGGTCGCCTCGACGGTGGTGACCGCCTGCACCCGGCGGCCGGCGACCGCCAGCGCGACCACCCCGGCGGCGGACGAGCCGTGCGCGGGCTTGACGAACACCCGACCCCAGCCGGCCGCCGCCATCGCCGCCCGCAGCTGCGCCCAGCCGTGCACCGGGGGCAGCACGGCCGGCACCGGCACCCCGGCGGCGGACAGCCGCGCGTGGCAGCGCCGCTTGTCGCACATCACCGCGACGTCCGCCGGGTCGTTGAGCAGCTCCGCGCCGCCGGCGGCGACCCGGCCCAGGCCCCTGAGCAGCCCGGCGTACGTGTCGGCCAGCCCGACCAGCTCCCCGTGCCGGGCCGGGACGGCGGCCCGGCGCAGCAGCCGGTCCACCTCGGCGTCCTCCCCGGGCGAGTCGACCCGCACCAGCGCATCCGGCGCCGGTGGGGCCGCCCCGGTCAGCACGTCGAGCCAGGGCAGCACCGCGGGCCGGGGCAGGCCGGCGGCCAGCACCGCCCGGGTGAACAGGCCGACCCGACGGTTGTCGGGGTTGCCGACGACGGTCAGGCGCATGTCACTCCGACACCGCCGTGTAGCGGTAGCTCTCGCCGTCGTACTCGTCGGCCTCCTGCGGGTCGGACACGTCGACCCGGACGCCCGGCAGCGCGGCGACCACCGAGGCGGCCATCTCCTCGGAGAGGTAGTGGTGGTGCAGGTCCAGTTCCGCCAGGTGGCTCAGCGGCTGCCCGGCGAGCAGCCCCGCCGCGCCCCGGTCGCCGAGCGTGCCCAGCGACAGGTCCAGCCGTTCCAGGCGCGGCACCACCGCCGCCCTCGCCAGGGCCTCGGCGAGGTCGTCGGCGTGCTCCGCGTTGCGCAGCCCGAGCCGGCGCAACGCGCCGAACCGCTCCCCGGCCAGCAGCGGGGCGAGGTCGGAAACCTGCGCGTCGCCGCCGTAGTCGGAGGTGCCGAGCCACAGCTCCAGGTCGGTGAGCGCGGGCAGGTCGGAGTCGAGCACCGCGCCGACGGACGCTGCGGACAGCCCGCCGGTCTCCACCGCCAGCTCCCGCAGCCGCGCGTGCCGCACGGGAGAGAACGTGAGGTCCTCGCCGCCGCGGACGCGCAGCACCTCCAGCTCCGGGTACGCCGTCAGCAGCGGGCTGACGTCGCCCACCCTCATCCAGGAGACCTCGCACTCCTCGCTGGTCATGTCACCGAGGAAGAGGGCGCGCAGGGCGGGCAGCCGGGGCGCCGCCGCGCAGAGCTGCGCGATCGGGGCGGGGTTGAACGCCGCGTACCCCCACGAGCCGACGACCAGGGACTCCACGGAGGGCCCGGCCTGCGCGACGAACCGGTCGAACGCCACCCGGAACTCGTCCGAGAGCTTGTAGTCGGCGGTCTCGTCGAAGTGCCACAGGGAGAACCGCCACGAGACCGGACCGTCCACCGTGGGCAGCGGCCCGTCGACCGGTACGTCGACGACCGGTCGACCGGCGAAGGCCCGCGCGTGGGAACCGAAGGCCACGGCCGATCACTCCCCGACCGCGGTGTAGCGGTACCGGGTGCCGTCGTACTCGTCGGCGGTCTGCGGGTCCGACACGTCGACGCGCACGCCCGGCAGCGCGGCGACCACCGACGCGGCCATCTCCTCGGAGAGGTAGTGGTGGTGCAGGTCGAGCCGCGTCAGGTGGGTCAACGGCTGGCCGGCCAGCAGCGCCGCCGCGCCCTCGTCGGTGAGCGTGCCCATCGACAGGTCGAGGACCTCCAGCCGCGGGACGACCGGCGCCGCGGCGACGGCCGCTGCCACCGCGTCGGCGATCTCGGCGTTGCACGGCGCCAGGTGCCGCAGCGCGGGCAGGCCGGCGCCGGCCAGCACGCCGGCCAGGTCGTCGACGGTCGCGTCGCCGCCGTAGTCGGACCTGCCGAGCCACAGGTCCAACCGGTGCAGGGCCGGCAGCTCGCAGGCGCCGACGGCCCGCACCACCCCGGCCGGCAGCCCGCCGGACTCGAAGCGCAGCTCACGCAGCGCGTCGTGCCGGACCGGCTCCAGCCGCAGGTCCTGCGCGCCGCGCACCCACAGCACCTCCAGCGACGGGTACGCCGCGAGCAGCGGGGTGATGTCGCCGTGCCTGAGCCAGGAGATCTCGCACTGCTCATAGGTCAGGTCGGCGAGGAAGACCGCCCGCAGCGCGGTCCACTCCCCAGCCGCCGCCACCAACGCCTCCACCGGCAGCGGCCGCTCGTACGCCTCGCCCCACTCGCCGATCACCAGGGCGCGCACCGCGTCGGCCGGCACCTGCTCGCGCAGCGCCTGCACGAGGCCGGCGAACTCCTCGGGCTCCGCGTCGAAGTCCTCGACCTCCAGCCGCCAGGCGACCGCCGACGGGTCGTCGGGGAGGGTCATCCCCGGTGTGAACGGCAGCACCGGCAACCCGGCGAACGACGACACGTGCGAACTGATCACGCCTACCTCCGGTCGACTGGTGCAGCGGCGGCGAGACCGTAACAGGTGTGCCCGACAAGATGATCAGCGGCGGTCGGTGGCAGACGCGCGCGGTCCGCCGCCGCCAGCGGTGAGCCACGGCGGCGGGGGCGGGCGACGACGGCGGGACGCGTATCCCATTTATTAACCATTTGCGGCTTTCGTCCATCAGCCGTTCGGTTGATGAGGCGACAGCCTTTGGTCTAGGGTGGGCTGCACTGCGGTCGGCGCTCCAGGGTGCCGCCGCGCCGTGCGGGACAGGAAGGCCAACATGATCACCACGACCATCGCGCCGACGACCAGCACCGACGCCAGCACCACGGCGGCCGGGGACGAGTCCCGCGCGAGCGAGCTGATCGCCGCCCTCGCCGCACTGCCCGAGGGGCACCCCGACCGGCCGGCGCTGCGGGAGCAGGCGATCGAGGCGTGGCTGCCGCTGGCCCACCACCTCGCCTACCGCTACAGCGGGCGCGGCGAGCCCACCGGCGACCTGGCCCAGACCGCCGCCCTCGGGCTGATCAAGGCGGTGGACCGGTTCGACGCCTCCCGGGGCGTCGACTTCGCCGGCTTCGCCATCCCGACGATCCTCGGCGAGATCAAGCGCCACTTCCGCGACCGCACCTGGAACATCCGCGTCCCCCGACGGCTGCAGGAGCTGCGGCTGCGCATCTCCGAGGCCAACGGCACCCTCACGCAGACGCTCAACCGGGCCCCGACGGTCGCCGACATCGCCGCCCACCTCGACATCACCGAGGAAGAGGTCCTGGAGGGCCTCGAGGGCGCCCGGGCCTACAACGCCGTCTCCCTGTCCACCCCCATCGGTGACGGCGACAGCGCCACCGAACTGGCCGACACGCTCGGCGCCGAGGACGGCGAGTTCGAGCTGGCGGAGCTGCGGGTGGCCCTCGGCCCGGCGCTCGCCACCCTCGACGAGCGGGAGCAGAAGATCCTCACCCTGCGCTTCTACGGCAACCTCACCCAGAGCGAGATCGCCGCCCGGGTCGGCGTCTCCCAGATGCACGTCTCCCGGCTGCTCGCCCGCGCCCTCGGCAAGCTGCGGGGGCAGCTCGCCGACTGCTGAGTCGGGCTTCCCGTCGCACCGGCCGCCGGAGCGTCAGCGAGGGGCCCTTCCGCACGCCTCCGGCAGAGGAAGGGCCCCTCGCTG
>NZ_JBEYTP010000066.1:0-23764 GCF_040643125.1 Micromonospora sp. NPDC047465
GCCCGCCATCCCCATGGCCCCCCGGTCGCCCCGGGGCGGCGCCCCACCCCCGTGGTCGTGCGCTACGGCCGGGGAGGCCGGCCCCGGGGGGCCGCCGCCGGCCGCCCGGGGCACCCGGTCAGCGGATCCCCGCCTCCCGCAGCAGCAGCGCGGTCAGCGCCGCCGGGTCGGCCTCCCCCGCCGGCAGCCCCCGGGCCGCGAACCAGGTGGCCACCACCCGGACGTCGCGGGCCAGGAATTCCGGCCCCTGCGGGTTGGCCACCACGTCGACAACCTGCGGCAGGTCGATCAGCACCAGCCGCCCCGCGTGCACCAGCAGGTTGTACGGCGACAGGTCGCCGTGCGCGAGGCCGGCGCGGGCGAGCACCACCAGGGCGTCCACCATCTGGTCCCACAGGTCGCGCAGCTCAGCGGCCTCGGGCCGCAGCTGGGCCAGCCGGGGCGCGGCCAGCCCCTCGGCCGGGTCCCCGAGGAACTCCAGCATCAGCTCCGTGCCGCGCAGCTGCACCGGGTAGGGGACGGAGATCGTGCCGTACCGGGTGCCGATCTCCCAGAGTCGGGCCAGCGCGTCGAACTCGGCCGCCGCCCACTGGCCGGCGATCATCTGCCGGCCGAACGCGGTCCGCCCGGCCATCGCCCGGTTCTCCCGGGACCGGCGGACCCGGCGCCCCTCCAGATAGCCGGCGTCACGGTGGAAGAGCCGGTGCTGGGCGTCCCGGTAGCGCTTGACGGCCAGCAGGCAGGACCGATCGGTGCCGGGCACGGCCCGGCGCACCAGGTGGACGTCCGCCTCCTTGCCGGTCTTGAGCACACCGAGCTCGGTGTCCTTCGCAGCCAGTTCGGTGACCAGCCAGTCCGGGTGGGGCTGCGGGCCGTGCACGGCGTCGTCCCAGGAGGACCAGCGCTCCCCCGTGTCGGGGTCCGGCTCGTCGTCGGGGTCGGCGGGGGCGGGCTCGGGGGCCCGGCCGTGCTTCAGGAAGAGCGGTTCGTCGTCGTCGAAGCGGCGCTTGCCGCGGGTACGGCGCTCGCGCGCCGGAAGGTCGTGATCGCGCACTGCGGTGGTGATCCCTTGCTCGAGGCTGATGGAGGCAGGTGGAGGTGACCTGCGAAGACGGCCATGACCGACCCCCTCTCCTCGACCGGGCGCACGCCCGGGTGCACGATGCGCCGACCATGTTCACGGCCCGGCGGCGCCGGGTCAACCGAATTACCCGAGCCGCCCCGACCCGCTCCGTCAGGCCGGCAGCGACGAACGGGCGCGTCCCTGGTCGGGAAGGCGGTCGAGCAGCATGGAGTGGGCCGCCCGGGTGGCGGCGAGGGCCTCCGGCGCCAGCGCGACGACCAGCACGGCCTCGCCGGTGTCCGCGCCGCGCGCCAGCGGCCGGCCCTCCGGGTCGTAGACCGCGGCGCCACCGTTGAACCGCCACGGGTCCGCGCCGCCGACGGCGTTGGCGAACACCACGTACATCGTGTTGTCCAGCGCGCGGGCGGCGTAGTAGAGGTCGCGGCGGTGCTCGGAGCCGGCCAGGTAGCCGCTCGGGCACAGGTAGCCGTGCGCCCCGTCGGCCGCGGCGGCGCGGCCGTGCTCCGGGAAGCAGCCGTCGTAGCAGATGCCGAGCCCGAGCCGCCAGTCGTCGACGAGCAGGGTGGCGCCCCGGTCGCCGGGGCTGAACAGCTCGCGTTCGCCGCTCCAGAGCTGCTGCTTGTCGTACCCGACGCGGACCACGCCGGCCCGGTCGACCACCAGGGACGAGATGGTCCGCCGCCCGTCCGGGTGCCGGACCGCCGCGCCGACCACCACGGCGGCGCCGCCGTCGCGGGCGGCCTCGCGCAGCGGGTCCAGCCGAGGGTCGGCGACGGTCGCCGTGGCGTCGGCCGCGACGTCCGTGCCGACCGGGTCGGCCGCGAGCGTCGGCGGATGGTACGCGGGCAGGAAGAGCTCGGGCAGCACGGTCACCCGGGCACCCCGCTCCGTCGCCCGGCGGACCAGCCGGGCGGCGCTGGCCGCGTTGCCGGCCACGTCTCCGGGAACGGGTTCGGCCTGCACGGCCGCGACGGTCAGCGGGGCGGCGGGGACCGCGACGGCGGTGGGGAGTGGCATCACGCGCCGATCCTAGTGGGGCCGCGAAGGCCCGATGATCATTCGCCCGCCACAACAAGCCGTACGTACGGTTTGCGTTACCTGGGGTCACCTGACACGATCGACCCGTGCCCAGGGTAAGTCAGGACCAGCTCGACGCTCGCCGGCAGGAGATCCTCGCCGCCGCGCGGGCGTGTTTCGCGCGGCACGGCTACGAGGGCGCCACCGTGCGTCGACTCGAAGAGGCCACCCGGCTGTCCCGGGGCGCGATCTTCCACCACTTCCGCGACAAGGACTCGCTCTTCCTCGCGGTCGCGGAGGACGACGCCGCCGCCATGGTGGAGACGGTCGCCCGCAACGGCCTGGTCCAGGTGATGCGCGACCTGCTGGCCGGCGCGGTCTCCCCCGACACCACCGGCTGGCTCGGCAGCCAGTTGGAGGTCTCCCGCCGGCTGCGGACCGACCCGGCGTTCGCCAAGCGGTGGGCGGAGCGGTCGGCCGCTGTCGCCGAGGCGACCCGCGAGCGGCTGGCCCGCCAGCGGGAGGCGGGCGTGCTCCGCGAGGACGTGCCGATCGACGTGCTGGCCCAGTTCCTCGAACTGGCCTACGACGGCCTGGTGCTGCACCTGGCGATGGGGCGCCCCGCCGGCGACCTGGGCCCGGTGCTGGACCTGGTCGAGGAGGCGGTCCGCCGCCGCTGACCGGCCACCCCGGGCACGGAGCTGGCGCGGGTCGCCTCCCGGGACGTCCGGCGCTCGCGCGGCTCGCCTCCCCACGGCGTCCGGAGCCTCCACTGTTTACGTATCGGTCCGGTAACTCGCCCCTCGCGGCCGATCCGCCGTGGCGGGACTGCCCCACAATGGGGCCGCGATCCCCTCGCACGACAGGAGCAGCAGATGACTGTCCTCGCCGCACCGGGTGACACCTGGGGCATCCCCGGGCCCGTCTTCCTCCGGGTCTACCTCCTCGTCGCCGCCGTGGTCGTCGTCGGCGCCGTCGTCCACCGCGCCCGCGTCCTCGCCGGACCAGGGGCCGGCGTGGTCGGCCAGCTCGGCCCGCAGCAGGTCGCCTACCTCAACGGTGGGGAGCAACTGGCGATCTGGGCCGCCCTCTCCGGGCTGCGCAGCAGCGGAGCGATCGGCGTACGGCCGGACCGTCGACTGGCCACCGGGGGCCAGCTGCCGGCCGGGACCACGCCGCTGGACCAGGCGATCCATCTCGCTGCCGGCCGGCACGCCACCACCCGCGAGCTGCGCCGCGACGAGTGGGTACGCCGGGCGCTCGACCAGCTCCGGACCAGCCTGGAGCAGCGCGGGCTCGCGCTGACGCAGGCGCGCCGGAGGGCGCTGCGCGCGTGGTCGTTCCTGCTCACCCTCCTGCTGGCGGTCGGCATGTTCCGGATCATCGCGGGCCTGTCGAACGACCGCCCGGTGGGTTGGCTCGTGCTGAGCCAGATCCCGCTGGTCGTGGTGTCCGTCCTGCTGCACCGGGTGCCCTGGCGGACCCGCGCCGCCACCCGCGAGCTGCGCGGCCTGCGACAGCAGCACACCTACCTCGCGCCCGCGTCCGCCCCCGCCTACGCCACCTACGGCGCGGCGGGCGCCGCGATGGGGGTGGCGTTGTTCGGCACCGCGTCGTTGTGGGCGATGGACCCCGGCTTCGCCGAGCAGGCCGAGATCCAGCGGCAGGCGGCGAGCGGCGGTGGCGGCTCCTCCGGCGGCGGGGGCGGCAGCTCGTGCGGCGGCGGCGGGGGCGGCGGGGGCGGCTGCGGAGGCGGTTGCGGAGGCGGGTGCGGCGGATGACCGGCCCGCGCGGGGTGGGCATCGGCTGGCGACCGGAGATCGCCGGTTTCGTCGCCGACCTGCCCGGGCTGCGCTTCGTGGAAGTGGTCGCGGAGGGCGTCACCGCGACCGGGCCGCTGCCCGCCGGGCTCGCCGAGCTGTGCGAACGCGGCGTGACCGTCGTGCCGCACGGCGTGCGGCTCTCCCTCGGCGGCGCGGAGCCGGTCGACCCGGCCCGGGTCGCCCACCTGGCCGCGGTGGCGGAGCTGGTCGAGGCGCCACTGGTCAGCGAGCACATCGCGTTCGTCCGGGCCGGCGGCGTCGAGGCCGGCCACCTGCTGCCGCTGCCGCGCAGCCGCGAGGCGGTCGACGCGGTCTGCGCCAACGTCGCCCGCGCGCAGGCCGAGCTGCCGGCGCCGCTCGCGCTGGAGCCCATCGCCGCCCTGTTCGACTGGCCCGACGACGAGCTCCACGAGGCCGACTTCCTGACCGAGATCCTGGACCGCACCGGCGCGTTCCTGCTGCTCGACGTCGCCAACGTGTACGCCAACGCCCGCAACCGGGGCGGCGACCCGGTCGCGCTGCTCGACCGGCTGCCGCTGGAACGCATCGCCTACCTGCACGTGGCGGGCGGCGCCGACCACGGCGGCTTCTACCACGACACCCACACCGACCCGGTGCCCCCGGCGGTGCTCGACCTGCTGCGCGAGCTGTGCGCCCGGCACCGGCCGCCGGCGCTGCTGCTGGAACGCGACGGGCACTACCCGCCCGCGGCCACGCTCCGCGCCGAGCTGGACGCCCTCGCCGCCGCCTCCGGCTTCCCGACGGTCACGTGAACGGCGACCTGGCCGCCCGGCAGGCGGAACTGGTGGCGGCGCTGGTGGCCGGCGGCCCGCCCCCACCCGGCTTCGACCCGGCCGCGCTCGCCGCCGCCCGGGCCGCGCTGCTGCGCAAGCGGGCCGGGGACGTGGCCCGGCACTGGCCGCTGCTCGCCGCCGGCCTCGGCACGGACTGGCCGGCGACCTTCGCCCGGTGGGCGGCGGGGCGGCCGACCGCCGGCTCCCTGCGCGACGGCTGGGACCTGGCCCGTGACCTGCGCGACCGGGGCTCGCTGCCGCCGCTGGGCGCGGAGGAGCTCGCCGCCCGGGAGGCCACCGACCGCTACGACGGGCACGGGCCGCCGCGGCCTCGCCGCCTGCCGGGGTGGGGGCGCGCCGGCGGCGCCGTCGCGGTCCAGCTCGCCGGTCGGGTACGCCTGCTGCGCCCCGCGCGCCGCTGACCCGACCCACCGCCCCCGGCTGGCGCATCCGCCCGGGTACGGCAGGATCGACGGCATGGATCTCGGACTGACCGATCGGGTGTACGTACTGACCGGCGCCTCCCGCGGCCTGGGCTACGCGACCGCGGAGTGCCTCGTCGCCGACGGCGCCCGCGTGGTGCTCTCCGCCCGGGACGCCGACGCGGTGGCCGCCGCCGCCCAGCGCCTCGGCGGGCCGGAGCGGGCCGTCGGGCTGACCGCCGACCTCGCCGACCCGGAGACACCGGAGCGCCTGGTGGGGGCGGCCCGCGAGCACTTCGGGCGCCTCGACGGGGCGCTGGTCTCGGTGGGCGGGCCGCCGCCGGGCAGCGCCGCGTCGGTCACCGACGAGCAGTGGCGCCGTTCCTTCGAGACGGTCTTCCTGGGCACCGTCCGCACGGTGCGTACGGTCGCCGCCGCCCTGGGCGAGGGCGACGGCGGCGCGATCGGGCTGGTCCTGTCGACCTCGGCCCGTTCGCCGGTGCCCGGCCTGGGCATCTCCAACGGCCTGCGGCCCGGCCTGGTCGGAATGGCCAAGGACGTCGCCGACGAGTACGGGCCCCAGGGCGTACGGATGGTCGGCCTGCTGCCCGGGCGGATCATGACCGACCGCAACGTCGAGCTGTTCGCCGCCACGGGCGACCCCGGGCGGGCCCGCGCGGAGGCCGAGGCGGGCATCCCGCTGCGCCGCATCGGCGCGCCGGCGGAGTTCGGCCGGGTGGCCGCGTTCGTGCTCTCCCCCGCCGCGAGCTACCTCACCGGGGTCACCGTGCCGGTCGACGGTGGCGCGCTACGGAGCCTGTAGTGGTCCCGTCCCCCGGCGGACCGGCCAGGGCCGGGGGCACCGGCCGGGCTGGCCGCCCCGAACCGACACCCGGCCCCGGGGACGCCGCGCACCGGTATCCGCGGCCCACGCGGGAGGAACTCGCCGCGGCGGCGGACCGCACCATCCCCGATCTCGTCACGCCCGGGCTGGACGTGCTCTTCGTCGGGATCAACCCGGGCCTGTGGTCGGCCGCGACCGGGTGGCACTTCGCGCGGCCCGGCAACCGGTTCTGGCCGGCGCTGCACCGGGGCGGCTTCACGCCCCGGCTGCTGCACCCCGCCGAGCAGGACGAGCTGCCCGGCCTCGGGCTGGGCATCACCAACATCGTCGCGCGGGCCAGCGCCCGGGCCGACGAGCTGACCGCCGCCGAACTGGTCGAGGGGGCGGAGATCCTCACCGGCAAGGTCGAGCGGTACCGCCCCCGGTGGGTCGCCGTGGTCGGGGTGACCGCGTACCGGATCGGGTTCGCCCGGCCGAAGGCGGCGTTCGGCCCGCAGCCGGAGCCGCTCGCCGGCGCCCGGCTCTGGGTGCTGCCCAACCCCAGCGGCCTGAACGCGCACTTCACCCCCGAGACCCTCGGCGCGGCGTTCGGCGAGCTACGGGCGGCGGTCGTCGCCACCGGCTGAGGCGTCAGTTGGCCGCGGCCGGCGGCATCGCCTCGTCGGCGACGTAGGACCGCAGCGGCAGACTCACCGGCTCGGGGCCGGTCGCGTCCACGTACGGGGTGGGCGAGTCGGCGACCGCGAACTGGGTGCGGTAGAGCTCGGCGTAGAGCCCGCCCACGGCGACCAACTCCTCGTGCCGGCCCCGCTCGACGATCCGGCCGTCGTCGAGGACCAGGATCTGGTCGGCGTCGCGGACGGTGGAGAGCCGGTGCGCGATCACCAGCGCCGTACGCCCGGTCAGCGCCACCGACAGCGCCCGCTGCACCGCCGCCTCACTCTCCGAGTCGAGGTGCGCGGTCGCCTCGTCGAGGATCACGATCGACGGGGCCTTGAGCAGCAGCCGGGCGATGGCGATGCGCTGCTTCTCGCCGCCGGAGAAGCGGTAGCCGCGTTCGCCGACGGTGGTGTCCAGCCCGTCCGGCAGGGACCGCACCAGGTCGGCGACCTGCGCGCCGGCAAGCGCCGCCCAGATCTCGTCGTCGGTGGCGTCCGGCTTGGCGTAGCGCAGGTTCTCGGCGATGGTCTCGTGGAACAGGTGCGAATCCTGGGTCACCACGCCGATCTCGTCGCGCAGCGAGTCGAAGGTGGCGTCGCGGACGTCGACCCCGCCGACCAGCACCTGCCCGTCGGTGACGTCGTAGACCCGGGAGATCAGCATGGACAGCGTCGACTTGCCGGCGCCGGAGGGCCCGACCAGCGCCACCATCTGCCCCGGCTCGACGGCGAACGAGACGCCCTTGAGCACCGGCTCGTTGACCGTACGGTCCAGCGCGGCGACCTCCTCCAGCGAGGCCAGCGAGATCTCCGCGGCGCTGGGGTAACGGAACCGCACGTCGCGGAACTCGACCCGGCCGCTGCCCCGGGGCACCGCGACCGCGTCGGGCTTCTCCTCGATGGCCGGCTTCAGGTCGAGCACCTCGAAGACCCGGTCGAAGGAGACCAGCGCGCTCATCACGTCCACCCGGACGTTGGACAGCGCGGTCAGCGGGCCGTAGAGGCGGGTGAGCAGCAACGCGAGGGTGACCACGGTGCCGGCGCTGACGTTGCCGGTGACCGCGAGCCAGCCGCCGAGGCCGTAGGTGAGCGCCTGGGCCAGCGAGGCGACCAGCAGCATCGCGACGAAGAACGTCCGCGAGTACATCGCGGACTGGATGCCGATGTCGCGGACCCGCTCGGCCCGCCCGGCGAACCGGCGCGCCTCCACCTCGGGGCGGCCGAAGAGCTTCACCAGCAGCGCCCCCGAGACGCCGAAGCGCTCGGTCATCGTCGCGTTCATCTTCGCGTCGAGGTTGTAGGACTCCCGGGTGATCTCGGCGAGCCGCTTGCCGACCCGGCGGGCCGGGATGATGAAGACCGGCAGCAGCACCAGCGACAGCGCCGTGATCTGCCAGGAGAGGGTGAACATCACGGCGGCGGTGAGCACCAGCTGGATGACGTTGCTGACCACGCCGGACAGCGTCGACGTGAACGCCCGCTGGGCGCCGAGCACGTCGTTGTTGAGCCGGCTGACCAGAGCGCCGGTCTGGGTGCGGGTGAAGAACTGCAGCGGCATCCGCTGGACGTGGTCGTAGACCCGGGTGCGCAGGTCGAGGATGATGCCCTCGCCGATGCGGGCCGAATACCACCGCTGGGCCAGGGAGAGCAGCGCGTCGGCCACGGCGAGCGCGGCGATGACCAGGGCCAGCCGCACCACCAGGTCGCCGGCCCCCGAGCCACCCCGGCTGATCGCGTCGATCACGTCGCCGGCGAGCACCGGGGTGGCGACCCCGATGATCGCGGCCAATACCACGGTCACCAGGAAGACGACGATGTCGCGGCGGTAGGGCCGCGCGAAGGCCACGATCCGGCTGGCCACGCCGCGCTTGAGCCGGTGCGTGGAGATCTCGTCGCGGCTGCGCATCGACCGGAGCATGCTCCAACCGGCCATGCCGCCGCCGGACATCGGGTTGGACACGTTCACCTCCGGGTCGTCGGGTCGACCGCACCGTCAGGTCGATTCTCCCGACGACTCTGACAACCTCGGCCGTAACCCGGATCTTCCCGAACGGTCCTTACTATTCTCCCCGCCCGGCGAGATCGCGCAGCCGACGTGTCTGCGCCTCGCGCTCGGCCCGCTGCTGCTCTGCGGCGGACCGGCCGGCGGCACCGGCCAGCAGCGCCTTGATCTCCACCACCGCGTCCCGGTTGTTGGCCAGCAGACCCGCGGTCAGGTCGCGCACCGCGGCGTCGAGGTCGGCGTTCGGCACGACCAGGGTGGCCAGGCCGATCCGGTCCGCCTCGGCGGCGTCCATCCGCCGGCCGGTGGCGCAGATCTCCAGCGCGCGGGAGTAGCCGACGAGGTCGACCAGGCGCTTGGTGCCGGCGAGATCCGGCACCAGGCCGAGCGTCACCTCGGCCATGGAGAATTTCGCGTCCTCGGCGAGCACCCGCAGGTCACAGGCGAGCGCCAGCTGGAAGCCGGCGCCGATCGCGTGGCCCTGCACGGCGGCGACGGAGACGATGTCGGGCCGGTGCAACCAGGTGAAGCCGCCCTGCAACTCCGCGATGCGGTCCGCGCACTCCTGCTCGGGCAGGGTGGCGAGCTCGGCGAACGAGCCCGGCCCGGAGGCGCCGGCCACCGTCAGGTCGAGGCCGGCGGAGAACGCCCGCCCCTCGCCACGGACGACCACGACGCGGACGTCGCCGGGCAGGTCGCGCGCGAAGTCGCTCATCGCACGCCACATCGCCGGGGTCTGGGCGTTGAGCACGTCGGGCCGACACAACGTGACCGTCGCGACCGGCCCTTCGCATTCCAGCCGAACCCCGGTCGCCTCGGCGGTCACCGGACGACCCGGGGCGCGGTGCTGGTGGACGACGCTGGGGGGCGGGTCACGCCTTCTTGCGGCGCCGGGCGCCGCCGCGCTGCCGCAGCTGCACCCCGGACTCGGTGAGCACCCGGTGGATGAACCCGTAGGAACGGCCGGTCGAGGCCGCGAGCGCGCGGATGCTCTCACCCGAGGTGTACCGCTTTACCAGGTCCTTGGCGAGCGTCTGACGCTCGGCTCCGACGATCCGGCGACCCTTCTCAGTGCTGGTGGCTGTGCCAGTGGCTGCCATGCTGTGTCCTCACGTCCCAGACTGTGCGGTTCGGATACGGTCCCACCTATTAGACCGCCTCGAACGATCATGCGCCAGATATCAACTCTTCGCCAACCGACACGCTATGCGTTGTCATCTTCCCGATAGCGTGATACTCCCGACGGGACCGGGGTCGGCGCACCGTGCCCGCGCGGCGGCGACGGGCGCTCCGTACCCTGCCTGAGGTGACGGACCTCCTCGGCACTGCCGCCGGCGCGGCGGTGGTCTTCGCCGCCACCGACATCGACGACATCGTCGTCCTGACGCTGTTCTTCGTCGCCGCCCGCAGCACCGGCCGCCCCCGCACCTGGCAGATCGTGGCCGGGCAGTACCTGGGCATCGGCGCGCTGGCGCTGGCCAGCGCGGTGGTCGCGGCCGGGCTGCTGGTGGTGCCCGATCCGTGGACCGGGCTGCTCGGGCTGCTGCCGATCGCCCTCGGCGTGCGCGCGCTGCTCGACCGGGAAGCCGACGAGGCCCCGGCGGTGGTGGGCTCCACGCTCGGGGTGGCCGGGGTGACGATCGCCAACGGCGCGGACAACATCGCCGTCTACGTGCCGGTGTTCCGCGCCCTCGGGCCGGCCGACAGCGCGGTGTTCCTGCTGGTCTTCGTGGTGCTCGTCGCCCTGTGGTGCGCGGCGGGCGCCTGGCTAGGCGGCCACCCGCGGGTGACCGGTGTGGTCGAACGAGCCGGCCACTGGCTCGTCCCGGCCGTGTTCATCGCCATCGGCGTGGTCATCCTGGCCACCTCGGGCGTGCTCCCCCACCTGCTCGGCCTGGTGCGCTGACCGGGCCGGACGGGTCAGGCCAGCTCGACGAGTTCGAGCAGGTCGTCGCTCCAGGCGTCCTCGTCGCCGTCTGGGAGCAGGATGGCGCGGTCCGGCTTGAGCGCCATGACCGCGCCGGGGTCGTGGGTGACCAGCACGATCGCGCCCGGGTAGCGGGCGATGGCGTCGAGCACCTGCTCCCGGCTGACCGGGTCGAGGTTGTTCGTCGGCTCGTCGAGCAGCAGCACGTTCGCCCCGGAGCAGACCAGGGTGGCCAGCGCCAGCCGGGTCTTCTCGCCGCCGGAGAGCACCCCGGCCGGCTTGTCCACGTCGTCGCCGGAGAACAGGAACGCGCCGAGGATCTTCCGCAGGTCGGTGTCGGTCTGCTCGATGGCGGCGCTGCGCATGTGCTCCAGGACCGTGCGGTCCACGTCGAGCGTCTCGTGCTCCTGCGCGTAGTAGCCGAGCCGCAGGCCGTGGCCGGCGTGCACCTCGCCGGTGTCCGGCTCCAGCAGGCCGCCGAGCATCCGCAGCAGGGTGGTCTTGCCGGCGCCGTTGAGGCCGAGGATGGCCACCCGGGAGCCCCGGTCCACGGCCACGTTCACGTCGGTGAAGATCTCCAGCGAGCCGTACGACTTCGACAGGCCGGTCGCGGTGAGCGGGGTCTTGCCGCACGGGGCCGGGCTCGGGAAGCGCACCTTCGCCACCTTGTCGGCGACGCGCACCTCCTCCAGGCCGGCGATCAGCTTCTCGGCCCGCCGGGCCATGTTCTGCGCGGCGACGGTCTTGGTGGCCTTGGCCCGCATCTTGTCGGCCTGCGCCATCAGCGCGCCGGCCTTCTTCTCGGCGTTGGCCCGCTCCCGGCGGCGGCGCCGCTCGTCGGTCTCGCGGGCCTCCAGGTACGCCTTCCAGCCGAGGTTGTAGACGTCGACCACGGAGCGGGTGGCGTCGAGGAACCACACCTTGTTGACCACCGACTCCAGCAGCGAGCCGTCGTGGGAGATCACGATCAGGCCGCCCTTGTGGTTGGCGAGGAAGCCGCGCAGCCAGGTGATCGAGTCGGCGTCGAGGTGGTTGGTCGGCTCGTCGAGCAGCAGGATGCCGCCGCCGTTCTCGCCGGCGTCCCGGAACAGGATCCGGGCCAGCTCGATGCGGCGGCGCTGGCCGCCGGAGAGGGTGCCGATGGTCTGGGCGAGCGCCCGGTCCGGCAGCCCGAGGTTGGCGCAGATCCGGGCGGCCTCGGCCTCGGCGGCGTACCCGCCGAGGGAGGCGAACTGGTCCTCCAGCGCGCCGTAGCGGCGGACCAGCCGGTCGTCGGCGCCGTCGGCGAGCTTGGCCTCGATCTCCTTCATCTGGGCCATCAGCACGTCCAGGCCCCGGGCGGAGAGCACCCGGTCGCGGCCGGTGACCTCCAGGTCGCCGGTCCGCGGGTCCTGCGGGAGGTAGCCGATGGCGCTGCGCCGCTCGATCTGCCCGGCGTAGGGCTGCCCCTCGCCCGCGAGCACCTTGAGCGTGGTGGTCTTGCCGGCGCCGTTGCGGCCGACCAGGCCGATCCGGTCACCCGGCTGCACCCGCAGCGTGGTGTCGGACAGCAGGATCCGGGCGCCGGCACGAAGCTCCAGGCCGGTGGCAGTGATCATGTCGGAGGACTCGCTCTCGGGGTCTGGAAGGGCTGACTCAGGGCACGCGAAAGCGCCGGCGGGCACGAGGCCCGTCGGCGCGGGGCGGTTCAGCCTTCGCAGAGCAGCACGTGGCAAGTGTACCGGGCGTCGCCCGGCTACCCCTCCGGATTACCGACCAAGATCATCGGGTACCGAAACGCCGTCCGGACCCGGTCCGGTATCGCAACCACCAAAACGGATCAAAACGGTGATCGGGGTAGACATGGAGCTGAACGAGAACGCGCGGATCGACACCAGCCAGGTGGACGACCGGCGAGGATCCGGCGGGGGCGGCGGGCTGGGCGGCATTCCCATCCCGATCGGCGGCGGCCGGGGCGGCATCGTCGGCCTCGTCATCGCCGTGCTGGTCGCCCTCGTCGGCGGCGGCTTCGGCCTGAACGCCGCCACCAACGGCGGCGGGGACCCGCAGGGCGACAACACGTCGCTCGAGCAGAAGTGCTCGGCCGACGACGCGCTCCAGCAGCTCGACTGCCGCAACGCGCTCTACGTCAACTCCATCCAGGCGTACTGGCAGAAGGCGCTGCCCGAGGCGTTCGGCGAGCAGTACCGCCCGTCCCGGACGGTGTTCTTCAGCCAGGGCGTCAACACCGCCTGCGGGCAGGCCGACTCCGGCGTCGGCCCGTTCTACTGCCGCGCCGACGACCTGGTCTACATCGACCTCACCTTCTACCGGGTGCTCGCCCAGCAGCTCGGGGCCTCCGGCGAATTCGCCCAGCCGTACGTGCTCGCCCACGAGTACGGCCACCACGTGCAGGACCTGCTCGGCACCGAGGCCCAGATGCGCCGCCAGCAGCAGCGCGACCCGGACAACGCCAACGCGCTCTCGGTCAAGCTGGAGCTGCAGGCCGACTGCTACGCCGGCGCCTGGGCGAAGAACGCCACCGGCACCGCCGACTCCAGCGGCCAGAAGATCTTCACCAGCATCAGCGAGCAGGACATCCGGCAGGCCGTCGACACCGCCGAGAAGATCGGCGACGACGCCATCTCCGAACGGGCGAACCGGCCGGTGAACCCCGACGAGTTCACCCACGGCTCGTCCGAGCAGCGCAGGCAGTGGTTCACCCGCGGTTACGAGACCGGCGACCCGAAGTCCTGCGACACCTTCAGCGGGGCGGTGTGAGGTCAGCGGGCGGGGCGGCCGACCGCCTCCCCCGGACAGGCGTGGTACGGGCCCGGTCGTTGCGGAGACGGGGCCCGTACCGTGTGCGGCGTGGCAGCGGTGTTCAGACCCGCTGCCAGAGCGCCGGCACGTTGGGCGGCTCCCAACCCGGCTGCGCCGTGTGCCCCTGCAGGCAGCGGTAGGACACCCCGGCGTAGCTCACCGTCGCGCCGGCGGCGTACGCGGCGCCCGCCTGCCAGGTCGTCTCGCCGGGCGGGGTGCCGGTCGAGGTGGGCGTGGGGGTCGGCTCGGGGCCGCCGGTGGTGACCAGCGTCAGCCCGTACGCCGCCAGGATCGCGTTGACCGGCTGGAAGTACATCGTCCCGCCGGTGCTGCAGTTGCCGGAGCCGCCCGAGGTGACTCCCTGGGCCTGGCTGCCGGAGAGCCACGAACCGCCGGAGTCGCCCGGCTCGGCGCAGGCGTTGCTCCGGGTCAGCCCGGTCACCGTGCCCTCCGGGTAGGTCACCGAGGCGTTCTTCTGCTGGATGGTGCCGCAGCGCCACCCGGTGGTGGAACCGGACCGGCAGACCGCCGCCCCCACGGCGGCCTCGACGCTACCCGCCACCGCCACCGTCCCGCCCCGGTAGTCGTTCACCAGCCCGCGCGGGGTGTTCCCGGCGTCCACCTGCACCCAGGCGTAGTCCCGGCCGGGGAACGTGGAGCCGCGCACGGTGCCGCCCGGTTGCGAGGTGCGGGCCCCGGCCCGGCCGCAGTGTCCGGCGGTGACGAAACCGCCGTTCACCGAGAACCCGATCGAGCACCGGCTGCTGCCGGTGTAGTAGGCGTTGCCGCCGATCACGTCGGCGTACGGCTTCGGGTCCTCCGTGCTGGCCTGCACCCGCAGCACCCCGGCCGGCACCCCGGCGGCGGCGGCGAAGGACCGGGCCGCGGGCACCGCGCCGTCCCGGGCGAGCACCACGACGGCGTTGCCGGGAAGGTCGGCGTACCAGCCGACGACGGCGGGCGGCGCGGCGGTGGCCCTGCGGTTGAGCCGGTCGACCGCCCCGTCCAGGGCACGCTCGGTGTGCCTCACCGGGACCGGGACCGCGCCGAGGCCACGGACCGCGTCGGCGTCGGCGGCGCTGGTGACGCCGACCGACACCGTGGCGCCCGGCTCCGTGACCCAGGTGCCGCCGTAGCGGGCGCCGAGGGTGGCGCGCAGCACCTGCTGCACCCGAGCGGCCCGGTCGTCGACGTCGAGACGGGCACGGGCCTGGGCCGGGGTGAGCCGCAGGTCCCGTTGCAGGGCGGCGAACATCTCGGGGGCCACGCCGTCGGGAGCGTCGACCGGGGCGGCGGGCGCGCGGTCGGGATCGGCGCTGGCCTGGGCGGCCAGGGCCACGGTGAGCACCAGCGCGACGGCACTGAGGGTAGTTGCCGCCACGGTGGCTGTTCGTCGGAGCATGGGGGTCTCCTCGGGGTCAGGACGATGTGGAGGGTCGCAGCGACCGGGCGCGAGCAGGCACGCAGTGCCGCGTGGCAGCCGCCCTGCCGGCGCGCTACTGGAGAGGCAACAATTGTTGTTAACTCTGTTGCTATTACCGTAGGTTAGACATCCGATGCCGTCAATACAGGTGTCGATCGATCAGATCCGACCCTTGTCAGCACAGGGAGCTGCCTGTGTCCCCGTCGCGCCCGCCCGACCCGCCCGCCCGCCGGGCTCCGTCCGTCCGATCACGACCGGCCGCCGCCGGTCCACCGTCGGCGCTGCCCCGGCACGACCTGGCGGCGCCCGCCCCGGACGACGTGCCGTTCGCCGTCGGCACCTTCGACGAGATCGGGCCGCTGTCCCGCGCCGACTTTCCGCACCGGCACACCTTCTACGAGCTGGTGTACGTGACCCACGGCCGTGCCTCGCACGTCATCGACCTCGACGCCCATCCCGTCCGGCCGCCGCACCTGTTCGTCGTCACGCCCGGCCAGGTGCACCACTGGCAGGACCAGCGTGACCTGCGCGGACATGTGCTGCTCTGCGCGGCCGAGTTCCTGCTCACCTTCCCGGCGGACCGCGCCGCGCTGCACCGCTCGCGCCACCGCTCCTGGCGCCCCCGCGACGCCGCCCAGGCGGGGCGGATCGCCACCCTGCTGCGCTGGGCGACCGCCGAGTACCGCCGGGGCGGACCGGAGCGCGGTGGCACCCTGCGGGCCTACCTGCACCTCCTGCTCACCGAAGTGCTCCGGTCCCGCCCCACGGGGCCGGCCCCCGACCCGCCCCCCGAGACCACCACCCGCAACCGCCGGGCCGCCGCGATCGCCCGCCGCTTCGAGGAACTGCTCGCCGAGCCGGACCTCGTCGGCGAGCCGCCCCGCGCATACGCCCGCCGGATCGGGGTGTCGGTGCGCCACCTCAACGACGCGGTGCCCCTGGCCACCGGGACCACCCCCGCCCGGCTGATCCGCCGAGCCCGGGTGCTGGAGGCGAAACGACTGCTCGCCCGGACCGACCTCACCGTGGCCGCGATCGCCGACCGGCTCCGCTTCGCCGACCCCGCCTACTTCTGCCGGTTCTTCCGCCGCGAGGTCGGCGACTCCCCCGGCGCGTTCCGCCGGCACGGCGGAAAACACCACGACCACGCTCTCCCGCACATCGACGCACCCTGACGCCTGTCAATAGCGTCGGGTCGACAGCCGCGCCGACCCCCTGGACGATCCGCGAGTCCACGGTCGGCGAGGAGACCCCGGAGAGGAGCGCTTCATGAACGGTGCAGCCAGCGGCGAAGAGCCACCCGCCCCCCGTCCCCGTAGCGGTGTGACACGCAAGAACGTGTTGAGGGCGGCGGCCCTGGCCCTGCCCGCCCCGTTCCTCGCCGCCGGAATCGCGCAGGCCGTGGGCGCGGAGGCGGCCGCCTTGGGTTCGGCGCCGCCCCTCACGCCCTACTGCGACGACGGCGACGACCTGACGCCGGATCAGATGGAGGGCCCCTACTTCAAGCCGAACTCACCACGGCGTACCTCGCTCGTCGAGGCCGGCACGATCGGCACCCGGCTCACCGTCACCGGCCACGTCTTCGGGCTGGACTGCCGGCCGGTTCCCGACGTGCTGCTGGACTTCTGGCAGGCGGACGCCAACGGCGGCTACGACAACGCCGGCTACCGGCTGCGCGGGCACCAGTTCACCGACGCCTCGGGCGCGTACCGCCTCAGCACGATCCTGCCGGGGCTCTATCCGGGACGAACCCGGCACATCCACGTCAAGGCGCAGGCGCCGAACCGGCCGGTGCTCACCACCCAGCTGTACTTCCCCGGCGAACCTCGCAACAGCACCGACCCGATCTTCGACCCCGCCCTGCTGATGACGGTGCGGACGGTGGACGGCGGCCGCGAGGCCAGCTTCGACTTCGTCCTCAACGTGACCTCGGCCCCCACCCCCACCCCGACCGGCAGCGCACCCGGCGGGACCTGGGCGCCCGGCACCGCGTACCCGGCCGGCGCCCGGGTGACCTACGGCGGCGTCGCGTACCGCTGCCTCCAGGCACACACCGCCCAGCCCGGCTGGGAGCCGCCGCACACCCCGGCGCTCTGGGCCCGGGACTGACGCGGGACCGCGGACGCACCGGCGGCCCGGCCGCTCGTGGCCCGGACCGGGCACGAGCCGGCGACCCCGGTGCGGTGCCCGGGCACGAGCCGGCGGCCCCGGCGGAACGGCCCGCGCCCCGGTCCGACACCAGGGCGCGGGCCGACGACCCGGCGAACCGGCCCGAGGCGCGGCCCGCCGCACTCGCCGTCGCCGAGGATCAGGCCGTGGCGCGGAACGCGGCCACCCGCTCACCGAGCTGCTCCACCTGGTGCAGCCCGTCGCGGAGCAGGTCGAGGGCGTCCCCGGGCCGCCCCCACTGCTCCAGCAGGTCCGCCAGCAGCAGGACCACCGCGGCCAACTCCCGGCGCCGCCCGGCCGCCCGATAGCCGGCGGCCGCCGCCCGCAGGTGCCGCTCGGCGTCAACCTGCTCCCCGGCATCGGCCCGCAGCAGGCCGCGCACCCGGTCGGCGCGCGCCGCCACCACCGCGTCGCCGGCCGGATCGACGGCGTCGCACAGCAGCGCCGCCGCGCGCTCCGGCTGGCCCAGCGCGTGGTGGACCTCGGCCAGTTCCACCCCGACCTCCCGGGCCAGCGCCCGCTGCCCGGCGACCGTCAACGCCGTGTGCGCGGTCGCCAGGTCGGCGAGGGCACCCGCCAGGTCGCCGGCCGCCCGGCGCCCCTGCCCCCGGGCCCGGTGGCAGCACGCCAACTGCACCCCCATGGCGACCTGCCGGGCCGCCTGGCGGGCCTGCTCCGCGGCGACGCCGGCCTCCGCCGTCCGTCCCGAGGCGAGCAACGCGCCCGCGACCGTCAGGTGCATCCCCGCGACCCGCGCCGGCGCGGGCAGCACCGCCAGGGCCAGGGCCTGTCCGGCGGCCTCCGCCGCCGCCTCCTCGTCGCCGAGCGCGACGTGGCAGAGCACCAGCTCCGCGTGCAGGGTCAGCAGGGTCGACGGGTCCGGCCACCCGTCCCGCGCCAGCGCGTCCCGCGCCTCGGCGAGCAGGAAGCCGGCGTACCGGGGATCACCGGTGTGGCGCAGCACCGCGGCACGCCTGGCCGCCGCCTCGGCCCGGACGTGCGGCGGCGCCCCTGCCAGCAGCGCCTCCGCCCGGTCCACCTCGGCCGACGCGGCGTCGGGATCGTCGCGGAACAGCGCGACGCCGGCCAGACCGAGCCGGGCCCGGGCGGCCAGCACCGGCTCGTCCAGGTCGGCGGCGAGCGCCGCCACCTCCCGGCAGACGGCGGCCCTCTCGTCGGTGGACCCGGCCAGGTCCGCCCCGACCAGCCGGAGCCGCAGGCGCACCACCTCGGCCGGCGAGCGGCCGGTGGCCAGGTCCGCCGGAGTTACGCCGAGCCGCTCGGCGAAGTGGGCGACGGCATCGGCGGAGGGCATCCGGCGACCACCCTCCACGGCGGACACGTAGGCCGCGGTGTACCGGGGCTCGGCCAGGGCGCGCTGGGTGAGCCCTCGTGCCGTCCGCAGCCGCTGGAGACGTGCGCCCAGCTCCCCCACCGGGTCGCCCGCCACGACAGGCTCCGGCGGGCTCACGACAGGCGCTCCGCCGCACGCAGGCCACGACGCAGCACCGCGGTCGCCGCGTCGCGCTCCGCCCCGGCCAGCAACAGCTCGGCGAGATGGCGGCAGGTGATCACCACGTCCCCCATCAGGCCGGCCCGCTCGTACCGGTCGACGGCCCGCAGCAGCAGCCGCCGCGCCTGGTCGTGGTCGCCCTGCGCGGCCCGTACCAGCCCGCGCACCCGGTCGGCCTCGGCCATGATCTCCCGGTGGTCGCAGGCCGCCGCCGTCCGGGCGGCCTCCTCGGCCAGCGCACCCGCCTCGTCCAGGGCGCCCTCCCGCCGGCGCGCCTCGGCCAGTTCCAGCGTTGCTCCGGCGTGGTCGAGCACCGCGCCGACGGCGCCCAGCATCTCCCGGGCCCGCCGCAACTCCGGCCCCGCCTCCCCCGGCCGCCCGGCCCGCAGCAACACGTAGCCACGGGCCCAGTGGCACAGGGCGATCTCCCGGGTGAGCCCCAGCTCGGCGTAACGGCGGCCGGCCTCCCGCAGGTGCCGGTCCGCCTCGTCCAGCTCGCCATCGCGGCGCAGCTGCCCGGCGACGGCGTGGAACTGCGCCACCCACTCCTGGTTGGTCACCCGGTCGAGCAGGGCAGCCGCCTCCCGCTCCAGCCGCCGCGCCCGGTCCCGCCAGCTCAGTTCGAGGAACGTGTACATCAGGGCGTTGGTCAACCGCAGCTCGGCGTCGGCGTCCACCGGCGGCACCGCCCGCAGGGCCCGCAGGCCGCCCTCCAGGATCGCCACCGCCCGCGGCGCGTCCCCTGTGACCAGCAGGCAGTACGCCTGCCGGGCCAGCACCGCCGCGCGCAGCGGCGGGCACCCGTCGGGGAGCGCCGCCGCCAACTCGTCGTACCGGGCGGCGGCGTCCTCGGTCGACCCGCGGTGCAGTTGCGCCTCCGCCAGGTGGTACGCGGCCCACCCCGCCAGTTCGGGCAGTCGGTAGTGGTCCGCCCGACGGCGGATCCCGGTCAGCGCCCGCTCGGCGGCGTCCAACCGGCCGGCGGAGAGGTCCCGCCGGGCCGACGCCTGCTCGGCGGCGAGCCGGGTGGCGGCGTCGGCCGGTCGGCCGTACCGCAGGTCGTCCACCGGCAGCCCGAGCCGGTCCGCGAAGTAGGCCAGCGCCTCGGGGCTGGGCACCCGGACGCCCGACTCCACGGCGCCCAGGAACGCGCGCGTGTAACGGGAGCCGACGACCTGTTGCTGGGTCAGGCCTTGGGCGATGCGCAGCCGCCGGATCCGGTGGCCCAGGCTCTCCACGACCAGCTCGTCGCCGGGAGCACCGCCCCCGCCACCGACCACGACGACGTCGGCCGCGGCCGTCTCCGCCATCCCGGCTCCTTCCCGACCATCGCGCCCAGCCTAGTGCGTCCACCATTTCTCGACGCCGACCGATGTGGGACAGGTCCGCACCGGCGGCAGCCGTCCGCCCGTGAGACCCGGCTCGGCGGGGGCACGGACCTACGATGCGGAAAGCGGGATCACTGAGTTTCTCCGAGAGGGTCGCGGACCAGGATCCGGACCGCGCGGGCCGCCGCGATCGCGCCGACCAGCACGGCGTGCCGGGGCTCGGGCACGTCCAGCAGCCGCTCCGCGCGCAGCGCCGCCAGCGGGGCGAGCCGCCGGTCGGCCAGCACGGTGTCCACCGCCCGCCGGTCGCCGCCGCAGACCAGCGCGCTCAGCGTCGACGCCTCCGGCAACAGCAGCCGTACGGTTAGCTCGGTCGCGTCGCCCAGCGCCGCCTTCGCCTGGTTGTCGCGCCGCCGGGCGAAGCGCTGCTGGGACCACCCCCCGGCGGCGGTGCGGCCCTGCACGTACCGGGTGTCGACCTTCGACACCGTCAGCTCCTCGCCCACCGCGACGCCCACCGCCACCGCGCCCTTACGGACCAGCAGCAGGCCGATCCGGCGGGGCGTGGCCGCGGCGGCCACGAAACCGGGCACGTCCGGGGCGGCCGGCGCGCCGGGCGGGTTGTGCAGCTCGGCGGTCGCGCCGTCCGGGGCGGCGAGCAGCAAGCCGTGCCCCTGGACGGTGGTGGTGGGCGCGCCGTGCCGGTCGGCGAAGCCCTCGACCCAGCGGGCGACGCGGCCCGGGGCCACCTCGACCCACCGACCGCCACCTACTGCCGGCCTGCCGACCACGGCAACCTCCCCTGTGCTGGTCGCGTCGAGACGCGGATGGGTTCAGCCACGGAGCAGCCGCCACGTGGCCAGCGCGGTCTCGGCCGCGCCGGCCGGGGCCCGCGCCGCGGTCCAGTCGGCGATGACGCCCGTGAGGGCGCCGGCGAGGTAGGCGGCGTGGACGTCCACCGGCACGTCGTCGACGCCGGGGGGACGCGCCCGCGCCTCGAAACTCCTCCGCAGTTCCGCGGCCAGCCGGTCCCGCAGGCCCGCAGCGAAGCGGGCGCTGCCGTGCGGGGACAGCATCCGACGGTAGAGGACCGCGTTGGCGGCGACGGTGTCGAAGAGGTCGCGCAGCGGCTGCGGCGCCTCGTCGCGCGGAGCGTCCAGCGGGCAGAGCGCCGCGGCGCGCGCCACCTGGGCCGTCGCCTCCTCCATCGCGTCCGTGACGAGCGCGTCCAGGTCGGGAAAGTGGAGGTACGTGGTCGCGCGGTTGACCCCGGCCCGCTTGGCGACCTCGGCGATCGTGATGTCGCCCAGCTCCCGCTCGGCGGCCAGTTCCAGGACGGCGGCCCTGAGTCGGGCTCGCGTCCGTCGCGCCCGCGGATCGGAGGAGTTCACGGGGTCACTATACGACAGCCGTCGCTTACGCGACACGTGTCGTGTAACGTGCGGGGTATGCGGATCGAGGTGTGGGCAGACGTCGTCTGTGCGTGGGCGTACATCGGCAAGCGGCGGCTGGAACGGGCGCTGGCGTCCTGGGAGGGAGAACCGGTCGAGGTCGTCTGGCGGCCGTTCCGGATCGACCCCTCCGCCCCCGTCCCGGCCGAGCCGCTGGCGGACGTGCTGCGTGACCCGATGGTGGACGCCGCACTCCAGCGGTGCGCGCCGGACCTGACGCCCGGCGAGAACCGGGAACGCGTCGCCCAGATCGCGCTGGCCGAGGGGATCGGTCCACGCTGGGGCGCCGGCTGGCGGGCCAACAGCCACGACGCCCACCGCCTGATCGCCCTCGCCCACTCCGCCGGCGGTACGCGACTGCAGGACGCGGTGGCGGAAGAGGTGATGCGCGCGCACTTCGTCGACGCGCGGGACATCAGCCGCCCGGAGGTGCTGGCCGAGGTGGCCCGGAGGGCGGGCTTCCCCGAGGGGGGCGCGCTGCTGGCCGACGGCGGCGGCGAGGCCGTCGTCCGGGAGCTGGTCCTGCGGGGCAGGGCCGCGGGCGTGGCGACGTCACCGACGTTCGTCGCGAACGGGGTGGCACTGCGCGGCGCTCAGCCCCCGGAGGTGATCCGCGACTTCCTGTCCGGGGCCGCACGGGTCAGCCCCCGACAACTCCCCGAGGAGGTCGAACGCCTCCGCCACGCCGAGGCGCTGCTGGACCTGGGCGATCCCCTGGGCGCCCTCACCCTGCTCCAGCCCCTGCTCGACGCCCACGGCGACGACCGCGGCACCAGGCTGCTCGCCGCCCGGGCGTACTTCCACTCCGCCCAGCTCACCCGGGCCCTGCGGATGCTGGCGCCGCTCGCGGCGGCGGCGCCGGACGACTCGTACGTGCAGTTGCTGCTCGGGCGCACCCTTCAGCGACAGGGGGACGCCCGGCGCGCCGCCGTCCACCTGCGCCTGGCGGCGGCCATGTCCCCCGACTACGCCGCCTGACCCGGGGCACCGTCATCGGCGGCCCTCATCGGGGCAGCACCATGGCAATCGCCAGGGCCGCGATGAGGCCGCTGGAGACCAACGCCGTGACGCGCCGACCGCGTGGCCCGGCCAACGCCCGCCCGACGAGGGTGCCCCCACCGGCGATCAGCAACTGCCAGCTGGCCGAGGCGACGAAGGCCCCCGCCACGAAGAGCAGCGCCTCGGCCACGCCCGGGTCCGCGCCACCCTGCCGCCCGAGGACGAGGGCGGCGAAGTAGACCACCGTCGCCGGATTGAACAGGGTCAGCGCGAGCACGCCGGCGAAGGCCCGGGCCGGGGTGTCCAGGCCCCGGCGGGCCTCGGCGGGGACCGCCGGCGCGGTGCGGGGGCGCAGGGCACGCCAGGCGCCGTGGCCGGCGAGGGCGAGCAGCACGACCGCGGCGACCAGCCGCAGCGGCCCGGCGACCGGGGCGACCAGGCCGGCGACCGCGGCCCCGCCGAGGGCCGCCGCGGCGGCGTAGAGCCCGTCCGCGGCGGCCACTCCGAGCGCGGCGGCGGCGCCGACCCGGAACGACGTGCGGGCGCTGAGACCGAGGATGAGGATCGCGATCGCACCGACCGGGACGGCGACGCCGTAGCCGGCGACCAGACCGGCCAGGAACGCGCCGGTCACGACGGCCGGCGGCGGGCCGAGACGCGACCGGGCACCGTCCGCTGTCGCCGCGCGGCGGTGGCCGCGGCAACGGGGATGCTCAGCACCGGGTACGTCTCGATCACGCCCCGATCCTGCCTCCCCACCCCACCCGCCGCCACCCATTTCCCGGCGCGTCGTCGGCTGACGAACGCCGGCCGTGGGCGTCAGGCCAGCCGGTGCGCCGCGACCGTGTTCGAGCAGTCGGCGATGGTGGTGGGCTCCGACACGTTGAGGGCGTCCAACCGGGACCACCCGTTGACTCCGGTGGTGGTGTTACGGAGGTAGATCCAGAGCGCGTTGGTGTAGGTGGCGCAGTGGACGTCGATCCCCTGACTCGGGTAACCGAGTCCGCGACTGCCGCAGTCGATGTGTGGATAGGCCCGGATGTTGGTCCCGTTCCCGAACGAGATGGCGCCCCCGCTGTACAGATCCGGGTGGGTGCCGTGCCCGCTGCAGTGCGCGCTGGCCGGGCTGGCGGGCAACAACGCCAGCGCCGAGCCACCCGTGACGAGCGCCAGCGCGGACGCGATGGAGAGCAACCGAGATCGCATGTGCCGTCTCCTTCAGATAGATGGTTACAACTATCGATAGAGGATGGCACGCGGATCGCACCGTGGTGTCGGCTCCGCCCGAACGCGGCAGCATGGAAGAGAATGCCGTCCCCGCACGCCCGGGGTCGTCCGCAGATGTGGGGCGCCCTCGCCGTCGTCGGCGGGCTGGTCGCCGTTGTCCGTCGACAGGAACGCGTCGAGCGCGCCGCCCGGGAGGGGCGGCGCGCGCGACGGGGGACCCACGCGGGGCCGGGGCAGACGTTGAAGCCGGGGGTGCGGGGGTGGGGGCGTCCCGCGGCGG
>NZ_JBEYTP010000067.1:0-23214 GCF_040643125.1 Micromonospora sp. NPDC047465
GCGTTGGGTTCGGTGAAGACGAATGTGGGTCATTTGGATGCGGCGGCGGGGGTGGCGGGTTTTGTGAAGGCGGTGTTGGCGGTTCGGGAGGGTGTGGTGCCGCCGACGGTGCATTTTCGTGAGGCGAATCCGAAGTTGGCGTTGGAGTCGTCTCCGTTTTTTGTGAATGGTGAGTTGGTGTCGTGGCCGGTGGTGGGGGTGCGGCGGGCTGGGGTGTCGGCGTTGGGTGTTGGTGGGACGAATGCGCATGTGGTGTTGGAGCAGCCGCCTGCGGTGGGTGTTCCGGTGGGTGGGGTGCGGGGTTGGCAGGTGGTGGTGGTGTCGGGGCGGACGCCGTCGGCTCTGGTGGAGGTGGGTCGTCGGGTCGGTGGGGTGTTGGGCGCGGGGGAGGTGGGGTTGGCTGATGTGGCGTACACGTTGCAGGTGGGTCGTCGGCATTTCGAGCGTCGGCGGGCGGTGGTCTGCCGCGACGCCACCCAGGCCGCGGCCGCGCTGACCGCGCCCCCGACCGGCACCGTCGACTTCCGGCCCGGCCGCAAGGTCGCCTTCCTCTTCCCCGGCGGCGGCAGCCAGTACGTCGGCATGGGCCGCCAGCTCTACGCCACCGAGCCGGTCTTCGCCGAGCACCTGGACCGCTGCGCCGACCTGGCCCTCGCCCGGCTCGGTTTCGACCTGCGCGACGTGGTCCGCGCCCCCGACGGCGACCGCGCCGTCCAGGAGTTCCTCGGCACGTCCGCCGGGGTCACCACCGCCCTGTTCGCGGTGGAGTACGCCCTGGCCATGCTCTGGCAGTCGTGGGGCGTACGCCCGGACGCGATGCTCGGGCACAGCAGCGGCGAGTACGTGGCCGCCTGCCTGGCCGGCGTCTTCGACCTCGCCGACGCCATCGACACCGTCGCCCTGCGCGGCCAGCTCATCGACCGGCTGCCCGGCGGGGCCATGCTCGCCGTCTCGCTGCCCGAGGAGGAGTTGGCCGCCCTGCTGGGGCCGGAACTCTCCATCGCCGCGGTGAACGCCCCCGGCCAGTGCACCGTCTCCGGCCTGGTGGAGCCGGTGCAGGAACTGGCCGACCGGCTCGCCGCCGACGGGGTGGACTTCCGCCGGCTGCACGTGCAGACCCTCGGCCACTCGGTGGCCATGGAGCCGGTGCTCGACGAGTTCCGCGCCCACGTCGCCGGCCTCACCATGCGCGAGCCGTCGCTGTCGTACGTCTCCAACGTCACCGGCACCTGGATCACCCCGGCCGAGGCCACCGACCCCGACTACTGGGTGCGGCACCTGCGCGGCACCGTCCGCTTCGCCGACGGGGTGCGGACCCTGCTCGCCGGCTCCGCCGACCGGATGCTGGTCGAGGTCGGCCCCGGCACGGTGCTCGGCGCGCTGGTGGGGGCGAACGGCGACGGCGCGGCCCCACCGGTCCTGCCGTCCGTCCGCCACCCCCGCGACTCGCAGCCCGACCAGGCGTTCCTGCTGGCGACCCTGGCCCGGCTCTGGGAGTCCGGCGTGGACGTCGACTGGGAGTCCTTCGCGGCCGGCCAGTCCTGCCGCCGGGTGTCCCTGCCGACCTACCCGTTCGAGCGCCGCCGCTACTGGATCGACGTGCCGGAGGACGGCCCCGTGCCAGTGCAGGACGACTCGGTCGCCCTGCGTCGGGCGCCGGAGCCGGTGGACGCCGGCCCGACCAGCCTCGACGTGGACCTCGGCAGCACCCTGCACCAGCGCCCCCACCTGACCACCGAGTACGTCGCGCCCCGCGACGACCTGGAGGAGTCCATCGCCGCCGCCTGGCGCGAGCTGCTCGGCTTCGAGATCGTCGGCGTGCACGACAACTTCTTCGCCCTCGGCGGCAGCTCCCTGCTGACCACCCGCCTGGTCACCCGGCTGCGGGAACGTTTCGCGGTGGACCTGCCGCTGGAGGAGCTGTTCAAGGCGCACACCATCGCCGCCCAGGCCACCATCATCCGGGCCCTCCAGGACGCGGAGCCCGCACCCGGGTCGGACGGCGGCGACCCGGACGGGAGGCGGTCCCCCGGGGCGGACGGAACCCCGTCGTCCGCAGCAGACGGCGCCGGGCCGGACGGGGCCGCGCGATGAGCGTCGACGAGCAGCGCGGGGCGCGCCCCGCCCAGGCGTTGTCCCCGGCCAAGCAGGCGCTGCTGTCGGCCTGGTCCAAGGGGCGGCGCGGCACCCGCGACGAGATCCCCCGCCGGGGTGACGACGGCCCCGCCCCGCTCTCCTTCTCCCAGCAGCGCCTCTGGTTCCTCGAACGGATGGTGCCGGACAGCCCGGCGTACAACACGCCGATGGCGGTCGAGCTGCGCGGGCCGCTGGACGTGGCGGCGCTGCGGGACAGCGTGCAGCGCATCGTCGACCGGCACGAGGCGCTGCGCACCACCATCCGGGAGGCCGACGGCGAGCCGGTGCAGGTGGTCTCGCCGCCCGCGGCCGTCGACCTGCCGGTGACCGACCTGACCGGGCTGAGCGAGGCCGAGCGTGACGAGCGCGTACGCCAGGCCCTCCAGGAGGAGGCCCGGCGGACCTTCGTGCTGGCGGTCGGGCCGCTGGTCCGGTTCGGGCTGTTCCGGCTCGCCCCGGACCGGCACGTCTTCCTGGTCAACTGGAGCCACCTGATCGCCGACGGCTGGTCGGGTCGGGTGTTCTCCCGGGAGCTGGCCGAGTGCTACTCCGCGCTGGTCACCGGCGGCACGCCCCGCCTGCCCGAGCTGAAGCTCCAGTACGCCGACTACGCGGTCTGGCAGCGGGCCCAGATGTCCGGGCCGACGCTGGCCCGGCAGGTGCGCTACTGGCGGGACCGCCTCGCCGGGATCCCGGCGCTGCTGGAACTGCCCACCGACCGGCCCCGACCCACCGTGCAGAGCTTCCGCGGCGACACCCTCCGGTTCACCGTCGACGAGCGGCTCACCGGGCGGCTGCGCGCCCTCTGCGCCGGCACCGACAGCACGCTGTTCATGGTGCTGCTCGCCGCCTTCACGGTGGTGCTCTCCCGCTGGTCCGGGCAGCCCGACGTGGTCGTCGGCACGCCGGTGGCCAACCGCAACCGCCCCGAGCTGGAGGACCTGTTCGGCTTCTTCGCCAACACCCTGGCGCTGCGCACCACGGTGACCGGCGACCCGACCTTCCGGCAGTTGCTGACCCGGGTCGGCGCCGACGTGTCGGCCGACTTCGTCCACCAGGACCTGCCGTTCGAGAAGCTGGTCGACGAGCTGCAACCCGAGCGCAGCACCAGCCACAACCCGGTGTTCCAGGTGATGCTCGCGCTGAACAACACCCCGCCGCCCCGCGTCGACCTGACCGCCGACACCCAGCTCGTCGGGCTGGTCGAGGGGGACACCGGGTCGGCGAAGTTCGACCTGTGGCTGTCCCTGGCGGATGCCGGGGACACGCTGCCCGGCGGGCTGGAGTACGCCACCGACCTGTTCGACCGGGACACCGTCGAGCGGATCCTGGCCAGCCTGCTGCGCCTGCTCGACCAGGTCTGCGCCGACCCCGACGCCCCGCTGTCCCGGCTGGAGCTGACCGACGACGAGGAACGCGACCGCGTCCTGCGGGCGTGGAACGACACCGCCGCCCCGGAACCCGCGCCGCGCGTCCTGCACGAGCTGATCGCCGAGCAGGTCCGACGCACCCCCGGGCACGTCGCCGTCCGGCTCGACGACCGGTCGCTGACCTACGCCGAGTTGGACCGCCGCAGCAACCGGCTGGCCCACCGGCTGCGGCGGCACGGGGTGGGACCGGACAGCCGGGTCGCCGTCTGCCTCGACCGCTCGCCGGAACTCCTGGTGGCGCTGCTGGGCGTGCTCAAGGCCGGCGGCTGCTACGTGCCGCTGGACCCGGAGCACCCGCCCGCGCGGCTGGCGTACCTGCTCGCCGACTGCGGCGCGGAGATCGTGCTGACCGGCGACGGCGGGCGGGACGTGCTGCCCGCCGACGCGCCGCCGACGATCGACCTGCACCGCGACGACTGCGCCGAGGAGCCCGAGCAGGCCCCGCCCAGCGGGGTCACCGAGGACGACCTGACGTACGTCATCTACACCTCCGGCTCCACCGGGATGCCGAAGGGGGTGATGAACAGCCACCGCGCCGTGGTGAACCGGCTGCGCTGGATGCAGCGCCGCTTCGAGCTGACCGCCGGGGAGGCGGTGCTGCAGAAGACCCCCGCCAGCTTCGACGTCTCGGTGTGGGAGTTCTTCTGGCCGCTGCTGGTCGGCGCGACCGTCACCATGGCCCGCCCCGACGGGCACCGCGACCCCGGCTACCTGGTCGACCTGATCAACGAGCAGCGGATCACCACCGTCCACTTCGTACCGTCGATGCTCCGGCTCTTCCTCGACGAGCCGCGCTCGGCCACCTGCACCGGGCTGCGCCGGGTGGTGTGCAGCGGCGAGGCGCTGCCCCGCGACCTGGTCCGTCGCCTCCATGAGCGGCTGCCCGCCCGGCTCGACAACCTGTACGGCCCGACCGAGGCCGCCGTGGACGTCACCGCCTACCGGTGCCCGCCGGGGGAGGACGCCACCGACGTGTCGATCGGCGCCCCCGTCGACAACACCAGCATCTACGTGCTGGACCCGGCCGGCCGGCCGGTGCCGGTCGGCGTGCCCGGCGAGCTGTGCATCGGCGGCATCCAGGTGGCCCGCGGCTACCAGGGCCGGCCCGCGCTGACCGCCGAGCGGTTCGTCCCCGACCCGTTCACCGACCGACCCGGCGCCCGGATGTACCGCACCGGCGACATCGTCCGGTGGCGGCCCGGGGGCACCCTGTCCTACCTCGGGCGGGAGGACCTCCAGGTCAAGCTCGGGGGGATCCGCTTCGAACTGGGCGAGATCGAGGCGGCCCTGCGGGAGCACCCCACCATCCGGGACGCGGTGGTCACCGTGCGCCGCGACGCCGCCGGCGGGGAGGCCGGCGAGGGCCAGCTCGTGGCGTACGTGGTGCCCCGCTCCGGGGAGCAGCCGGAGCCGGCCGCGCCGGTGACCCCGGACGAGCCCCCGGCGACCGGCGACGTCGACGGCGCCGTGCACCAGTGGGCGCGGGTCTTCGACGAGGCGTACACCGAGCCGGAGACCGCCGACGCCGCGGACAGCAACTTCTCCAGCTGGAACAGCAGCTACACCGGCGCCCCGATCCCGCCCGACGAGATGCGGCGGTGGGTCGACGAGACCGTCGCCCTGGCCCTGGCGGAGCCGCCCGGGCGGGTCCTGGAGGTGGGCTGCGGGCTCGGCCTGCTCCTGCTGCGCATCGCGCCGCACGCCGCGTCGTACCACGGCACCGACATCTCCCGGTTCGCGCTCGGCCAGGTCCGCGCCGAGGTCCGGGCCCGCGGCCTGGCGGGCGTGACCCTCGACGAGCGGGCCGCGCACGAGCTGGCGGACCTGCCCGCCGGGTCCTTCGACACCGTGCTGCTGAACTCGGTCGTGCAGTACTTCCCGGACGCCGACTACCTGCGGCAGGTGCTGACGGAGGCCCGCCGGCTGGTCGCCCCGGGCGGCCGGATCGTCGTCGGCGACGTCCGCAGCCTGCCCCTGCTGGCCGACTTCCACCGCTCGGTGGAACTGCACCGGGCGGACCCGGACGCCGACCCGGCGGTGGTGCTCGCCCGGGCGGCCGCCCGGACGTGGCAGGAGGAGGAGCTGGCGCTGGACCCGGCGCTGTTCACCTCCCTCGGCGACACCCTGCCCGGCGTGGCCGCCGTCGAGGTGCGGCTCAAGCGCGGCGACTACGACAACGAGCTGAGCCGGTTCCGCTACGACGTGGTCGTCCGCGTCGCCGCCGACCCGGCGGCGGACGGCCCGGCCGCGCCGGAGCCGGCCGCCGACCCCCTCGGCTGGGAGGGCGACCTGGCCGGCCGGCTGCGCGACCGGCTCCGGGAGGAGCCGGTGGTCGCCGTGACCGGGATACCCAACGGCCGCCTCCGCGAGATCGCCGTCCTGCGGGCCGGTGACGGCGCCTGCCGGACGGTGGGCGAGCTGCGCGCCCGGGTCGACCGGGAGCCGCCCGGCGTCGACCCCGACGAGCTGTACCGGCTCGCCGACGAGCTGGGCGTGGGCGTCGTCGTCGCCCCGTCGGCCGCCGACCCGACCCGGATCGACGCCCTGTTCCACCGCGCCGACGTGCGCCCGTCGTGGCCGCCGGCGCCCCCGGCGCGCGGCGGCGCGCTCGCGAACTGGCCCCGCCAGGCCCGGCTGATGGGCGAACTCGGCCCGCGCTGGCGGGCGCACCTGAAGGACCGGATCCCGCGCTACGCCGTGCCGGCGGTGTTCGTCCCGGTGCCCGGCATCCCGCTGAGCCTCAACGGCAAGGTGGACTGGTCGGAGCTGCCAGCGCCGCCGCCGGTGGCGGCCCGGGACCGGGGAGCGCACGTCCCGCCGGCCGACGGCACCGAACAGCTCGTCGCCGACATCTGGGCGTCCGTCCTCGGGCTGGAACGGGTGAGCGCCACCGCCAACTACTTCGAGCTGGGCGGCGACTCGATCCGGGGCATCCGGGTGATGGCCCGGGCCAACGGGGCCGGCCTGCCGCTGGTGCCCCGCGACCTGTTCGCGCACCCGACGGTGGCGGAACTCGCGGCGGTCGCCGACGCCCGGCTCGCCGAGGGCGGCACCGTCGACGGGCCCGCCCCGGAGTCGCCGGGCGACTGGGGGCTGTCGGAGCGCGACCGGGCCCACCGGGAGCGGCTGCTGGCCGACGCCGACGTGGCGGAGGTCTTCCCGCTGGCCCCGTACCAGGCGCACATGCTGCGCCGGCTCGTCGCCGACCCGCGTCCCGGCGAGTTCCTGGTGCAACGCGTCGACACCCTGCGTGGCCCCATCGACGTGGACCTGCTGCGCCGCTGCTGGGCGGGGCTGGCCCGCCGGTACGCCCTGCTGCGGACCATGTTCGTCTGGGCCGACCTGGACGAGCCGCTCCAGGTGGTGCGGCGCGACGTCGAACTGCCCTCCCGGTACGAGGACTGGACCGGGCTCACCGCCACCGAGCAGGACGCGGCGCTGGCCCGGTTCCTCCGCGAGGACCAGGCGGTGGGCTGCGCCCCCGACGACCCCGCCGGCATCCGGCTGTTCCTGGCCAAGGTCGACGAGGACGCCTACCGGACCGTGTTCAGCTTCAGCTACCTGCGGATGGAGGGCTGGAGCCTGAGCGTCTTCCTCAGCGACGTCATCGGCGAATACCACCGGCTGCTCGCCGGCGAGACCCCGCAGGCCGGCACGGACGTGCCGTTCAGCCGCTACGTCGACTGGCTGCGCCGGCGCGGCGTACCGGCCGACACGCCGGCGTTCTGGCGGGACATGTTCGCCGGCGGGTGGTCGCCCACCCTGCTGGCCGCGTCCGCCCCCGACAACCGGGCCGGGGACCGGCACGGCTACGCCCGGCAGCACATGCAGGTGGACGCGCGCGTCACCGAGGCGCTGCGGGACACCGCGCAGCGGCTGCGGATGCCCCCGAACACGCTGGTCCAGGCCGCCTGGGCGGCGTTGCTCGCCCGGTACGCGGGCCGCGACGAGGCCACCCTGGGGGTCTTCTTCAACGGCCGCCCCGCGGATCTGCCGGGCGTCGAGGACCTGACCGGGCCGACGATGAACGTGCTGCCGATGCGGGTGCGGCTGCCCGCGCCGGACCGGCCCGTCGTCGACCTGCTGTCGCACGTGATGACCGTCGGCGCCGACGCCGCCCACCACCAGTACGTGGCGCCGGAGCGGGTGGCGGAGTGGGCCGGCTGGCCGGCGGACGAGCCGATGTTCGACGCGTACCTGGTCTTCCAGAACCTCGACCCCACCCTGTTCGGCTCCACCGAGCGGGTCCCGACGTTCTTCAGCCGGCTGGCCGAGCCGTTCCGGCTCGACGTGATGCCGGGGGTGGAGCTGGGGCTGATCCTGTCGTACCACCGGGACCTGCTGACCGACGAGGCCGCCGGCCGGGTGCTCGACGACCTCGTGGCGACGCTCGCGGCGATCACCGCCGACCCGTACCGGCCGGTCGCCGAGGTGCTCCGGCCGCCCGCGCCGCCCGCCGCCGCGAAGGTGCTGCTGGTGGAGGGCGAGCTGGGTGGCCACCAGATCAAGGACACGCCGTTCCCCGTCCCGGCGGCGGTGGAACCACGGTGACGGAGGTGCCCATGTCCTGGATGGTGCCGATCGGCGCCGCCGACGCCGACGCGCTGCGCCGCCGGGCCGCCGAGGCCGCGGACCGGCTGGCCGCCGGGGCGGAGCCGACCGCGCAGGGCGCCCCGGCGGGCGCGGCGCACCGGCTGGTCGCCACCGGAGGGGACCGGGCGGCCCTGGTGGCCGCGCTGCGCTCCGCCGCCGCCGGGGAGCACACCGACGGGGTACGCACGGCCACCGGCACCGACGTCCCGCGCCTGGCGATGGTGTTCTCCGGTGAGGGCACCCAGTGGCCCGGCATGGGCGACGGGCTGTCCGGATGCGCCCCGTACGCGGACGCCCTGGACCGGTGCGACGCGGCCGTGCGCGCGCTCGGCGGCTGGTCCGTCACCGAGGAGATCCGCCGGCCGGCCGGGGCGAGCCGGCTCACCGAGACCGCCGTCGCCCAGCCGGCGATCGTCGCGGTGGAGATCGGCCTGCTCGCGCTGCTGGACAGCCTCGGCGTACGACCCGACGTGGTGATCGGGCACAGCCTCGGCGAGATCACCGCCGCGTACGCCGCCGGGGCGCTCGGCGTCGAGGACGCCATGGCGGTCGCGTACCACCAGGGCCGCATGTTGCAGCGGGCGACCGGCGGCGGGATGCTCGCCGTCGGCCTCTCCGCCGAGCAGGCCACCCGGCTGCTCGCCGACCTGCCCGCCGGGCTGTCGCTGGCGGCGGTCAACGGCCCGGCGAGCGTGGTGCTCTCCGGGGAGCGGTCCGCCCTGGACGCCGCCGTGGCGCGGCTGGCCGCGGACCGCGTGTTCCACCGCGACCTCGGCATCAACTACGCCTTCCACAGCCCCCAGATGGAGCCGTTCACCGGGGAACTGGTGGCGGACCTGCGGCCGCTGCTGCGCAACGGCCCCACCACCACCGACATGGTCTCCACCGTCCACGGCGACCTGGTCGGCGGCGACCGGCTGGGCGCGGAGCACTGGGGGATGCTGTCCCGCCGGCCGGTGCGTTTCCTCGACGCGGTGGCCCGCGCCGACGCCGCCGTCCACCTGGAGATCAGCCCCACCCCGGTGCTGCGCACGGCGTTGCTGCAGTGCCTGGGCGGGCGGCCCGGCACCACCGTGCTGGGCTCGCTGCGCCCCGACCGGGACGCCGCCGAGGCGGTCCACGCGCTGGCCGCCGACCTCTACCTCGCCGGCCTGCCCGTGGCCTGGGACGCGCTGCCGGCCGTGACCCGGACCGCCGGCACCCCGGCCACGGAGCCGGAGCGGGTGTCCGTCGGGTCGTCGGTCGTCGACCGGCTCCGCGCCGGCAGCCCGGCCGGGCTCGGCCACCGGGTCCGGGAGTACGTCGTCGACCGCGCGGCGGAGGTGCTGGGCCGCCACCGCTCGGAGATCCCCGCCGACGCGGGCCTGTTCGCCCTCGGCTTCGACTCGCTGACCGCCGTCCGCCTCGCCGAGCGGCTCGCCGCCGAGCTGCGTCCGCACGTCCCGGTGGGGCCGACGGTGGCGTTCGACCACCCGACCGTCGCCGACCTCGCCGCCCACCTCACCGCCCGGCTCGGCGGCGGCGACGGGGACCGGCCGGCGTCCGGGCCGGCGGCGACCCCGGTCCGGACGGGCCCGGTGCCGGCGGCCGACGAGCCGATCGCCGTCGTCGGCATGGCCTGCCGGGTGCCCGGCGCAGACGGCCCGGACGAGTTCTGGCGGCTGCTGCGCGACGGCGTCGACGCCACCGGCCCGGTGCCCCGCGACCGCTGGGACGTCGACGCGCTGCACGGCGACGACCCTCTCGAACCGGGCACCATCTACGCCCGCCGCGGCGGGTTCCTGCCCACCGTGGACACCTTCGACGCCGACTTCTTCGGCATCTCCGCGGTGGAGGCGGAGAGCATGGACCCCCAGCAGCGGCTCCTGCTGGAGGTGGCCTGGGAGGCGCTGGAGCACGCCGGGATGCCGGCGGACCGGCTGCGCGGCACGCGCAGCGGCGTCTTCGCCGGCCTGTCCATCGACGACTACAAGGGACTCCAGATCGCCGACCCGGCCCGGATCGACGGCTACACCGGCACCGGGAACCTCTTCTGCGTGGCGGCCGGGCGGCTGTCGTACGTGCTCGGGCTGCGGGGGCCGTCGATGGCGGTCGACACCGGCTGCTCGTCGTCACTGGTCACCGTGCACCTGGCCGCCCAGGCGCTGCGGGCCGGCGAGTGCGACCTG
Source organism: Micromonospora sp. NPDC047465 (assembly GCF_040643125.1). NCBI lineage: Bacteria > Bacillati > Actinomycetota > Actinomycetes > Micromonosporales > Micromonosporaceae > Micromonospora > Micromonospora sp. NPDC047465. The sequence continues at coordinate 10,328 of NZ_JBEYTP010000067.1, forward strand.
GCGCTGGCCGGCGGCGCGCACCTGATGCTCGCCCCGGACATCACCCTGTTCCTCTGCCGTGCCGGCGCGCTCGCCCCGGACGGCCGGTGCAAGACCTTCGACGCGGCGGCGGACGGCTACTCCCGGGGCGAGGGCGCCGGGATGGTGGTGCTCAAGCGGCTCTCCGACGCGATCGCCGACGGCGACGACATCCACGCCGTGCTCGCCGGGTCCGCCGTCAACCACGACGGCGCCAGCAGCGGCCTGACCGTGCCGAACGGCACCGCCCAGCAGGAACTGCTGACCGACGCGCTCCGCGCCGCCGGTCTCGCCCCGGCCGACGTGGGCTACCTGGAGGCGCACGGCACCGGCACCCCGATCGGCGACCCGATCGAGCTGCGTGCCGCCGCGGACGTGCTGGGCCGGGACCGGCGCGAACCGCTGGTGGTCGGCTCGGTGAAGACGAACATCGGTCACCTGGAGGCGGCGGCCGGAGTGGTCGGCCTGATCAAGACGGTGCTGGCGCTGCGGCACCGGTGGATCCCCGCGCACCTGCACTTCCGCACCCCCAACCCCCGCCTGCCCTGGGACGACCTGCCCCTGTCGGTCGCCACCACCGGCCGACCCTGGCCGGAGGGTCCGGACGGCCGGCCCCGGGTCGCCGGGGTCAGCTCGTTCGGCATCGGCGGCACCAACGCCCACGTACTGCTGGCCGAGCACCGCCCCGCGTCCGCCTCGGCCGCCCTGGCGCCGGCCACCCCGGAGAGCGGCGACGGCCTGTTGCTGCCGCTGTCCGCCGGGTCGCCCGCCGCGCTGCGGGCCCTCGCCGGCCGCTACGCCGCCCACCTCGACCGGCACCCGGAACTCCCCGCGCCGGCCGTCTGCGCCGCCGCCGCCCGGTTCCGCGCCCCGCTGCGGCACCGCCTGGCCGTCACCGCCGCCGACCGGGACGAACTGCGCCACCACCTCGACCGGTACGCCCAGGGCCGGGCGGACGACATGGTCGAGGGCGAGGTGCGCGCCGCCCCCCGGATCGCCTTCGTCTTCCCCGGCCAGGGCTGCCAGTACCCGGGCATGGGCCGGACGCTGTACGACACCGAGCCGGTGTTCCGCACCGCCCTGCGCGAGTGCGCCGACATCCTCGGCGAGCATCTGGGCGACGACCTGGTCCGGGTGCTCCACGACGGCGGTGGGCTGCTGCACCGCACCGGGTGGACCCAGCCGGCCGTCGTCGCCGTCGAGTACGCCCTGGCCCGGCTCTGGGGTTCCTGGGGCCTGGAGCCGGCGGTCGTCCTCGGCCACAGCGTCGGCGAGTACGCCGCGGCGTGCGTGGCCGGCGTGCTGCCGCTGGACGAGGCGCTCCGGCTGGTGGCCGTACGGGCCCGCCTGATGGACGCGCTGCCCGCCGGCGGCCGGATGCTCGCCGTCGCGGCGGACGGGGCGGCCACGGAGGCCGTGCTGGCCCGGCATCCCGAGGTGTCCGTCGCGGCGTACAACGGCCCGGCCGAGACCGTCGTGTCGGGCCCGGCCGGCGCCGTCGAGAGCGTGGCGCGGGCCCTGGACGACGCCGGTGTCCGGCACCGCGACCTGCGGGTGTCGCACGCGTTCCACTCGGCGCTGATGGACCCGGTCCTGGCCGAACTCGCCGCCGAGGCGGCCCGGGTCCGACCCGCCGAGCCGCGCGTGGACGTGGTCTCCACGGTGACCGGGCGGCTGCTCGACGGGCCGATGGACGCCGACTACTGGTGCCGCAACGCCCGCGAGCCGGTGCGCTTCGCCGAGGCGGTGGGCCGCCTCGGCGAGCTGGACTGCGGGCTGGTGCTGGAGCTGGGCCCCGACCCGGTGCTGGGCACGCTCGCCCGCCGCGGGGCGCTCGTGCCGCGGGGCGCCCGGTGGGTGCCGACGATGCGCCGGGGACGCGGCGACCGCGCCGTGATCCGGGACGCCCTCGGCGCCGCGTTCTGCGCGGGCGCGCCGGTGGCCTGGGAACGGGTGCACCCGGACGCCGGGCGGGTGCCGCTGCCGACGTACCCGTTCCAGCGGCGCCGCTTCTGGCGCGACACCCGCCTCGGGGTGGCCCGGTCCGCCGACACCGGCCCGCTCGGGGAGCGGCTGCGCTCACCCGCCCTCACCGGCAGCGTCTTCGAGCAGGTCGTCGGCCCCGAGCTGCCGGAGCGGCTGACCGACCACGGCCTCTTCGGCGCCACCGTCGTCTCGGCCGCCAACCACCTCGCCGCGATCCTCGCCGCGACCGCCGCCGACGGGGAACCGGCCGCCGAGGTCACCGACGTGGCCTTTCCCGAGCCGCTCACCCTGACCGCCGGCGAAGAGGCCCGGGTGCAGGTGCTGCTCGGCGCCCCGGACGGCCCCGCGCGCACCGCCGAGGTGGTCAGCGCGACCGGGACCGCCCCGGGGCGCTGGCGGGTGCACGCCACCGGCACCGTGCGGCCGGCCGGCCCGGCGCCGGCCGAACCCGCCCGTCCCCGCGACACCGCCGGCACCGCGGTGGTGGACCTGGAGGACCGGATGCGGGCAGCCGGCTACCGGCTGGGCCCCCGCTACCGGTGGCTGGAGTCGGTCGTGCGGCACGGCGACGAGGTCGACGCGACGCTGCGTCGCCCGCGCGTCGTGCCGCCGTCCACGCGACCGGAACCCGGCCTGCTCGACTCCTGCCTGCGCCTGGTCCTGGCGCTCGCCCCGCAGGCCCTGGCGACCGACGGACGCGGGCTGGCCGTCCCGGTCGGCGTCGACCGGCTCGCCTGGTACGCACCCGGGCCGACGGCCGCCGGCGACGACGACCTCACCTGCCGGGCCCGGCTGCGGTCGGCCACCCCCGACGGCGACGACCTCGTCCTCGACGTCACCCTGCGTGCCGCCGGCCGGGTCCGCCTGGTCGTCGACGGCCTGCGGCTGCGCCGGGTCCGCCGGGACGCGCTGCTGCGCGGGGCCGAGAACGGCGACCGGCTGCGCCACCGGATCGACTGGCGTCCCGCCGACCCGGCCCCGGAACGCCCGACCGACACCGCCGGCCGCTGGCTGCTCCTCGCCGACGACGGGGGCGTCGCCGACCGGGTCGCGGCCGCCGTACGCGACGGCGGCGGGACCTGCCGGTCGGTCGGGCCGGCGACGGTCGCCGACCACCCCGGCGGGTTGCCCGCCCTGCTGGCGGAGCCGGACCCGGAGCCGCTCCGCGGTGTCGCCCTGCTGTGGCCCCTCGACGACGGCCCCGGGGTGCCGGGCGGCGCTGGGGCGCTGCACGAGCGGCAGGCCGACGGCGCGCACGCCGCGCTGCACCTGCTGCACGCCCTGGCCGACCGGCACCCGACGGCCCGGCTGGTGCTCGTCACCCGCGGCTGCCAGCAGACCGACGACACCGGTCTGGTCGACCCCACCCACGCCGCCGTGTGGGGGCTGGGTCGGGTGGCGATGACCGAGCGGCCGGACGCCGACGTGGTCCTGGTCGACCTGGCGCCCGACGGCGACCCGGTCGCGGACGCCGCCGCCGTGCTCGCCGCGCTGGCCGCCCCCGCCCCGCCGCCGCAGCAGGCCGTCCGCCCGACGGGGACGCTGGTGCCCCGGCTCCTGCCGGCACCGGCGGACGGGCCGGAGACCCTGCCCGTGCACCCGGACGGCAGCTACCTCGTCACCGGCGGCACCGGCGGCCTCGGCCGCCGGGTCGCGGCCTGGCTCCTGGACCGGGGCGCGGGCCGGGTGTGGCTGCTGTCCCGGGGCGCCACGACCGTCGAGGGCGCGGATCCCCTCCCGACCGGGGACGACCGGGTGAGGACCCTGGTCTGCGACGTCACCGACCCGGTCGCGCTGGACCTGGCGGTGGCCGAGGCGCGGCGCGCCGGCCCGCCGCTGCGGGGCGTGGTGCACGCCGCCGGCGGCCTCGACGACGCCCCGCTCGGCGCGCAGACGCCCGACCGCCTCGACGTCCCGCTCCGGCCGAAGCTGGCCGCCGCGCACCTGCACCTCGCCACCCTCCACGACCAGCTCGACTTCTTCGTGCTGTTCTCCTCGCTGGCCGGGGTGGTGGGCACCGCGGGCCAGGCCGGGTACGCCGCCGGCAACGCCTTCCTCGACGCCCTCGCCGGCCACCGGCGCGCCCTCGGCCTGCCGGCGGTCAGCATCGCCTGGGGCCCGTGGGCGGAGACCGGGATGGCGGCCCGGCTGGGATCCCGCGAGCGGGACCGGCTGGCCGCGTTCGGCCTGCACCCCCTCGACCCGACGGCCGGAATGGACGTGCTCGCCCGGTCCGCGTCCGGGCCGCCGTGCCTGGTGGTCGCGGACGCCGACTGGTCCCGGCTCGCCGGGCACCTGCCGGAGCGGTGGCGGCCGGGCCTCTACGCCGAACTGGTCGACGCCACCCCGGCCGCGACCCGGGCCGCCGGGCCGGGACCGGGCCGTCCCCACCGGGCGCCGGAGAGCCCGCGCGAGGAGATCCTCGCCGAGATCTGGGCGGAGATCTTCCGGGTCGACCGGGTCGGCGTCACCGACAACTTCTTCGACCTCGGGGGCGACTCGATCCTCAGCCTCCGGCTGGTCGGGGCCGCCCGCCGGGCGGGCCTGCGCATCGCCGAGGCCGACGTCTTCGCCCACCCGACCGTCCGGGACCTCGCCGCCGTCGCCACCGACGACCGGGACGCCGAGGACGGGGCTGCCGGCGACCGGGAAGGCGGCGGGCGCGCCGACGCCGACGCCGCGCCGGGGTCCGGCCGGCCGGGCGGGGAGCGGGCGCCGGCCGGGACCGGCCGCCGCACCCCGCCCGACCTGGCCGCCTTCGCCGACGCCGAGCTGGACGCGAGCGACCTGACCGCGCTGGCCGCGCAACTGGCCGGGGCGAGCTCCGGCCGCCCGAACGGACGTCCCACCGCACCCGAGACGCTGAGGAAGGACAAGCCTTGACAGTTCCCGGAGTCGACAACATCTACCGGTTGTCGTACATGCAGGAAGGGCTGCTGTCGCACAGCCTCGCCGACCCCCGGGCGGCCTTCTACGTCGACCAGGTCGAGTACCGGCTGCACGGGCCGGTCGACCCGGACCTGCTGCTCGCGGCGTGGCAGGCGCTCACGCAGCGGCATGCGGTGCTGCGCACGTCGTTCCACTGGGAGGACATCAAGCAGCCCGTCCAGGTGGTCCGGGACCACGTCGAGGTGCCCATGGAGACCCTCGACTGGCGGGACGTGCCCGCCGCGGACCTGCCGGCGCGGCTGGAGGAGCGGCTGCGCGCCGACCGGCTCCAGGGGTTCGACGTCCAGCAGCCGCCGCTGGTCCGGCTGACCCTGATCCGCACCGGCGAGGAGGACTACACGTTCGTCCTGCGCTACCACCACCTGCTGCTGGACGCGTGGTCGGCGCTGATGGTGCTCGACGAGGCGTTCGCCAACTACGACACCCTGGCCGGCGGGCGGCCCCTGGAGACCCGGCCGGCGACCTCCTTCCACGAGTACGTCGGCTGGGTGCGGGCCCAGGACCTCGACGCGGCCGGGCAGGCGTGGCGGGAGGCGCTGCGCGGCGTCACCGACTCGACCACCCCGGCGTGGATCCGCCCGCCGGACGGCAGCGCCCCGGAGCCGTCCGGTCGGGACAACCCGGAGCAGGTGCTGCACGTGCCGGCGGAGACCGTGGCCGCCCTGCGCGAGCTGGGCCGGCGCCGGGAGGTCACCCTCGGTTCGTTGCTGCAGACCTGCTGGGCGCTGGTCCTGCGGGCGCACAGCGGGCGCGACGACGTCGTGTTCGGGGGCACGCTGTCCAGCCGCCCGTCGGACGTGCCGGGGGTGGAGCAGACCGCCGGCCTGTTCATCAACACGCTGCCGGTGCGGGTTCGCTTCGACCCGGCCCGCTCGGTCCTCGCCACGGCCGTCGCCCTGCAACACGAACAGGCAACGTTGCGCCGGTACGACTTCAGCCCGCTGGAGCAGGTGCAGCGGTGGAGCGAGGTGCCCCCGGGCCTGCCCCTGTTCGACACCATCATGACGGTGCTCAACCTGCCGGGGGTGGGCGTGCTGCACCGGCGCAGCGGCGCGGTCGAGATCCGCGACGGGCAGTACCGCTACCGGACCAACTATCCGCTGTCGGTGCTGGTGATCCCCGAGGGGGAGCGGCTGGCCGTCCGGGTCGGCTACGACCCCCGTCGGGTCGGCCACGACGCCGTCGCCCGGCTGCTCGGGCACCTCGCGACGGTGGTCGACACCGTGGCGACGCGGCCGGACACGCCGGTGCGCGACGTGGACGTGCTGACCGACGCCGAGCGCGCCCTGGTGGCCGGCTGGAGCGGGACGTCCGCGCCGTACCCGGACGGGACGACCGTGCACGGGCTCGTCGAGGAGCAGGCCGACCTGGGTGGCGAGCGGGTCGCGCTGCGCGCCGGCGGCGAGTCGGTCACCTACGGGGAACTGGACCGCCGGGCCAACCAGCTCGGCCGGCACCTGCGCGGCCTGGGCGTGCGCCCGGACACGCCGGTCGGGCTGTGCCTGGGGCGTACCCCGGAACTGGTCGTGGCGATGCTCGCCGTGCTCAAGGCGGGCGGCTACTTCGTCGCGCTGGACCCCGACCACCCGCCGGCCCGGCTGGCCGACATCCTCGCCGACGCCGGCGTCGCGGTGGTGGTCAGCGACCGGCACCACCGCGCCGGCCTGCCGCGCGCCGGGGTGGAGACCGTCCTGCTGGACGCGCACCGCAACCGGTACGCCGACCTGCCCGACGACCGGCTACCCGCCTCGGCCGGTCCCGACGACCTGGCCTACTCCATCTACACCTCGGGGTCGACCGGCCGGCCCAAGGGCGTGCTCGTGCCGCACCGGGGGCTGTGCAACGTGATCGCGGCCCAGCGCGCGCTCTTCGGGCTGGGCCCGGACGACCGGGTGCTGCAGTGGGCGTCGCCGACGTTCGACGCGTCGGTCTTCGACGTGGCCATGGCCCTCGGCGCGGGCGCCACCCTGCACCTCGCCCCGGCCGAGCGGGTGGCGCCGGGGCCGGACCTGCGGGACCTGCTCGCCACCGAGCGGATCACCGCGCTGACCATCACCCCGTCGGCCCTGGCGGCCGTGCCGGTCGCGGCCCTGCCGGAGCTGCGCACCCTCGTCCTCGCCGGCGAGGCGCTGCCCGCCTCGCTGGTGCGGCAGTGGCGCACCCCGGGGCGCCGGGTCTTCAACGCGTACGGCCCGACGGAGGCGACGATCTGGGTCTCGGTGCACGAGTGCGGCCCCGAGGACGAGGCCCCACCCATCGGCCGGCCGATCCCGAACGTCACGGTCCGGGTGCTGGACGCCTCGGGCCGCCCGGTCGGCGTCGGCATCCCCGGCGAGCTGCACGTGGGTGGCGCCGGACTGGCCCGGGGGTACGCCGGGCGTCCCGAGCTGACCACGCAGCGGTTCGTGCCGGACCCGTTCGGCCCGCCCGGTGCCCGCCTCTACCGCACCGGCGACCTGGTGCGCTGGACCGAGGACGGTGCGCTGCGCTTCCTCGGCCGCACCGACCAGCAGGTCAAGGTACGCGGCCTGCGGATCGAGACCGGCGAGGTGGAGGCGGTGCTGCGCCGCCACGACGACGTGGCCGAGTGCGCGGTGGTGGCCCGCGCCTCGGACGGCTCGGACGGCACGCCGGACACGCTGGTGGCGTACGTGGTGCCGGCCGGCGCTTCGCGGGTGGACGCGGAGAAGCTGCTCGCGCACTGCGCGCAGGTGCTGCCGGAGTACATGCTGCCCGGTGCCGTCGTGCCGCTCGACCGGCTGCCGCTGACCAGCAGCGGGAAGCTCGACGTGCGCGCCCTGCCGTCGCCGCGCGACCTGGCCGGGGAGCAGGAGGCGCAGGCCGAGATGACGGTCACCGAGCAGGCCGTGGCGACGCTCTGGGGCCAGGTGCTCCAGGTGGAGGGCCTCGGCCCGGACGGTGACTTCTTCGCGCTCGGCGGGACCTCGATCAAGGCCACCCAGGTGGTGTCGCGGGCCCGCCGGGCGTGGCAGGTCGACCTGCCGATCCGCAGCGTGTTCGAGAACCGCACGGTGACGGCGTTCGCCGCCGCCGTGGAACAGGCACTGGCCGCCCAGATGGATGACGACGATCAGGAGGTGCAGGATGGCGACGACCAAGGCGTGGGTGCTGCATGCCACTGAACCGGGGAGCGAGCTGACCCGGGGACAGCTGACGCTGGAGCAGATCCCGGTGCGCCGGCCCGAGGAGGGCGAGGTCCTCGTCGAGCCGCTGGTGGGCTGCTGGGAAGCCAACATGGAGCACGCGATCTCCCGGCACCCGGTGGACGTGGCGCGGCAGCGGGGCGACGACAAGATCGTCCTCGGCACCTGCGGGGTGGTCCGGGTGCTCGCGGCCGGGCCCGGCGTGCGGGGCCTGCGCGAGGGCCAGGAGTGCCTGTGGATCCCGTTCGGGGTGATCGACCGTAACGGCTACGCCGAGCGGATCTGCGCGTACGACGCCCCCGGCTCGCCGGGGCTGCTGTGCGGGCGGTTCGTCACGGAGGCGCGGCTGCTGGTGCCCCTGCCGGAGCAGGGCCGCCACCCGATCGAGCGCTGGGCGCCGTTCGCCCGCTACTTCACCGCCTGGGACAACTGGCGGGTGGCCCGGCGCTGCTGGGAGGCGCAGGTCGACGACCACTGGGACGAGCCGCCGCTGGTCCTCGGCTGGGGCGGCGGCGTGGTCTGGGCGCAGCTGGAGCTGGCCCGCCGGGACGGCTTCCGTACGGCCATGGTGTCCGGCCGCGACACCCGGCTGGCCGCGATCGCCGCCTCCGGCGCCGCCCCGATCGACCGCCGCGAGTTCCCGGACCTGGACTACGACGTGGCGAAGGCCTCCGGCGACCCGGACGCGCTGGACCGGCACAAGGATTCCAAGCGGCGCTTCGTCGAGCGGGTGATGGAGCTCAGCGGCGGCCAGGGCGCCTCCATCTTCCTGGACAACATGGGAGGTGGGCTGCACCGGGTGACGTTGCAGTCGCTGGCCCGCGAGAGCGTGCTCGCCACCGTCGGTTGGAAGCACGGCATGCGGCTGTCGAACCTGCGGGCGGTGGAGTGCATCGGCCGGCACACTCACGTGCACACCCACGCCTGGCGGTTCCAGGACTGCCGGCGGATCCGGGACGTGCAGGAGAGCACCGGCTGGTTGCCCGAGATCAACGAGCCGGTGGCCTCCTTCGACGCCATCCCGCAGTTGGCCGACGCCTACTCCCGGGACACCTTCGACAGCTACTTCCCGCTGTACGAGGTCGTCCCCCGGTGAGTCAGGGCCGCCGGACGATCAGCCGGTAGGTCACCACCAGCCCGACCAGGCACCACGCGCCCATCACGAGGTACGGGGTGCCGCTGATGCCGCCGACCAGCGCCTCGCGCACGCTCTGCGCCATGTACTGGAACGGGAGCACGACGTGCACGGCCTGCAACCAGCCCGGTAGCCGGTCGACGGGGAAGTTGACGGGGGAGAACATCAGCGTGACGAAGACGACGAGCTGGGTCACCAGGCCGACTGCGGCCGGCGGGAGGGCGTGGGCCAGTCCGTAGCCGAGCGTGGTGGCGGTCAGGGCGACGAGCAGGGCGGCGAGGATCACCAGCGGGCTCGGGTCCAGTCGCAGGTCGAAGCGGAACGCGGCGACCAGCAGCGACAGCACGAGCCCGGGCAGCGCGCCCAGGATCCACACGGTGACCCCGGCGGCGACCGAGGCCAGCGGTGGGACGGGCAGCGTCTGGTCGAACTCGAAGCTGCCCTGCAACTTGCTCTGCGCCACCATGTTCGGGGCCATCACCAGCCCGACGGTGATCAGCCCGATGGTGGGGCCGCCGGTGGCGAGGAACGCGGCGCTGGTCGCGTCGACGTCGGGCAGCAGGTACGCGAAGCCGACGATGATGCCCACGGAGAGCCCGGCGGAGACGATCGCGAAGAGGGGGAGCAGGAAGCGCAGCCGCAGCGTGTTCCAGCGCAGCAGCAGGGCGTAGCTACGGAGCCACGACATCGTCGACCTCCTCGTGGGTCGTCTGGTGCTCTTCGAGGGCGAGGTAGATGTCCTCGACCCGCATCGGGTACAGCGAGAAGTCCTCGATGGTGCCGGCGGCCTGCATGCGGGCCGCCCACCCGGTGGCGGCCACCGCGTCGGCGGTGTCCAGGGCGTACACGAGCCGCTGCCGGTCCCGGCGCGGGGGCTGCCCGGCGAACGGTGGTGGCGCGGGTTCGTCGCTGCCGGCCGAGAGGCTGACGTCGAGCCGCAGCGCCGGGCCGGCGCCGGCCCGCAGGTCGGCGACGGTGCCCTCGGCGACCACCCGGCCGTGCGCCAGGACCGAGAGCCGGTCGAGGATCCGCTCGACCTCGGTGAGGTTGTGGGTGACCAGGAGGACGGCGGCCCCGTCGTCGGCCAGCGACCGGACCTGCTGCCACAGCAGCCGCCGGCGCACCGGGTCCACGTCGTTGCTGGGCTCGTCGAGCACGATCACCTGGCCCGGCCGCACGGCGGCCAGGCAGTACGCGGCGAGGCGGCGGACGCCGCCGGAGAGGCGCTCGGCCGGGGTGTCGGCCCACTCGGTGATGTCGAGGGCCTCGAGCAACCGCTGGGTGGCGGCGGCCGCCTCGGCCCGGCCGGCCCCCCGGATCCGGGCCACCAGGGTGATGGCCTGGCGCGGCGTGACGCCCATCAGCGGCACCTGGGCCTGCGGCTGCACCGAGCAGACCCGGTGGGCGAATCCGGGGTCGGCGACCGGGTCGCCGTCGCCGATGCGGATCGTGCCGCTGGTCGGCTTGATCAGCCCGGCGACCTGGTTGACCAGTGTGGTCTTGCCGGCGCCGTTGTGGCCGAGCAGGCCGTACACCTGGCCGGCGTTCACCCGGATGCTGATGTCGTCGTTGGCCCGCACCCCTCCGCGATACTCCTTGCAGACATGGTCCACGCGCAGCACCATGACATCTCCGATACTGGTCGGTATTCAGATACCGCCGAGTATGCGGAATGCGGAGATTCGGGTCAAGCGGAACGACGGGAGAGTCGCCTGATGGAACGAATGGGGCGCCAGGAGCGGCAGCGGCACAACCGGAACCGCCTGCTGGACGCGGCGCAGCGGCTGCTCGCCGAGCGCGGGCCGGCCGCCTCCCTGGACGACATCGCCGCGGCCGCCGGGCTGACCAAGGGCGCGGTGTACTCCAGCTTCCGCAACAAGGAGGACATCATCCTCGCCCTGCTGGACCGGCAGCTGGACCTCATCGGCACCGATCTGACCCAGGTCGACGCCGGTGAGTCCGACATGGTGCAGGCGTTCGCCGCCCTCAGCTCGGCCAACTCGACCGGCGACCGGGCCGGGGAGAACGCCGACTTCGCGCTGCTGATGATGGAGTTCTGGATCGCCGCCATGCGCAATCCGCGGGTGCGTCCCCGCTACATCGAGGCGCTGCGCCGCACCCGCGCCGGGATCGCCGCCCACCTGGCCGTCCGGGCCGACGGGTCGGATCCCGCGCTGGTGGCCCGTACGGCGACCCTGCTCCTCGGTCTGGACATCGGGCTGAGCATCCAGCGCCTCGTCGACCCCGAGTCGGTGCCGGAGACGTGGTACGCCGAGGCGTTCGAGCTCCTCGTCCGGCCGCTGTCGGGCGACGCGCCGCACCCCGGCGGCGGGAGCTGAACCGCCGCCGCCAGGGGCCGGGGCCGCCGCCGGTACCGGGAAGCGCGTCGCCGGATCGAGTGAAGGTCGTCGTTGCCCCGGCCGCGCCGGCTGGATAGGGTCGTGCGGTATCAGTGATCTTCAGTGACCGGTTCGTGGCGGGGAGACGCGGGATGAGTTTCGAAGCGGAGCAGTACGTCGTCGTCCGCAACGCCGAGGAGCAGTACTCGATCTGGGCGGCCGATCGGCCCGTGCCGGACGGGTGGCAGGCGGTGGACGTCCGCGGCTCTCGCGAGGAGTGCCTGAGCCACATCGAGAGCGTCTGGACGGACATGCGCCCGGCCAGCCTGCGGACGGCCGGAAGCGCGGCCTGACCGACCGCCGCCGCACCGGCCCGCCGCCACCGGGCGGTGCCGGGGCGGCAGCGGACCGCCGCAGCCCGTCGGTCAGTCGGCCGTCGCCTGCGGGACATCGTCAACTCGGGGTTGACGACAGGCATGCGTCAACCTATCGTTGACGCATGACCGAACACACGCAGATGAGCAACCCGGTTCGGCTCGACGACCTCATCCAGGCGATCAAGAAGGCGCACACCGACGCCCTCGACCAGCTCGCCGGCGCGGTCATCGTCGCCGACCACCTCGGCGAGATCGCCGACCACCTGATCGGCCACTTCGTGGACCAGGCGCGGCGTTCCGGCGCCTCGTGGACCGACATCGGCCGGAGCATGGGCGTCAGCAAGCAGGCGGCGCAGAAGCGCTTCGTGCCCAAGGCCACCGAGGCGACGCTGGACCCGCAACAGGGCTTCAGCCGGTTCACCCCGCGCGCCCGCAACACCGTGATGGCCTCGCAGAACGAGGCGCGGGCGAGCGGGCACGCCGAGATCCGCCCCGAGCACGTGCTGCTGGGGCTGCTCAGCGAGCCGGAGGCTCTCGCCGCGAGGGCGATCGTCGCGCAGGGCGTGCCGCTGGAGCGGGTGCGCGAGGTCGCGTCGGCCGCGCTGCCGCCGTCGTCGGCCGAGGTCCCCGACCTGATCCCGTACGACGCGCAGGCCAAGAAGGCGCTGGAGCTGACCTTCCGCGAGGCGCTGCGGTTGGGGCACAACTTCATCGGCACCGAGCACATCCTGCTCGCCCTGCTGGAGCTGGAGAACGGCAGCGGGGTGCTCGCCGACCTCGGAGTCGACAAGGCCACCGCGGAGTCGACGCTCCTCGCGGCGGTCGAGGCCGCCGCGAAGGGCGCGAGGCGCCCACCCTGGAGCCGGTGCTGGAGTGGCTGATGGGACACCTGGACCGGCCGGTGACCGTGGACGAGCTG
>NZ_JBEYTP010000068.1:0-23101 GCF_040643125.1 Micromonospora sp. NPDC047465
GTTCTGCGACAGGAAGCGCTCGATCCGCCGCGCGCGCTGCACGGTGATCTTGTCTTCCTCGGAGAGCTCCTCGATACCGAGGATGGCGATGACCGGGACGCCCACCCGGGAGCCGGCTTCGCGCCGCGCTGCTCACATCCTCGCGAGGGCGGCGCGGACGGCCGACTCCGGTACGTCGGCGACCAGGTCCGGGCCGGTCGGGCCGTCCAGCACGAAGGACAGCCCCGACGTCGCCTTCTTGTCCCGGCGCATCAACGCGACCAGCTCGTCGTGGTCCACCCCGGCCGGCAGGGCGGTGTGGAGGCCGTAGTACGCCACCACCTCGTGGTGCTCGACCACCCGGTGCGCGTCGATCCGATCCAGGATCCCGGCCAGTCGTCCCGCGAACACCGTGCCGATGCCGACCGCCTCGCCGTGCCGGAGCCGGAAGCCGGTCGCGATCTCCAGCGCGTGCCCCAGCGTGTGGCCGTAGTTGAGGATGTGCCGCAGCCCGGCGTCGCGTTCGTCGGCGGCCACCACCTGGGCCTTGAGCGCCACGCACGCGGCGATCTGCTCGTCCACCGGCCGGTCGCGCAGGTCTCCCGCGCCGATGAAGTGCGCCCGGGCGATCTCCCCGTAGCCGTTGCGCCACTCCCGCTCCGGCAACGTGCCCAGGTGCTCGGTGTCGCAGAGCACCGCGCGGGGCTGCCAGTACACGCCCACCAGGTTCTTGCCCTCCGGCAGGTTCACCGCCGTCTTCCCGCCGACGCTGGCGTCCACCTGCGCGAGCAGCGACGTCGGCAGGTGGATCACCGCGATGCCCCGGTGGTAGAGGCCGGCGGCCAACCCGACGACGTCCGTCGTGGTGCCGCCGCCGCAGGAGACCACCGCGTCGGAGCGGGTCAACCCGAAGTCCGCGAACTCCCGGCACAACTGCTCCACCGTGGACAACGTCTTGTCGTGCTCGCCGTCGCGGGCCGGCACCACCCGGTGCGGCACCCCCGGGTCCGGCGTCCACTCGGCCGGGCGGGCGGAGACCACGACGACCCGGCGCGCACCGATCCGCGCCACCTCCGCCGGCAGCCGGTGGCGCACGCCGGGACCGATGAGCACCGGGTACGCGCGCTCGCCGAGCGCCACCTCGATCCGGGACGGCTCCGTGGCGGGACGGTCGTCGGTGCGGGTCGGGTGCATCAGGCTGCCACCTCCTGGGGGCGCAGGACGAAGGGCGGGGACGGGTCGGGGGCGTCCTGGCCGGCGCGGACCAGCCACAGCCGCAGCGCCATCGCCGCCAGCGAGTCCACCTCCGGCGCGATGCCCCACCGGTCATGGGTGAGCTGGGCGTGGTGCGCCAGCAGGAAGCCGCGCGGCACCTCGGCGGGACGGCCGACCACGTCGGCCACCTGGTGCAGGTAGCGCCGCCACGCGGCGGCGACCTCGCCGGTGAACGGCAGGTCCCCGGCCGCCAGCACGATCTTCTCCGCCCCGGCGTCGGCCTGCGTGGCAAGGTCCCGGCGCTGCGCCCCGGTCAGCGACCAGCTCCGGTCCTGCCAGTGCAGGAAGAGGAAGGCCGGCCGGTCGGCCTCCGGCATCAGCCCGGTCAGGTGCCGCAGGTGCGCCACCGCGAGGGGCAGTTCGAGGCCGGCCAGCCAGGCGCCGTCCCCGCCGAGCAGGGCCAGCGCCAGGTCGCTGCCCGCGTACGCGAGCGGCCCGCCCCGGGCGGCGTCGCGGAAAGCGTACGGGTCGGCGGCGAAGGACACGGCCGGGTCGTGCGCGAGCAGTCCCCGCCGTACGGCGTCGAGCGCGGGCGAGAACGCGTGGAAGCCGAGGCTCAGGCCCTGGTTCAGCCGGTCGAAGTACCAGTCCGACCCGGGGTCGGCGCGGCGGGCGTCGGCGACCAGCCCGGCCAGCACGGTCGGCACCATCTCGGCCACCCGCGCGTCCGGGCACCGGCCGGCCGGCACGGCGAGGCGGGCGAACAACCAGGAGCGTTCCACGGACGGCACCTCGACTGACGGCGGGCAGAGCGCGGGCGCGACGGCCGGTCTGCGGGGGTCGGCCCCATCATCGGCCTGCGGCCCGTCCCGCCGGCACGTCGCCGGTCGGAACTGGGGACGACTTAGGGGGTGACAGGGGTAGGTCGCCGCCACGGTGCTCGGAAGACTTGTGCCGTTGTACGGCGAGCGAGGTCTACGCCGCGATGAGGAGTCTCGCCGACGGACGGATGTGGTGACATGCTTCGGAGCGACCTGATCCAGCCGTTGCCCGATCTGCTCAGGGCCCACGCCGCGAGGCTCGGGAACAAGGTCGCCTTCCGCGACGAGCGCCGCGCCGTCGGGTACGCCGATCTGGAGGCGCGTACCCGGCGACTCGCCGGCCACCTGGCGGCGGCGGGCGTCGGGCGGGGCGAACGGGTGGCGATGTGCCTCGGCAACCGCGTGGAGACGGTGGAGACGTGGCTCGCCGTCACCCGGGCCGCCGCGGTGGGCGTACCGCTGAACCCGCACAGCACCGACGCGGAGCTGGCCCACCTGCTGGACGACTCCGGGGCGGTGCTCGTCGTCACCGACCCGGCGCACCTGGCCCGGCTGCTGCGGCTGCGGGCCGACCGGCCGGGCCTGCGCGTCTGGGTCGTCGGGGACGACCCCGCGCCCGAGGGCGTCACCGCGTTCCGCGACCTGGCCGACGCGGAGCCGGCCGTCGCCGCCCGCGACGACCTGGCCCTCGACGAGGTCGCCTGGATGCTCTACACCTCCGGCACCACCGGCGAGCCGAAGGGCGTGCTCTCCACCCAGCGCACCTGCCTGTGGTCGGTGGCGTCCTGCTACGTGCCGGTGCCCGGCCTCACCGACGCCGACCGGGTGGTCTGGCCGCTGCCGCTGTTCCACAGCCTGTCCCACATCGGGTGCGTGCTCAGCGTGACCGCGGTGGGCGCCACCGCCCGGCTCGTCGACGGTTTCTCCGCCGACGACGTGCTGCGCGCCGTCGCCGAGGACGAGGCCACCGTGCTGGCCGGGGTGCCGGCGATGTACCACCACCTGGTGGCCGGCGCCCGGGAGACCGGCTTCCGGGCCCCGGCCCTGCGGGTGTGCCTGGTCGGCGGGGCGATCACCACCGGGGCGCTGCGGCGCGCGTTCCACGAGGTCTTCGACGCGCCGCTGCTCGACGCGTACGGCAGCACGGAGACCTGCGGCTCGATCGCCGTCACCCGGCCCGACCGGCCCCGGGTCGAGGGATCGTGCGGGCAGCCGGTGGACGGCGTCGAGGTGCGGCTGGTCAGCCCGGAGACCGGGCTGGACGTCCCGACCGGGAACGAGGGCGAGGTCTGGGTACGCGGCCCGAGCGTCATGCTCGGCTACCACGGGCTGCCGGAGGTCACCGCCGCCGCGCTGCGCGACGGCTGGTACCGCACCGGCGACCTGGCCCGCTTCGACGCCGGCGGCAACCTGTTCGTCACCGGGCGGCACCGAGAGTTGATCATCCGGGGCGGGGAGAAGATCCACCCGGGCGAGGTGGAGGACGCGCTGCGCGCGGTGCCCGGCGTCGCCGACGTGGCGGTGACCGGCCGGCCGCACGACGTGCTCGGCGAGGTGCCCGTGGCGTTCGTCGTCCCCGGCCCGGAGGGCTTCGACCCCCGGGCCGCGTACGCGGCCTGCCGGGAGCGGCTCGCGTACCACAAGGTGCCCGAGGAACTGTACGAGATCGGGGCGGTGCCCCGGACCGCCTCCGGCAAGGTGACCCGGCGGCTGCTGCTGGAGCGGCCCGCCCGGCTGCGCGCCGTCAACGGCAGCCACCACGAGGCGCTGACCCGGATCGCCTGGCGCCCGCTGGACCTGACCGCCGCGCCGCCGGCCGGGGCCGACGCTGACGGAGCCCCGGGCCCGCGCTGGGCGGTGGTGGGCGCGGGCGGCGAGGAGCCGGCCGCCGCGCTGCGCGCCGCCGGGGCGGCGGTGCGGACGTACCCCGACCTGGCCGAGCTGGCCGCGGACGCCGACCGGCCCGACGTGACCGTGCTGGCGGTCGGGCCCGCCGGGGACGCGGCCGGTCTCGCCGACGCGGCGCGGGGCTGGCTGGACGACGAGCGGTCCGCCGACGGCCGGGTGGTGCTGCTGACCACCGGGGCCGTGGACGCGTCCACCCCGGACCGCCCCGACGCCCCCGACCTCGTCCCGTCGGCCGTCGTGGCCTGGGCGGTGGGCCGCTGCCTGCTGGCCGCGTACCCGGATCGGGTGGTGCTGGTCGACCGCGACGCCGACAGGCTCTCCCCGGCCCTGCTGCCGGCCGCCGTGGACGCCGGCGCCGCGCAGGTCGCCCTCCGCGCCGGCGCCGCCCGGCACCCGCTCCTCGCGCCGCCCCCCGCCGGCCCGCCCGCGCGGCCGGCGACGGTCGTCGACCCGGCCGGCGTCGCCCTGGTGACCGGCGCCGACGCGGTGACCGGGGCGGCCCTCGCGCGGCACCTGGTCGGCGCGCACGGCGCCCGCCGGGTGCACCTGGTCCGCACCGACCCGACGGCCGGCCTCGACGACCTGATCGCGGATCTGGTCGCGGCCGGCGCCGAGGCCACCGCGCTACGCGCCGGCCGGGCCGCGGGCGACGACGCGCCGCTCGGCGCGGTGTTCCTCTGCCCGTCCGACGACGACTTCTCCGACGACGACGCCGTCGCCCGGCTGCTCGCCCTCGCCGAGGCGCTGGACGCCCGGACCAGGCACGCCGCCGCCACGGCGTTCACCGTCCTCGCCCCGGCGGCCCTGCTGCGCGGCGCCGCCGGCCGGGCGCGGGCGGCGGCGGCCGTCGGCGCCCTGCACACCCTGGTCGCCCGCCGCCGCGCGGCGGGTCTGCCCGCCCGGCTGGTCGGTACGACCGGAGGGCTGGTCCCGGCGGCCGGGCCCGCCGGGACCGACGAATCCGTGTCGGGCGGGCCGGACCAGGCCGCAGCCGCCGTCCGCGCCGACCTCGCCGCGTTCGACGCCGCCCACGACGGCGACGACCTCGTCCTGCTCGCCGGCCCGGCCGACCCGGCGCACCCCGCCTGGCGCGCGCCCGCCGGGACCGGCCCCGCCGGCGACGCCGACGACGCCGAGTTGCGCCGCCGGCTGGCCGCGCTGACCACCGCCGAGGGCGACCGGCTCCTGCTCGGGCTGGTCCGCGCCGCCACCGCCGAGGTCGCCGGCCTGTCCGGCCCGGCGGCCGTCCGGCCGGGCCGCGCGTTCAAGGAACTCGGCTTCACCTCCGTCGCCGCCGTCGCGCTGCGCGACCGGCTGACCCGCGCCACCGGGGTACGGCTCTCCGCGACGGCCGCGTTCGACCACCCGAGCCCCGACGCCCTCGCCCGGCACCTCGCCGCCCGGCTGCGCGGCGCCGCCCCGGAGCCGGTGGCCGCCCCGGACGGGCCGGCCTGGTCCGCCGCCGACGACCCGATCGTCATCGTGGCCATGGCCTGCCGGCTGCCCGGCGGGGTCGCCTCGCCCGAGGAACTGTGGGACCTCGTCGACTCCGGGCGGGAGGGGCTGACCGGGTTCCCCACCGACCGGGGCTGGGACCTGGCCCACCTGTTCTCCAACGACCCCGACCAGCCCGGCACCTCGTACGTGCGGGTGGGCGGGTTCCTGCCCGACGCGGCGGACTTCGACGCCACCCTGTTCGCGATCAGCCCCCGCGAGGCGCTGGCCATGGACCCGCAGCAGCGGCTGCTGCTGGAGGCGTCCTGGGAGCTGTTCGAGCGGGCCGGCATCGACCCGACCTCGCTGCGTGGCAGCGCCACCGGCGTGTTCGCGGGCGTCATGCACCACGACTACGCGGCGAACCTGCGCCAGGCCCCGCCCGGCACCGAGGGCTACCTCGGCGTGGGCACCGCCGGCAGCGTCGTCTCGGGGCGGGTCGCGTACGCGCTCGGCCTGGAGGGGCCCGCGGTCACCGTCGACACCGCCTGCTCGTCGTCGCTGGTGTCGCTGCACCTGGCCGCCCAGGCCCTGCGCGCCGGGGACTGCACCCTCGCCGTGGCCGGCGGCGTCGCGATCATGGGTACGCCGCAGGCGTTCGTCGAGTTCAGCCGGCAGCGCGGGCTGGCCCCGGACGGCCGGTGCAAGGCGTTCGCCGAGGCCGCCGACGGTACGGGCTGGTCCGAGGGCGTCGCCCTGCTGCTGCTGGAACGCCTCTCCGACGCACGCCGCCACGGGCACCCCGTGCTGGCCGTGGTGCGCGGCAGCGCCGTGAACCAGGACGGCGCGTCCAACGGGCTGACCGCCCCCAGCGGGCCGGCCCAGGAGCGGGTCATCCGCCGGGCGCTGGCCGCCGCCGGGCTCACCGCCGCCGACGTGGACGCCGTCGAGGCGCACGGCACCGGCACGAGGCTCGGCGACCCGATCGAGGCGCAGGCGCTGCTGGCCACGTACGGGGCGGGACGCGGCGACGCGGAGCCGCTGCGGCTCGGCTCGCTGAAGTCCAACCTCGGCCACACCCAGGCCGCCGCCGGGGCCGCCGCAGTGATCAAGATGGTGCTCGCCATGCGGCACGGGACGCTGCCGCGCACCCTGCACGTGGACGCCCCGACCTCCGAGGTGGACTGGTCGGCGGGCGCCGTGGAACTGCTCACCGATTCCGTGCCGTGGCCCCGGACCGGCCGGCCACGCCGCGCCGGGATCTCCTCGTTCGGCATCAGCGGCACCAACGCCCACGTCATCGTCGAGGCCGCCCCCACCGCGGCGCAGGCCGTGGCGGGCCGCGCCGCCGACACCGTGGCCAGCCGCGTCGCCGAGGCTGCGCCGCAGGCCGCACCCGCTGCCGGCCCGGAGGCCCGGCCGCCCGTGCTGTGGCCGCTGTCCGGGGCCACCGGCGAGGCGCTGCGCGACCAGGCCGCCCGCCTGCTCGCCTGGCTCGACGGGCCCGGGGCGGACGCCGACCCCGCCGACGTCGGCCACGCGCTGGCCACCACCCGCGCCGCCCTGGAGCACCGGGCCGTGGTGCTGGCCGGTGACCCGGCCGCCGCCCGGGCCGGCCTGACCGCCCTCACCCGGGGCGAGGAGGAGCCCGACACCGCCGCCCTGCTGACCGGCCGGGTCGTCGACGGGCAGCTCGGCCTGCTGTTCGGCGGGCAGGGCGGCCAGCGGCCCGGCATGGGCCGCGCGCTGCACGCCGCGTACCCCGTCTTCGCCGACGCCTTCGACGCCGCCTGCGCCGAACTCGACCGCTGCCTCGCCGGCCACGCCCCGCACCGGATCGCGGACGTGGTGTTCGCGCCGGAGGGGACCGAGCCGGCCGGCCTGCTCGACCGGACCCTGTACACCCAGCCGGGCCTGTTCGCGTTCGAGGTGGCGCTGTACCGGCTGCTGGAGTCCTGGGGCGTACGCCCCGACGCCGTGGGCGGGCACTCCGTCGGCGAGCTGGCCGCCGCGCACGTCGCCGGGGTGTTCTCCCTCGCCGACGCGGCGGCCCTGGTCGCCGCCCGCGCCCGGCTCATGCAGCAGCTCCCCGACGGGGGCGCGATGGTCGCCGTCGAGGCCGACGAGGCGGAGGTGACCGGCCACCTGACCGACCGGGTGGGTCTCGCCGCCGTCAACGGCCCGACCAGCGTGGTCCTCTCCGGCGACACGGACGCCGTGCTGGCCGTCGCGGCCACCCTGCGCGCCGCCGGCCGGCGGACCAGCCGGCTACGGGTGTCGCACGCGTTCCACTCGCCGCGCATGGAGCCGATGCTCGAGGCGTTCCGCGCGGTCGCCGCCGGCCTCACCTACCGCGCCCCGCGCCTGCCGATGGTGTCCAACCTGACCGGCGAGCCGGTCGACCCGGCCCGGCTCTGCTCGCCCGAGTACTGGGTGGCGCACGTCCGGGGCACCGTCCGCTTCCTCGACGGGGTGCGCGCCCTGCGCCGCCAGGGCGTCACCACGTTCCTGGAGGTCGGCCCGGCCGGCGTGCTCACCGCGATGGCCCAGGACTGCCTGGCCGCCGAGGCCGACGACCTGGCGTTTGTGCCCGCCGTGCGCGGCGTCGACGGCGAACCCGACGCGCTGCTCGCCGCCGTGGCTCGGCTGCACACGCGGGGCGTCGCCGTGGACCTGGCCGCCGTGGCCGGCCCCGGCCCGCACCGCCGCGTCGACCTGCCCACGTACGCGTTCCAGCGCCGGCACTACTGGCTGCCGTACTCGGCGGTGGCCGGCGGCCCCGCCGACGTCGGGCTGGCCGACGCCGGGCACCCGCTGCTCGGCGCGGTGCTGCCGGTCGCCGGCACCGGGCAGGTCGTCTGCACCGGCCGGGTCGCCGCGGCCACCCACCCGTGGCTGGCCCCGCCGGCCGACGGCGCGCCGCCGCTGCTGCCCGCCACCGCCCTGCTCGACGTGCTCACCCACCTCGGCGGGCTCCTCGACGCCCCGACCGTGGAGCGGCTGACCGTCCCCGCGCCGGTGCCGCTGCCCGCCGGGCTGGCCGTGGACGTGCAGGTCACCGTCGACGGG
The DNA here is from genome assembly GCF_040643125.1 of Micromonospora sp. NPDC047465. Taxonomy (NCBI): domain Bacteria; kingdom Bacillati; phylum Actinomycetota; class Actinomycetes; order Micromonosporales; family Micromonosporaceae; genus Micromonospora; species Micromonospora sp. NPDC047465. Next base: position 8,427 of record NZ_JBEYTP010000068.1, read on the forward strand.
CCGGACGAGCACCTGCGCCGGCTGGCCCGCTGCCACGTCCGGGCCGGCGACGACCAGCCCTGGCGGGAGGTGGCCGAGGCGGTGCTCGCCCCGGCCGACCCGCAGGCCGCTCCGGCGCTCTCGCACGCCGGGCCGGCCCGCTCGCCCGCCGGCGCACCGGCAGGACCGGCCGGCGCCCCCTGGCCGCCCGCCGGGGCGCGCCCCGTGGATCTCGGCACGCCACAGCGCCGCGCGCTGGCCGGCGAGCTGGCCCGGGCCGCGTGGGTCGCCGGGGACCGGCTGTACGTGGACGTACGCCTGCCGGAGGACGCCCGCGACGCCGACGCCGAGCGGTACGGCGTACACCCGCTGGTGCTGGACGCGGCCCTGCGCCTGCTGCCGCTCGCCGACTTCCCGACCGCCGAGGTCGGCGCGACCGTCGCGCCCACCGACTGGTCGGGCGTCCGGGCCCACGCCGCCGGCGCGCACGCGCTGCGGGTCTGTCTCGCCCCCGCCGGGGCGGACGCGGTCGCGCTCAGCGCCGTCGACGACGCCGGCGCGCCCGTGCTGGACGCGGACCGGGTGGTGCTGCGGGCCGTCGACCTGCCCCCCGCCGAAGCCCCGGCCGCCGCCCCGGCGCCCGCCGGCCTGTACGCCGTCGACTGGCTGCCCCCGGCCGCCCCGCCCGCGCCGGTGCCCGCCTGGACCCTCGCCGACGGCACGCCCCCGGACGGGCCGCTGCCGCCGCTGCTGGTGCTGCGGGTCGGCGACGGCGACCCCGGGCACGCCGTGCCCGAGCGGGCGCACGCCGTCGGGCTGGAGATCCTCGGCCTGCTCCAGCGCTGGCTCGACGACCCCCGCGCGGAGACCACCCGGCTCGCCCTCGCCGTGCGCGACGGCGACCCCGTGCACGCCCCGGTCGCCGGGCTGGTCCGGGTCGCCCAGGCCGAGCACCCCGACCGGTTCCTCCTGCTCACCCTCGACGCGGGCGACGACGCGGCCGTCCGCGTGGCCCTGGCCGTCGGCCTCGACGAGCCGGAGGTGGCCGTCCGCGACGGCCGCGCCCTGCTGCCCCGGCTCCGTCCGGTCGACCACCCCGCCGCACATCCCGGGCCGGCGGCGCCGCGCGCCGAGGCCGGCACCGCCCCCGGCGCGCCGCACCCGGCCCTCGCGGGCGGCACCGTGCTGGTCACCGGCGGCACCGGCGGCGTCGGCCGGCACGTCGCCACGCACCTCGCCCGCGCGCACGGCGTCGCCGAACTGGTGCTGCTCAGCCGCACCGCGCGGCCCGCCGACTGGATGACCGAGCTGACCGACGCCGGGGTCACCGTTCGGCTGGTCGCCGCCGACGTCGCCGACCGGGCCGTCCTCGAAGCGGTCATCGCCCCGCTGGCCGACCGGCTGGTCGCCGTCGTGCACGCCGCCGGGGCCACCGACGACGCGCTGCTCACCGGCCTCGACGCGGCCCGCTGGGAGCGGACCCTGCGGGCCAAGGTGCACGGCGCGTGGCACCTGCACGAGCTGACAGCCGGCCTCGACCTCGCCGCGTTCGTGCTGTTCTCCTCGGCCGCCGCCGTCTTCGGCAGCCCCGGCCAGGGCAACTACGCGGCCGGCAACGCGTTCCTCGACGCGCTCGCCGCGCACCGCCGTGCCGCCGGCCTGCCGGCCACCGCATTGGCGTGGGGCCTGTGGGCGGAAGAGGACGGCATGGCCGGCCGGCTCGGCCAGGCCGACCTGGCCCGCCTCGCCCGGGGCGGCACCCGCCCCCTCGACACCACCGCCGGCCTGGCCCTGTTCGACGCTGCGCTGCACGCCGACCGGCCCGCCCTCGTGCCGATCGGGCTGGACCTGGCCGCCGTCCGGGCCACCGGGGAGGCGCCCGCCCTGCTGCGGGCGCTGCTGCCCCCGCCGCCGCGCCGGGCCGTCAACCACGCGGAGGCCGCCACGTCCGGGTCCGGGTTCGCCGACCGGCTGGCCGGGCTGGCCGAGCCCGAGCGCGCCGCCGTGCTGCTGGACCTGGTTCGCACCCGGTGCGCCACCGTCGTCGGGCACGCCGGCCCCGAGCAGGTCGAACCCCGCCGTCCGTTCAAGGAACTCGGCTTCGACTCCCTCATGGCGGTCGAGCTGAGCAACCGGCTCTCCGCCGCCACGGGCGTCCGGCTCGCGCCGCACGCCGTTTTCAACCACCCCACCCCGGAGGCGCTCGCCGCCCACCTGCACGCCCGGCTGCTCGGCACCGCCGCCACCGAGGTCGCCGACGCGACCACCGTCGCCCTGGACGAGCCGGTCGCCGTCGTCGCCATGGCGTGCCGGTTCCCCGGCGGCATCGGCTCCCCCGAGGAGCTGTGGGGGCTGCTCGACGCGGGCGCCGACGTCGTCGGCGACCTGCCCACCGACCGGGGCTGGCCCCTCGCGGACCTGTACGACCCGGTGCCCGGCACGCCCGGGAAGACGTACGTGCGCTCGGGCGGGTTCCTCACCGGGATCGCCGACTTCGACGCCGAGTTCTTCGGCATCAGCCCCCGCGAGGCCCTCGCCATGGACCCGCAGCACCGGCTGCTGCTGGAGACCTCCTGGGAGGCCCTGGAACGGGCCGGCATCGACCCGGGCGCGCTGCGCGGCAGCCGCACCGGCGTCTTCGCCGGCACCCACGGCCAGGACTACGCCGACCAGATCGCCCCCGGCGTCCCCTCCGACGACGGGGAGGTCACCGCCGACGAGGGGCACCTGCTCACCGGCACGGCCGGCAGCGTCCTGTCCGGCCGCGTCGCGTACGCCCTCGGGCTGGAAGGGCCCGCCGTCACCGTGGACACCGCCTGCTCGGCGTCCCTCGTCGCGCTGCACCTGGCCGTCCAGGCGCTGCGCCAGGGCGACTGCGACCTGGCCCTGGCCGGCGGCGTGTCCGTGCTGTCCAGCCCCGCCGGCCTGACCGGGTTCAGCCGCCAGCGCGGCCTCGCCGCCGACGGCCGGTGCAAGGCGTTCGCGGAGGAGGCCGACGGGTTCGGCATGTCCGAGGGCGTCGGCATGCTCGTCGTCGAACGGCTCTCCGACGCCCGCCGTCGCGGCCACCCCGTCCTCGCCGTGGTGCGCGGCACCGCCGTGAACCAGGACGGCGCGTCCAACGGGCTCACCGCCCCGAACGGCCCCTCCCAGGAGCGGGTGATCCGCGCCGCGCTCGGCGCCGCCCGGCTCACCCCCGCCGACGTGGACGTGGTCGAGGCGCACGGCACCGGCACCCCGCTCGGCGACCCGATCGAGGCCGAGGCGATCCTCGCCACGTACGGCCAGCGCCCCGCCGACGCCCCGCCCGTGCTGCTCGGCTCCGTCAAGTCCAACCTCGGGCACACGCAGGCCGCGGCCGGCGTCGCCGGCGTGATCAAGATGGTGCTCGCCATGCGGCACGGCGTCCTGCCCCGCACCCTGCACGCCGAGCGGCGCACCTCCCGCGTGGACTGGGCCGCCGGGTCGGTCGAACTGCTCACCGAGGCCCGGCCGTGGCCTCACCAGGACCGGCCGGCGCGGGCCGGCGTGTCGTCGTTCGGCATCAGCGGCACCAACGCCCACGTCATCGTCGAGGCCGCCCCGGTCGACGAGCCCACCCCGGTCGACGAGCCACCCGCCGAGCCGGCCGAACCCGCCGCGCTGCCGTGGCTGCTGTCGGCCCGTACCCCCGAGGCACTGGCCGGGCAGGCCCGGCGGCTGCGCGCCCACCTCGCCGCGCACCCCGACCAGCGCCCCGTCGACGTGACCTGGTCGCTGGCCGCCACTCGGGCCGCGTTCGACGCCCGGGCCGTGCTTGTCGGCGCCGACCCCGAGCGGATCGCCGCCGCCCTCGACGCGCTCGCCGAGGGCCGGCCGGCCCCCGAGCTGGTACGCGGCGACGCCGGCCCGGCCGGCCGGTGCGTGTTCGTCTTCCCCGGCCAGGGCTCCCAGTGGCTCGGCATGGGGCTGGACCTGCTCGACCAGGCCCCCGTGTTCGCCGAGCGGATGGCCGCCTGCGACGCCGCGCTGCGGCCGCACCTGGACTGGTCGCTGCTGGACGTGCTGCGCCAGACCCCCGGCGCGCCGAGCCTCGACCAGGTCGACGTGGTGCAGCCCGCCCTGTTCGCCATGATGGTGTCGCTGGCCGAGCTGTGGCGCTCGTACGGCGTGCAGCCGGCCGCCGTGGTCGGCCACTCGCAGGGCGAGATCGCCGCCGCCTGCGTCGCCGGGATCCTCTCCCTGCCCGACGCCGCCCGCGTCGTGGCGCTGCGCAGCCGCGCCATCCGGGCCCTCGCCGGGCACGGGGCGATGGCCTCGGTCGCGCTGCCCGCCGACGTGGTCCGCGAGCGGGTCGCCCCGTACGGGGACCGGATCGCCGTGGCCGCCGTCAACGGCCCCGCCGCCGTGGTGGTCTCCGGCGAGGAGGCCGCCGTCGAGGAACTGCTCGCGAGCCTGGCCGCCGAGAACGCCCGGGTACGCCGCATCGCCGTCGACTACGCCTCCCACTCCGCGCACGTCGAACGCATCCGCGACGAACTGGCCGACGCCCTCGCCGGCATCACGCCCGGCCCGGCCGCCGTGCCGATGTTCTCCACCACCGACCTGCGCTGGGTCGACGGCACCGAGCTGGGCCCCGACTACTGGTACCGCAACCTGCGTCAGCCCGTCGAGCTGGAACGGGCCGTCCGGGCGCTGGCCGCCGAGGGCCACGACACGTACGTCGAGTGCAGCCCCCACCCGGTGCTCACCGTCGGCATCGAGGAGACCCTCGCCGACCACGACACCATCGTGGTCGGCTCGGTGCAGCGCGACCAGGGCGACCGGGCCCGGTTCCTGCTCTCCCTGGCCCAGCTGCACGTGGCCGGGGTGCCGGTGGACTGGCGGCCGGCCCTGGCCGGCGGGCGCCACGTCGACCTGCCCACGTACGCGTTCGCCCACCGCCGCTACTGGCCCCGCCCCGTCAGCGGCCCCGGCGACGTGGGCGCCGCCGGCCTCGACGCCGCCGGGCACCCGCTGCTCGGCGCGTCCGTGGCCCTCGCCGAGGCGAAGGGCCACCTGCTCACCGGCCGGCTCTCCGCCGCCGCCCAGCCGTGGCTGGCCGACCACCGGGTCATGGAGACCGTGCTCGTGCCCGGCACCGGCCTGGTCGAGCTGTGCCTGCGCGCCGGCGACGAGGTCGGCTGCCCCGGCCTCGACGAGATGGTCATCGAGGCGCCGCTCGCCCTGCCCGCCGACGGGGCGACCCAGGTGCAGGTGGCCGTGGGCCCGGCCGGCGACGACGGCCGCCGCCCGGTGACCCTGCACTCCCGGCCCGCCGACGACCCGGCCGACGCCCCGTGGACCCGGCACGCCACCGCCACCCTGTCCACCGCCGACTCGCCGGCCCCGCCCGCGGACCTCGCCGCCTGGCCGCCGCCGCACGCCCGCGCCGTCGACCTGGCCGGCTTCTACGCCGGGCTCGCCGCCGACGGGTACGCGTACGGGCCCGCGTTCCAGGGGCTGCGCGCCGTGTGGACCAGCGGCGACGAGGTGTACGCCGAGGTGGAGCTGCCCCCGGCCGAGCGGGCCGAAGCCGCCCGCTACGGGCTGCACCCGGCCCTGCTCGACGCCGCACTGCACGCCGCGCACTTCGGCGGCCTCGCCAAGGCCGGGGCGGGACGGCTGCTGCTGCCGTTCGCCTGGAACGGCGTCACCCTGCACGCCGCCGGCGCCACCGCGCTGCGCGTCCGCGTCACCCAGGTCGCGCCGCACGCCATCGCCCTGACCGTCGCCGACGCGGCCGGCGAGCCGGTCGCCGAGGTGGCGTCCCTGGCCATGCGCCCCATCTCCCGCGCCGAGCTCGGCGCCGAGGACGCCAGCGTCCGCGACGCCCTGTTCCGCCTCGGCTGGCAGCCGCTGGCCGCCCCGGAGCCGGCCGGACCGGCCCGGGTCGTGGCGCTCGGCCCGGCCGTCGCGGGGCTCCCGCACCATCCCAACCTGACCGCCCTGGCCCGTGCGGTCGACGACGGCGCGCCCCCGCCGGACGCCGTCCTCGCCCCGCTCGGCGGTGCCCACCCCGTGCCGAACGGGCCGGACACGGGCGGCGCCGGGACTGCGGCCGGCACCGACCGGGCACGCGGCGTCGCCGCCGAGGCGCTCGCCCTCGTCCAGGGCTGGCTCGCCGACCCCCGCTGGGCGGAGACCCCGCTGGTCCTGCTCACCCGGGGCGCGGTCGGCGTGCACAGCCCCGCCGAGGTGACCGACCCGGACGCGGCGACCGCCTGGGGTCTGGTGCGCTCCGCGCAGTCCGAGCACCCCGACCGGTTCGTCCTGCTCGACGCCGACGCCGAGCCCACCGCCGCCGACCTCGCCGCCGTCCTCGCCGCCGGGGAGCCCCAGGTGGCGCTGCGCGGCGGCGCCCCGCACGCCCCCCGGCTGGCCCGCCGCGCCGACGCGCCGACGCTCACGCCGCCGGCCGGCGCGGACGCCTGGCGGCTGGACGTCCCGACGCGCGGCAGCCTGGAGAACCTCGCCCTCGTCGCCACCGACGCCGCCGACGCGCCGCTCGGCCCGCTGGACGTGCGGGTCCGGGTACGCGCCGCCGGCCTCAACTTCCGCGACGTGCTCAACGCGCTCGGCCTCTACCCGGGCGACCCCGGCCCGCCCGGCGGCGAGGCCGCCGGCGTGGTCACCGAGGTCGGCGCGGCCGTCACCGACCTGCGCCCCGGCGACCCGGTGCTCGGCGTCTTCGTCGGCTGCTTCGGCCCGGTCGCGGTCACCGACCGCCGGCTGCTCGTGCCGGTTCCCGCCGGCTGGACGTTCGCGCAGGCCGCCTCGGTGCCGGTGGTGTTCCTCACCGCGTACCACGGGCTGGTCAACCTGGCCCGGCTGCGGGCCGGCGAGTCCGTGCTGGTGCACGCCGCCGCCGGCGGCGTCGGCATGGCCGCCGTCCAGCTCGCCCGCCACCTCGGCGCCGACGTGTACGCCACCGCCAGCCCCGGCAAGTGGCCCGCCCTGCGGGCCATGGGCGTACCCGACGACCATCTCGCCTCGTCCCGCACCCTCGACTTCGAGGCGGCGTTCCTCGCCGCCACCGACGGACGCGGCGTCGACGTCGTGCTCGACTCCCTCGCCCGGGAGTTCGTCGACGCGTCGCTGCGGCTGCTGCCCCGCGGCGGCCGGTTCGTCGAGATGGGCAAGACCGACCTGCGCGACCCCGACCAGGTCGCCGCCGACCATCCCGGCGTCGCCTACCAGGCGTACGACCTGACCACCGTCGACCCCGACGAGATCCAGCGGATGCTCGTCGAGCTGATGGGCCTGTTCGCGGCCGGGACGCTCACCCCGCTGCCGGTACGCGCCTGGGACGTCCGCCAGGCGCCCGACGCCTTCCGGTACGTCAGCCAGGCCCGGCACGTCGGCAAGGTCGTGCTCACCATGCCGGCCCGCTGGCAGCCCGACGGCACCGTCCTCGTCACCGGCGGCACCGGCCTGCTCGGCGGGCTCGTCGCCCGCCGCCTGGTCACCCGGCACGGGGTACGCCACCTCCTGCTCGCCAGCCGCGGCGGCCCGGACGCCCCCGGCGCGGCCGAGCTGACCGGGGAGCTGACCGCCCTCGGCGCCACCGTCACCGTGGCCGCCGCCGACGTCGCCGACCGCGACGCCGTGGCCCGGCTGGTCGCCGCCGTCCCGGCCGAGCACCCGCTCACCGCCGTGGTCCACCTCGCCGGTGTCCTCGACGACGGCGTCGTCACCGCGCTCACCCCCGAGCGGATCGACACCGTGTTCCGGCCCAAGGTGGACGCCGCCCGCCACCTCGACGAGGCGACCCGCCACCTCGACCTCGCCGCGTTCGTGCTGTTCTCCTCCGGCGCCGGCGTGTTCGGCGTACCCGGGCAGGGCAACTACGCCGCCGCCAACGCGTACCTCGACGCGCTCGCCCACGCCCGCCGCGGCGCCGGCCTGCCCGCCCAGTCGTACGCGTGGGGCCTCTGGGAGCAGGCCAGCGCGATGACCGCCAAGCTGGACTGCACCGACCCCCGGATCACCTCCCGCGACGGCCAGCTCGCCATCCCCTCCGACCTCGGGATGGCCCTGTTCGACGCCGGGCTGGCCGCGCCCGAGGAGCACCTGGTGCCCACCCGGGTCGACGTGGCCGCCCTCGCCGACCGGGCCGCCGTACCCGCGCTCATGCGCGGCCTGGTGCGGCGCGAACGCCCCCGCGCCCGGTCGGCGGCGGCCGGAGCCGGCCGGGACCTCGCCGGCCGGCTCCGGGCGCTCACCGCCGCCGAGCAGTCGGCCCTGCTGCTCGACCTGGTGCGCGCCGAGGCGGCCACCGTGCTCGGTCACGCCAGCCCGGACGCCATCCGGCCCGGCCAGGCGTTCAACGAGATCGGCTTCGACTCGCTGACCGCCGTCGAGCTGCGCAACCGGCTCGCCGAGGCCACCGGCCACCGGCTGCCCGCGACGGTGATCTTCGACTACCCGGACCCGACCGCGCTGGCCGGCCACCTGCGCGCCCAGCTCGTCCCCGACGGCGGCGAGGCCGTCCCGGCGATCCTCACCGAGCTGGAGAGCCTGGAGCGGGCGCTGACCGAGACGGTGGTCGAGCCGGAGCTGCACACCCAGGTCGCCGCCCGGCTGGAGGTGCTGGTCGCCAAGTGGCGCACGATGCGCGGCGCGTCCGCCACCGACGACGACCTCGACCTCGACGACGCCAGCGACGACGAGATCTTCAGCCTGATCGACCAGGAACTCGGGCTCTGACGCGGGCCCGACGCGGACTACACGAGGGACGGCGATGACCGACGTACTGATCGTGGGCTACGGCCCGGTCGGGCAGGTGGCGGCGATCCTGCTCGCCCAGCGCGGCCTCACCGTACGGGTGGTGGAGAAGCACACCACCCCGTACAGCATGCCCCGGGCCGTGTCGTACGACGGCGAGGCCAGCCGCATCCTCGCCGCCTGCGGCCTGGCCGACGTGCTCGCGCCGGCCGCCGACGACCCGGTCACCGAGCTGTCCGGCGAGTACACCTGGAAGAACGGCTTCGGCCGGACCCTGCTGCACGTCAAGGTCGCCGAGGACGGCCCCGCCGGCTGGCCCGACTCCACCTCCTTCTACCAGCCCGGCCTGGAGGACCGCCTCGCCGAGCGGGGCGCCGCCCTGCCCGGCGTGGAGGTGCTGCGCGGGCTGGAGGTGACGGCGCTGGCCGACCACGGCGACCGGGTGGACGTCACCGCCGTCGACGCGGCCGGCGCCGAGCACTCCTTCACCGCCGGCTGGGTGCTCGGCTGCGACGGGGCGAACAGCTTCGTCCGCCGCTGGCTCGACGCGGGCGTCACCGACCTCGGCTTCACCCACGACTGGCTGGTCTGTGACGTCGTGCTCAACGAGCCGGTCGAGTTCAAGCCCAACAACCTGCAGATCTGCGACCCGGCCCGCCCCCGCACCGCCGTCTCCGCCGGACCCGGCCACCGCCGCTGGGAGTTCATGCGGGTGCCGGGGGAGACCCTGGAGGAGTTCCAGAGCCTCGACAGCGTGTGGCGGCTGCTCGGCCTGTTCGACATCACCCCCGACACCGCCCGCCTCGACCGCTACGGCGTCTACACCACCCAGGCCTGCTACGCCGACCGGTGGCGCTCCGGCCGGGTGTTCCTCGCCGGGGACGCCGCCCACGTCATGCCCCCGTTCCTCGGCCAGGGCATGAGCTCCGGTTTCCGCGACGCGGTCAACCTGGCCTGGAAGCTGGACCTCGTCCACCGGGGCCTCGCCGACCCGGCGCTGCTCGACACGTACGAGGTGGAGCGGCGGGCGCACGTGCAGCACGCCATCCGGATGTCCATCGACTCCGGCAAGGTGATCTGCGAGACCGATCCCAAGCAGGCCGCCGGCCGCGACTCGGTGATGCTCGCCGCGCTGCGCCGGCGTACCCAGCAGCGGCACGCCCGGTCGCTGCGCGAGGCCGTCGTCGACGGCGTGCTGCACCGTGCCGCCGACGGCGCGCCCGCCCCGCACGCCGGGCACCCCGCGCCCCAGGGCCGGGTGACCGCCGGCGGACGGACCGGACGCCTCGACGAGGTCGTCGGCACCGGCTTCGTGCTCCTCACCCGCGACGACCCGGCCCCCGGCCTCGACGTGGACCGGGCGGCGTTCCTCGACGTCCTCGACGCCCGCCGGGTCACCGTCCGCCCCGGCGACGCCGCCTCCGCCGCCGACGGCGACGTCGTCGACCTCGACGGCGTCCTCCTGACGTACCTGGACGGCGCGGCCGCCGATGCCGTGCTGATCCGGCCCGACTTCTACGTCTTCGGCGTGGCGGCGGGCCCCGACGGCCTGGCCGCCCTGGTGGACGACCTGCGCCAGCAGGTGTCCGCCCGGGCGCTGCAACCCTGACCACCACTGGAGAAGGAGCCCCACTTGCTGGAGAACATGCGCACCCTCGGCCGGCTCATCCGGACCCTGACCACCAAGGACCCGGTCACCCGCGTCCGCCGCTTCTACGAGATCCAGTCCCCGGGCGTGGAGTTCGCCGCCCGCACCACCCGCTACATGAACGTCGGGTACTGGGAGGAGGGCGTCACCAGCCTCGACGTGGCCGGCGAGGCGCTGGCCATGAAGCTCGCCGACGCCGCCGGCTTCAAGCCCGACGACACCGTCCTCGACGTCGGGTTCGGCTACGGCGACCAGGACTTCGCCTGGCTGCGGGACCGCCGGGTGGCCAAGGTGCACGGGATCAACGTGACCCCCCGGCACGTCGAGCACGCCCAGGCCCGCGCCCGCGAGGAGGGCCTCGCCGAGCAGGCCCAGTTCCAGCTCGGCACCGCCACCGCACTGCCGTTCGAGGACAACACGTTCGACCGGGTGGTGGCCCTGGAGTCGGCGTTCCACTTCTACCCGCGCAGCGCCTTCTTCTCCGAGGCGTTCCGGGTGCTGAAGCCGGGCGGCACCCTCGCCACCGCCGACATCATCCCGCTGAGCAACGGCACCCCCCGGATGTCGATCAGCGCCGGCCCGCTCAGCTTCGTCAAGTTCAGCATCCCCGACGAGAACTGGCACGACCGGGCCGGCTACGCCGAGCAGCTGACCGCCGCCGGCTTCGCCAACGCCGACGTGCAGTCCATCCAGGACCGCACCTGGGAGGGCTGGCGGCAGTTCCAGGCCAGCCGGCCCAGCGACCCGGCCTTCCAGGCCGAGGTCGAGCGCAGCGCGGTCAAGGGCATGGCCAACCACTGGCGCGACGAGAAGCTGATCAAGAAGGAGCTGGCGCTGCTGGACTACGTCATCGCCGTCGGCCACAAGTCGTGACACGCCGCGGCCCCCGCCGCCCCGGGTCGTCCCGGGCGGCGGGGGCCGCGCCGTCTCCGCGTGCGCGTCCGCGCGGTCAGCCGACCGCCGTCCGGGCCAGGGCCGCCGAGATGGTACGCAGGATCGCCGCCTGGTGCTGGGCCAGGAAGAAGTGCCCGCCCGGGAAGACGTGCAGGTCGAACGCGCCCGTGGTGTGCTGCTCCCACGCCTTCGCCTCGTCGACCGTGGCCTTCGGGTCGTCGTCGCCGGTGAACACCGTCACCGGGCAGCTCAGCGCCGGCCCCGGCGTGTACTCGTACGTCTCCGCCGCCCGGTAGTCGTTGCGGATCGCCGGCAGCGCCGCCCGCAGCAGCTCCGGGTCACCCAGCACGGCGGCGTTCGTGCCGCTCAGCTTCTTCATGTCGGCGAGCAGGCCCTCGTCGTCGAGCAGGTGCACCGTCTCGTGCCGGTGGCACGACGGCGCCCGCCGCCCGGACGGGAACAGGTGCGCCGCCGGCCGCCCCGTCTCCGCCTCCATCAGCCGTGCCACCTCGAAGCCCAGCGTCGCGCCCATGCTGTGCCCGAAGATCGCCAGCGGCTGGTCCAGCCACGGCTTCAGCACCCCGAACACCTGCCGGGCCAGTTCCGGGATCGTGCCGACGCACGGCTCGTGGCGGCGGTCCTGCCGCCCCGGGTACTGGATGGCGAGAACCTCCACGGCCGGCGACAGCGCCCGCGACACCGGGAAGTAGAAACTCGCGGACCCTCCGGCGTGCGGCAGGCACACCAGCCGCGGGGCTCCGGCCGGCGCCGGGTGGAACCGGCGGACCCACAGGCCGTTGTCTGAGTCGGTCATTCGTACACGGTCCTTCCACCGGTGGCGCCGCCGTCAACGCGGGCGCCGTGCGATCAAACGGACGCTAATCGGATCCACCGGGCCGGGACCACCCCTAGCGGACGGCGGCGTGGGTTAGGGGTTGTCGCAGGTCATCGCGACGCCATAGCTTTCCCCCGCAGAGGGGACCCGTGGCTCTCGGCAGAATTGTGCTCAAGGGACGACAACCGATCTGGCCTGAGGAATTCGCGCATTCGTACCGTCGCCTACGTCAGGTCTCCGCCGGCCACCGCGATGGGTCAGGTTGATGGACACCGAAGAAAAGCTCCGGGAGTACCTGAAGAGGGTCACCACCGACCTGCGCCGGACCCGGCAACGGCTCCGTGACGTCGAGGACGAGGCGCAGCAGCCCATCGCCATCGTCGGCATGGCCTGCCGCTTCCCCGGCGGGATCACCTCCCCCGAGGCGCTGTGGGATCTCGTCGCCGCGTCCGGTGACGCCGTCGGCCCCTTCCCGACCGACCGCGGCTGGGACCTCGCCGAGCTGTACGACCCGACCCGGGAACGCCCCGGGACGTCCTGCGTACGCGAGGGCGGCTTCGTCCACGACGCGGGTGACTTCGACCCGCGCTTCTTCGGCATCTCGCCCCGCGAGGCCCTGGCCATGGACCCGCAGCAGCGGCTGCTGCTGGAAACCTCGTGGGAGGCGTTCGAGTCCGCAGGTGTCGACCCTCTCGGGCTGAAGGGCGCCCGCGTCGGCGTCTTCGCCGGGCTCACCCACGCCGACTACGCCGCCGGCGCCGCCGACGTGCCCGACGGCGTCGTCGACTACCTCGGCCTCGGCAACGCCGGCAGCATCAGCTCCGGCCGGGTCGCGTACGCGTTCGGCTTCGAGGGGCCGGCGGTGACCGTCGACACCGCGTGCTCGTCCTCGCTGGTGGCGCTGCACCTCGCCGTGCAGTCGCTGCGCTCCGGCGAGTCCGACCTGGCCCTGGCCGGCGGCGTGACGGTCATGCCCACGCCCGCCGTGTTCGTCGACTTCACCCGCCAGGGCAACCTGTCCATGTCCGCCCGGTGCCGGGCGTTCGCCGACGGTGCCGACGGCACCTCCCTCGCCGAGGGCGTCGGCATGCTCCTCGTCGAGCGGCTGTCCGACGCGCAGCGCATGGGCCACCGGGTGCTCGCGGTGGTGCGGGGGACCGCCGTCAATCAGGACGGGGCGTCGAACGGGTTGACGGCGCCGAACGGCCCGTCGCAGCAGCGGGTGATCCGGCAGGCTCTGGCGAACGCGCGGTTGTCGGCGTCCGACGTCGACGTGGTGGAGGCGCACGGCACGGGTACCACCCTGGGTGATCCGATCGAGGCGCAGGCCCTCCTCGCCACGTACGGCCAGGGCCGCGACGGCGCGGAGCCGCTGCTGCTGGGGTCGATCAAGTCGAACATCGGTCACACGCAGGCCGCCGCGGGTGTGGCGGGTGTGATCAAGATGGTCCTCGCGATGCGGCACGGTGTGGTGCCGGCGTCGCTGCATGTGGATGTGCCGTCGTCGAAGGTGGACTGGTCGTCGGGGGCTGTCGCGCTTGCTACCGAGTCGGCGCCGTGGCCGGTGGTGGGTCGGCCGCGTCGGGCGGCGGTGTCGTCGTTCGGGATCTCGGGGACGAACGCGCATGTGATCGTGGAGCAGGCGGAGGCGGTTGCGGTCGAGGCGTCGGCCGTGCCGGGTCTGTCGGTGGTGCCGTGGTTGGTGTCGGGGCGGTCGGCGGAGGCGTTGTCCGGTCAGGCTGCGCGGTTGGCGGAGTTCGCCCGGCGCGGGTCCTCGGATGTGGTGGAGGCGGGCTGGTCCCTGGCCACCGCTCGGGCGGCGTTGGAGCACCGGGCGGTGGTCCTCGGCGCCGATCGGGACGAGTTGCTGGCGGGCCTCGACGTCCTCGCAGGGGCGGGTGGGGCGGGCACCGTCGTCTCGGGTGAGGTGGTTACCGGCCGTCGGGCGTTCCTGTTCACGGGTCAGGGTTCGCAGCGGGTGGGGATGGGTCGGGAGCTGTACGACTCGTTCCCGGTGTTCGCCTCGGCCCTCGACGAGGTGTGTGGGCACCTGGACCGGGTGCTGCCGCAGCCGTTGAAGTCGGTGCTGTTCGCGGATGCGGGCTCCGCCGGGGCCGAGCTGTTGGATCAGACCGTCTACACGCAGGCGGGGTTGTTTGCGGTTGAGGTGGCTCTGTATGAGTTGTTGTTGTCGTGGGGTGTGCGGCCGGACTATCTGGCTGGGCATTCGATTGGTGAGGTGACTGCCGCCTATGTGGCGGGGGTGTTGTCGTTGGAGGATGCCTGCAAGCTGGTGGCGGCGCGTGGGTCTCTGATGCAGGCGTTGCCGGCTGGTGGCGGGATGCTGGCTGTGGGTGCGTCCGAGGGCGAGGTTCGTGGGCTGGTCGGTGACGTGGTGGACGTTGCGGCGGTGAACGGGCCGGGGTCGGTGGTGCTGTCGGGTGCGCTGTCGGTGCTTGATGGGGTCGCCGAGCGGTGCGTCGGGCGGGGTTGGCGGGTCAAGCGGTTGTCGGTGAGTCACGCGTTCCACTCGCGCCTGATGGAGCCGATGCTGGACGACTTCCGCGCGGTCCT